>CAZEPM010000019.1:0-23620 GCA_964514145.1 uncultured Bacteroides sp.
AACAAACGGAAACCAGCATGACTTGTAAACAACGCGCTGTGCGCAAATAAAAAAAAACCAGCAAACAGCCGAAACAAGCATACAAAGCAACGACAAACTCTATAGAGACCTCTACTCGAAGCGAACTAAAAGGCCATTGACCAATAGAAAGCACAACGGTATTGAGCAATAACAGTAGCTTTTCTATGATTATCAGCAACCAGCCATGGAGTACACTCAACCACGACACGGCCCACAACACAATGCTACCACACAACAAAACAAACGACAAGGGTACGACAACCAGATTAGTGACCAGAAAGTAAACCGAGAAATTGTCAAAATAATAAGCGACTAACGGGGCTACACCTAGCTGGGCTGCGACCGAAACCAACACAACATCGACCACATATCGGACAACGGCATAACGAGAACGCGGTACCCAACGATAAAATAACGGTAAAAAGAAAACGATGCCGGCCACTGCGGAAAAAGACATCTGAAAGCCGACATCAAACAGATAGTAAGGATTATAGGCCAACATCAGAAAAGCGGCCAATGACAAGGAGTTGAGCGTGTTGCCACTGCGATGCAAACAACGTCCGACAACCATGACGGTAAACATCACGGTAGCCCTGACAACGGAACCGGATAGCCCTGTCAGATAAGCAAAAGCCCAAAGAAAAAGAATCAGACAACTGCCGCGCACCACATTGGAGTGTCCGTATCGAGGTCGAAATCCGATCAGCAGACTTATGAATGCATAAACAATGCCCAAATGCAAACCAGACAATGCAAGAATATGACTGGCACCGGAGATGGAATATGCCGTCTTTAATTCTTCATCAATAAAACTTTTATCGCCTAGAGTCAAAGCTGAAATCACAGCCAGTTCGTCGCCTTCCAATCCCCACTCCCGATAAATCGAGACCAATTGTTCACGAGCCATCAAAGCATATTGCTTCCACGTAGGCGAATAAACGTGGCTTCCACGTTTCCAATAGCCATTGCCGGCATAGGCTGTCCCGCTAATCCCTTTACATTCCAAATATCGGGCATAGTCAAAATCTTCAGCTTTTCCACGATTCAATGGTGGGTAGATGCGGGCATAAAACAAGATTTCATCTCCACAGCGCCACGCCTGTGACAAAGAATCTTTGGGCAAATAGAGCAAGACCTGCTTACCATTAACTTCTACCGGAACCATCCAGGAACGTGCTCGTTCTTCTGTCAAGCCGGAAACCACTGCCCGATAAGCCATCCGCTCATTACTCCACGCTACTTTTACTTGCTGTTTATGATAGCCTATCGAACAAACTCCGGCAGCAAACAATGTGCCATACAAGACTATGCCATAGACCCAACGCAGACTATAAGCCTGAGTAGAACAACGAAATGCAGATAAAAACAAAAAAAGGATACTTGCTGCCAAGCCAGCAGCAAATATCCCTATATAATTTCCCAATCCGATATCTCCACAGATGATACCGGCAATCAATGGAATGACGAATCTGAGAAAAGGATATTTATCCCACCATTCAACAGAACTCAACACATCAATCTAACTATTCCTCAGTTGCTGAATCATTTTTTCCGGATGATCCGCACCAAAAATCGCACTTCCGGCAACTAACACATCTGCCCCGGCTTTCACTAACTCTTTTGCGGTCTGCAGATTTACGCCACCGTCAACCTCTATCAACGCATGTGACCCTGTCTCACAGATTAACCGACGCAAGTCTTTAATCTTCTTCAGCGTATTTGGAATAAAATTTTGCCCTCCAAAACCAGGATTTACACTCATAAGCAACACCATATCGAGATCTGCAATGACTTCGGTCAGCAACGAAACAGGTGTGGCCGGATTTAACGTTACGGCCGCTTTCATGCCAGCCTCCTTAATCTGCTGAATCGTACGATGCAGATGCGTACATGCTTCATAATGCACATTCATCATATATGCGCCCAATGCTTGCACCTCATGTATGAATTTTCCCGGATTAACAACCATCAAATGCACATCCAACGGTTTGGTTGAGAGTTTGGTCACATATTTCAATACCGGAAATCCAAATGAAATATTAGGCACAAACACGCCATCCATCACATCCAAATGAAGCCAATCTGCCTCACTTCGATTTATCATCTCGATATCAGCTTGCAAATTAGCAAAGTTGGCAGCCAATAAAGATGGTGCGATTTTACATGTAGCCATATCTAAAGCGTTTTTTATTTTGCAAAAATACATGTTAGAATGCTTTTACAAAAATATACAGCCCATTATTGATAAAATCGCAATTCGTTTTTTTAAGTGGCGTATTTCTTGCGTTTTTCCGAATCGCTCAACACTTCATTGGCTTCATTCAGCATCTGAAACTTTTCTTTTGCCAATGAAACGAAAAGCTTTTTACTCCAAACCAGATAGTTTCTTATTTTTACCGTATTCTTTAATAAGAAAAACGAATACCCGTTTGTAAATTGAAATTCAAAGGATATTCTTTACGGATTGTTTCTACCCCACTACCATCTTTAAAATAATAGTTAACACCCGGCTCTACGTAAATACCCAGATGTTCAGTCAGTTTCAACTGTGCCCCAACTGCCGTAGAAACAGACCATTGCAATTCTTTTACATTCAAATCTTGCTCCTCTTTTTGCGTTTCTCCGCTTTCTAAAGTGTAACGGGTGGTCAGTTTCCCTGATATACTTTTTTCTACAGCTCCACCGGCCGAAACATATACTGAAAACCATTTATTCTCCCATAAACGGTAATTTCCTTTTATTGGAATGCCTAAATAATGTAGTTTCTGATCGATTTCATAATAATTTGAAGTTGTGCCCGATTTTATTTCTGAAACTAATTGAGTATACATTAAACCCGTTTCGATTGACCAACGATCCGTCAAATGCCAACGAATGGTTGCTGCAACAGTTACCGGCATTTTATGACTGGAGTGTGAACGTACATCATTGTTTATATTACGCGACAACACCTGTGTATAAGCATAAACACTTTTATCATCCAACACAGACTCGTTCATCATCATAACAGTTATTCCGGAAACTGAGCGTAACAACAAAATTTCTTGTGTATTGGATGCAAAATCTTTATATCCTAATGTTTCATTGTTTGCGGATAACGGAGAATTCCCAAACGAGAGGCCAAATTCAACATGCTTCTTAGCTGTCGTAACCATATGAGAACCCTTATTATCCATATTAAAAGATTGCTGTCGATACATAGACCGATCAGAAACAGGCAAAACAAATTCATTATTCTCTTCTTCTCGTCCATTTTCTACAGACTCTATCTGTTTCTCTTTCATATCCACGGAGGTAGAATGTTCATCCATATTCGTTACATTATCAATATGTTGTTCTTCTACAACTGCCACTTTTACATGTGGCAGTTCGTCATTGTTTACCTTTGCCATTTGTGGTTTTATCTTTGGTAACCGGTCTGATATTTCTTCATACAGAGAATCCGAAGCTGCTACAGATTTTTCGATAGTCGACAGCGGAGAATCAAGTCGTGTAAACTGTTCTGCGACTTCATCTAAAGGATCATAGGCCGTAGTAGTACTTATCCACCACATTGTAACCGATGACACCAACAGTATCACCACCCCGGCAGCAATCCAATGAAAACGTCGATAAAACGGAACAATCTTAGGTGTAGAAAGCTCACGCTCCAACTGGCTCCATAATTGTTCCGGAGCCGGCTCTGTATATCCATCCAGCCGACGTTTAATACTATTAATCCATTTATCTTCTTTTTTCATTATCTATCATTGTCTTTGGTAGTCTGCAATCTTTTTCTTCAATAGCCTCTTCGCCCTAAAGAACTGCGACGACGAGGTGTGCTCTGTTATTTTCAGAAGCGAAGCAATCTCTTTATGAGACTTCCCTTCAAACACATATAGGTTAAATACTGTCCGATAACCAACTGGTAATTCACGAATAAATTTCATGATGACTTCAGGAAGTATTTGTTCCACACTACCTTCATCGTCGTTATCTTCCTCCGCATCGCCATACCAATCTCCTAAAGGTTGTTCTACTAACGTACTTTTTTTTCGCAAGTAGCCCAAAACGCAATTAATCATCACCCGTGTCAGCCAAGCTCGAAGAGAACCTTCACCTTTGTATTCAAACCGATCGATAGAACGAAACACTTTCAGAAAACCAT
Source organism: uncultured Bacteroides sp. (assembly GCA_964514145.1). GTDB lineage: Bacteria > Bacteroidota > Bacteroidia > Bacteroidales > Bacteroidaceae > Phocaeicola_A. The sequence goes on from CAZEPM010000019.1 coordinate 4,169, forward strand.
CATGCAAAAGATCTTGTGCTTCATCTCTGTCGCTTCCATATCGCATACAAACAGTCATCAGCATATCAGCATATTGCTCATACAATTGCTTACGAGCTATGTTATCACCCTGCTGACATAATCTGACCAATTCTTTTTCTTCTAACTTCTGACACACGTGCTTGCTTATACTTATAATATATATAAATAAATGATGTGGATACAAAAATACTGCATCCAACTAGAGACTTTTTTTAGCCAACACTCTTTAACATAGATAGATGCAGTATATCCGTAATCTGCACATTTATCAAACAAAAAAGAAGGACAAATGCGAATACTAACACAAATAGAATATTGAATTATGAAACTAACTAGACTATTTTTTAGATTAGCATGGGTATTTATGCTTCCTGCCTTTATTGCATGTGACGACGATGATGATAAAGTGATCTCATTCTCTTATCTGGTAGATATGGCCACCGTTGTCAATGATGACGAGCAATGGTTACTCGACAGTGACAATGCTGGTCTGTTAATACTAGACAACACCATTCTATTGACAGCCGCCAATAGTAAAAAAGATGGCCAACGTGTTATTGCCACCTTCAATTATAAAGAATCGCCAAATTCCAGAACAAGTACAGCATTTCCCATTGAACTTTATACACTCTATCGAGTTCTAACCAAGCCTGTGTATCTCATGCCCAATGAAGAAAATTCCGTATATACTAAAGAAGAAATAGAGTTCAAGCAAGACAGCATTGGTCAAGACCCTATTTCATTAAGCGGAGCTTTTGTCAGTGATAAACATATCAATCTTCAATTCTGCATATACAGAAGCAATCCCAACATTGCCCACTTTATCAATTTGGTAGCTGAAGAAGATGCAGAACCAGATGCAGAGGGTATCCTAACCGTGGAATTGCGTCATAATCGTGAAGAAGATCAAGAAAAATATAAACAATTTGGATGGGTTGCTTTCCCCTTGAGTAGTATACCGGGATATACAGAGGGAAACACATTAAAACTGAAAATTATTACAAACGAAGGTAACGGAACTGTAGTATCTCAAGAAGTTGATTTAAACGTTAATAATAACAAAGAACACCAAATATCAGAAACTGCAAGCTTTTCTGACACAAAAATTAGCTAACTTAGCTAATGTGTTTATAACACTCTCTTTCACTAACTAAACTATTATTAGGTTGAAATCTCTCATCAGAGATGAAAACCAAAAAGCGTTTTGTCGAGATGACAAGACGCTTTTTCTGTTCTTTTTTCTACTTAGCCCTGCGCCTAATATATAAAATACTTACCGCACAAAAAACTCCGTTGGTAATCTATATCCTCTTAAAAAATCTTCTATATTCATTCGTTTTTTTCCTGCTAACTGAACACTTTTCAGGCCTATATATCCATCTATGACTGCTACCCGAAGAAATGTCCTACCATCTGTAACCATTTTACCAACCTTCTTATCCTGATTAGATAAGATTTTTTCTACTTCATAAACCTTCAATACTTGAGCCTTTCCATCCGGTTGACACAATTCTGTCCATGCAGCAGGATACGGAGAAAGTCCACGTACGAAATCGTAAACTTGTTTTGCCGGTTTTGTCCAATCTATACGACAAGTTTCTCTAAATATCTTAGGGGCATGATGAAGTTCACCTGCTTGCATCAATTCTTCTTGGGAGATAGATTTTACAGTCCCTGTTAAAATAGCATCAACCGTTTCTATTACCAATTGCCCGCCTATACTCATTAATTTGTCATGCACCATCCCTACGTTATCCGTTTCAGCTATTGGAACGCATACTTGCTTAATAATTTCTCCTGTATCGATTTCATGTTTCAGAAAGAAAGTTGTTACACCGGTCACTGTTTCACCGTTAATTACTGCCCAATTAATCGGCGCAGCACCCCGATACTGAGGTAATAAAGAAGCATGAAGATTAAAAGTGCCTAAACGAGGCATACTCCAGACAATCTCCGGTAACATCCGAAATGCGACAACAATCTGAAGATCTGCTCTCAAATCACGCAGTTCCTTTATGAAATGCTCATCTTTCAAACGTTCTGGCTGCAGAATCTTCAAACTATGTGCTTGTGCATACACTTTTACCGGACTAGATTGTAACACACTGCCATGCCTGCCCACAGGCTTATCCGGCATTGTAACCACTCCTACCACATTGTAACCGCCCTCTACCAAACAGCGTAAGCTCTCTACGGCAAATTCCGGGGTACCCATATACACAATTCGCAAATCTTTCATTTCCATTATTCTATTCACTTATTAATCTGCAGAAAACTCTACTAATACCTGACGGTAACTATTAAAAATCTTCGATTTTGATATAAAACCTAAATACTTACCTTCCTCATCAACAACAGGCAAATTCCACGCTTGCGTATTGTCAAACTTACGCATCACAATATCCATAGAATCAGTTATCAAGATTTTATCCGGTGGAGAAACCATAAATCTTTCCACCCGAAAACGATGGTAAAGTTCCTGACGAAACATAATATTACGAATATCATCAAGTAGTACAATTCCCAAAAGAACACCTTTCCCATCGACCACCGGAAAAACATTGCGTTTAGCTTTTGAAATAACTTGTACCATTCGGCCTAAATCCAGCTCAGGCAATACCGGTTCAAAATTTGTCTCGATAACGTTCTCCACATTCATCAGTGTCAAGACAGCTTTATCTTTATGATGTGTAAGCAACTCTCCTTTTTTAGCCAGCCGCATAGAGTAAATGCTGTGAGGTTCAAAGATTATAATCGTTAAATAGGCGCTGACGGAGACCATCATTAATGGCAATAATAAATCATACCCACCGGTTAATTCAGCAATCAAAAAAATACCGGTTAAAGGTGCATGCATAACTCCAGACATTAAACCAGCCATCCCTAACAAAGCAAAATTCTTCTCCGGAATATAGGGACCAAAATCAAATTGATTGCAAAAATAAGCAAAAATAAAACCTGTTATGCATCCCAAAAACAGACTCGGGGCAAAAATACCTCCACAACCACCACCTCCATTAGTTGCGCTCGATGCAATGACCTTAAATAACACAATCAAAAACAAGTAAAGTAACAACAAATTGTCATGTCCGTAAAAAAATGAATTATCAAGCACTTGTTTCCAATCAGCAACAGCTTCTCCATTCAACAGCAACTCGATAGTAGAATATCCTTCACCATAAAGCGGTGGAAACAAGAAAATCAACACACTCAGCGTTATTCCACCTATAGCTAATTTGATATACGGATTATTATACTTACGAAAGACTTCCTCTATAGCACTCATCGTACGGATAAAGTACAGCGAGACCAGTCCGCAGGCAATCCCCAGCAATATCGCATAAGGAATACGGTCAACAACAAATGGATTATCCAGGCTAAAGTGAAACATAGAGTCAAATCCTGTTGTTATGTATGACAGCGTTGTAGCTGTTACGCAAGATATCAGTAATGGCAACAAATAAGCCATTGTCAAATCAATCATCAAGACTTCCAAGGTAAAGACCAATCCCGCTATTGGAGCTTTAAAGATGCCAGCTACAGCTCCAGCTGCTCCACATCCAACCAATAGCATAAGTGTCCTATGGTCCATCTTAAAAACACGCCCTAAATTGGATCCGATAGCTGAACCTGTTAACACAATGGGAGCTTCAGCTCCTACCGAACCGCCAAAACCAATTGTAATAGCGCTGGCTAATACCGATGACCATACATTATGTTTCTTGATACGACTCTGACGACGCGAAATTGCATACAAGATTTTAGTAACTCCATGACTGATATCATCACGTACGATATTACGTACGAACAATCCTGTAAGAAAAATACCGATAACCGGATACAACAGATATAATCCGTTAGCTCCCGTCACATCAAAATTGTTTGTCAGAAAATACTCTATTTGGTGAATCAGGAATTTCAACACCCAAACAGCCAATGTCGTAAAGACACCGACTAAAAAGCTCAGTATTAAAACAAAATGCTTTTCACTGATATGCCGTTCTCGCCATTTAAGAAAACGTCTCAGCCAGGTTTCATTCTTGTCCACTGATATTTCCATATCCACAAATTCCTATTAGCAACCTATTTGCGAATGATTTTTATTGTATTGTCTGCACCTAACTTAATAATACTCGAAGGTTTAGGATGCCCTTTCTCATTTCTACGGTTCTCTACAATATAGTCAACTGCTTGCTTGATTTCGTCCGATATATCACGAAACACAACCGGAGCAGGTTGTCCGCTAATATTAGCCGAAGTGGAAACTATCGCCTTCTTAAAGCGAAAACACAATTGCTTTGAAAACGGTTCTCGAGTCACGCGAATACCCACGCTCCCATCTTCTGCAATCAGATTATGAGCCAAATTGCGTGCGCCATCGTAAATAACAGTCAATGGTTTTTCCGACAATTCTATCAAATCCCAGGCTATCATTGGAACATCTTTAACATAAAATTCCACCTTGGCTTCTGAATCAACCAACACTAACATCGCCTTGCTGTCGGTACGCTGTTTTATTTCATACACCCGTCGTACGGCTTCTTCATTAGTCGCATCACAACCAATTCCCCACAGCGTATCTGTCGGATATAGAATTATGCCCCCTTTGGCAAGTACATCACATGCTCGCTTGATATCTTCATTTACATTTATTTTCATATTACCCTATCCGTTTATATGCAAAAGTAAAAAGATATTTGTTTTATCAATCAATGATATACAAAAAATCATCGGTTCTGACCAATTTGCCATAACCGATGACCTACCAAATAATAATTATACCAAATTATAAATTAACCTTGGCCTATTTCTTTTCGTTCACAATAACGTTTACATTGCACACAAATATCATATCCCAGCATAGCACCTAAAATAAAATCTTCTTCCGGCGTAAGTTCATTAAGCGGACGTGTAGCCATACGACGTACAGCCCGTATGCACTCAGAACGTCCAAAGAATAAATTGATCCGATGTTGATCAATGTCCTGAATGCAGTAGTCTATATGCTGACTATTCAACCGCTTAACGGCAAACTTCTCATATTTCCGGTTAGTGGTATAAAGCACCATGTGACGGACTCCTTTCTTATATTCATAAATATGGTTCAGGAATACTTTCACTTCTGACGGATTTATGCCTGTTTCTAAAAGACCTATGCTAGTTGTGGTCATTGTGCAATGTTGTTTTTTTATATAGATTACTATTTTAAATCTTTTACCCAATCATCTATGCGTGCCTCTGTCTTACTCGACTCATTGATCTCATCCAAAGGCAATCCGACAAAGACACCGTCTATGACAGCTACAGAAGACGAATAATTGTAATCACTCGGATCTACTCGATTACCAATAATTTTGCATCCGGAACCTTTCAAATCTTCATACAACAAACCTATGCCGTCGCAAAATGTATCACAATACGATTCCGAATCTCCACATCCAAACAAAGCAACTTCTTTTCCTTGCAGATCAGAATCTTTCAGCACTTTTATGCCATCATACCAATCATCTTGCAATTCGCCGTCACCCCATGTAGATGTTCCGAGAATCAATAAATCGTAAGCTTTTACTAAATCAGGAGTAATCTGAGCCACATCATGTACGTCAGCAGCATCTACACCTAATTTTAAAGCTATTGTATTCGCTACTTCCGCCGTAGTTCCTGTAGAGGAACCATAGAAAATTCCTATTTTTTTCATATGTTCTAAATGTATTGAATTTGTACATTGCAAAATAAAGGAAATTCCTAACCTTTTGAAATACCTAGAAATAATGGTTTTCGGGGAATCAAAATACCTGAATCAGGCTAACCATTTGTCGGTATTCCGGAAGAAAAAAGTGAGAAACCATTACAAGTCACAACAGGTTTCTCACTTAATTAAATCTTTAAAACTCACTGGTAAAATGGAACTTTATATGCTTAAAATCCATCTGAGCCATCTGCAAAACGTAATTGCTATCTGCTAAAAAGACATCTCGCCCATCACGGTCTCTCGCCATATATTGGTATTTTCGTTTCTTAAAAGCCTCCAGCTCTGCGAGATCATCGCTTTCTATCCAACATGCTTTATACAAACTGAGCGGTTCCCAACAACATTTTGCATTATATTCATTTTCCAGACGATATTGAATGACTTCAAACTGCAACTGTCCCACCGTACCAATAATTTTTCGACCGTTAAACTGATTAACAAACAACTGTGCAACGCCCTCGTCCATCAACTGGTCAATCCCCTTGTTTAGTTGTTTGGCTTTCATCGGATCTGCATTTTCGATGTATTTGAACATCTCCGGAGAAAAACTAGGCAAACCTTTGAAATGCAGATTCTCTCCTTCGGTCAACGTGTCACCAATCTTAAACGTTCCGTTGTCGGGCAAGCCGATGATATCGCCAGCCCAAGCCTCATCGACCGTCGTCTTACGCTGTGCCATAAATTGAGTCGGAGAAGAAAAACGCAATGTTTTATTGTGTCGAACATGCAAATATGGAACATTTCTTACAAACTTTCCAGAGCAGACTTTACAGAAAGCGACACAAGAACGATGATTCGGATCGATATTTGCCGTTATCTTAAATATAAATCCGGTGAATTTGGGCTCTTCCGGATTGACCGTACGTTCTTCTGCCTGTACCGGACGTGGACTAGGAGCAATCTTCACAAAACAATTGAGCAATTCTTGCACACCAAAATTATTCAATGCCGAACCGAAAAACACCGGAGCCAGTTCCCCTTTCAAATAATCATCTACCGAGAACTTCGGATACACGCCTTCTATCAGTTCCAAATCGCTACGTAACTTCTCAGCCAAGGATGTCCCGATATGCTCGTCTAATTCCGATGTATGAATGTCGACTTCCACTTTTTCCGTAACCACTTGCTTGGAAGGCTGAAACAAGTTCAGATTTTGCTCATATATATTATATACTCCTTTAAAGCGTTGGCCTTGATCGATTGGCCACGAAAGCGGACGAACAGCAATGTGTAATTCTTCTTCCAACTCGTCTAACAAGTCAAACGGGTCTTTACCTTCCCTATCCATCTTGTTAACAAAAATAATCACCGGCGTATTTCTCATCCGACACACATCCATTAATTTACGAGTCTGTGTCTCTACACCTTTAGCTCCATCAATCACAATAATCACGCTGTCCACAGCTGTCAGCGTACGATAAGTGTCTTCAGCAAAATCTTGATGGCCGGGCGTATCCAGAATATTAATCTTATATCCTTGATAATCAAATTCCATTACGGAAGTCGTCACTGAAATTCCACGCTGTTTCTCTATATCCATCCAATCTGAAGTTGCCGTTTTCTTTATCTTATTAGACTTAACGGCTCCAGCCACCTGAATCTGCCCGCCAAATAACAACAACTTTTCTGTCAAAGACGTCTTACCAGCATCCGGATGGGCAATAATTGCAAAAGTACGTCTCCTTCCTATTTCTTGATTCACCATATAAAGTCTCTGTTAGCATTTTCTTAAACCTTTATCCATAAAAAGCTCAAGAATAACATAGATTACAATTCACGCAAACAGGCTTCTAAAGATTCTTCCCAATGAGGAATCTCTATGCCATAAGTTTTCTTTATCTTTGTCTTATCGAGCACCGAATAAGGCGGACGACACGCTTTACTAGGATATTCACTCGTATGAAGCGGATGCACCTTGCATCTCTCAATACCGGCCAGCCTATGAATCGCTTTCGTAAAATCATACCAACTACACACACCTTCGTTGCTAAAATGATAAATGCCGGGAACTATACCTTTTTCGATAGCTATATAAATAGCTCTGGCCAAATCGCGTGCATAGGTCGGCGTACCAATTTGGTCAAAAACAACCCCCAGTTCTTCACGCTCACGTCCCAACCTTAACATGGTTTTTACAAAGTTATTGCCAAATGTAGAATATAACCACGACGTGCGAATCACCATCGTACGCTCACAACGTGCCAACGCCTCTTGTTCTCCTTTCAATTTTGTCCGGCCATACACTGTATTGGGACAAGGTTCGTCTTGTTCTATATATGGTGTATGCGACTTTCCATCAAACACATAGTCCGTAGACACTTGAATAAAGGCCGCACCGCAGGCTTGAGCAGCTTCTGCCAGATAACCGGGAGCCATCGCATTCAGCTTATCACACAACACCGTATCTTCTTCTGCTTTATCGACCGCCGTATATGCAGCACAATTCACAATGCAATCTATCGGGTGCGTTGCCATAAAAGCTTTGACAGCTTCCTGATCGCAAATATCCAATTGGTCAACATCCGTAAAATCATACAGATATTGAGGATATTCGGCTGACATACGTCGCATCTCACTACCCAACTGTCCATTGGAGCCGGTTAACAATATATATTTCATTGGTTTCATTTTTTAATTATTTCTCTATCACTCTTCCAACTCGCCCTGTTTATCTTTTTTATAATATGCCGCCAGCATAGCAATAAAGCGTGACACTTCTTTTGTCGCCTGTTCGGTTGCTTCACTGAGCGGTTTGTGTTGTACACGTAACAACATTACCCCATAAAGCATATCAAAACAATTCTCCACTTCAGGTAATTCTTTCTTGCCACCTTTAGCTCGTATTTCCACAATATAAGGCAACACCTTATAATATTGCGCGCTATATTCCGGAAATTTTGGAGAAGCCAGCAAACGCAAATGCAAATCCGTAAGCCAAACTATGATGTTTTTGTTAATCTGCAAATGGCCTGACGAGGTTACGCCTTCTTGATGCATCATGTCTATCAATTCTCCATACCAACTAAGCGTAGCCTGCTTCTGTTCGTCCGTCATTTCCCTGACCGTATCAATCATGCAAGCTTTTATGCGATCAATGTTTAGTCCGCACGCACGAATCACATCTTCAATCTGCCACATATACAACAGATATTCGGCTATGTTCTGTTCTTTTAATTGGTGGGATATATACATAATGACTAACAGACATAAATAGACTTACCACCCAACAGGGTATAAAAGAAACCTGCCAAAGATGCCACTATAACAATGCCGCCGATCACGCGATTGAGCACCCAAATGCCTCGTAAATTGAAACGTGTACGTACCTTGTTTACAAAATATGTAATGCCAAACCACCAGCACACAGCTCCGCAAAGGATTGACAGATAACCCAATGTCTGTTCGTAAACGGGAATACCGGGCAACACGAAAGAGAAACGGGCAAAAAAGCCAACAAACAGGAAAATAATCAACGGATTGGAGAACGTAACAAAAAAGGCTGTTACGAAATTATGAATCAGTGTTCCTTTTTTATGAGAGACCGGTCGTAGTGCATGCACCGGATTGCTACGAAAGGTATAAATCCCAAATAAGCAAAGCATCACACTACCTATCAGTTGCAAATAAAATATATTGGAAGGTCGTTGGAGAAATTCGTAAACAAAGCTCATACCATAACCGGTTATCAGACTGTAAATAATGTCGCTCAATGCTGCACCCAATCCGGTGACAAAACCATACCAACGCCCTTTATTCAAGGTTCGCTGAATGCACAATATGCCGACCGGCCCCATGGGCGCCGACACAACCACTCCAATAATAAAACCTTTTATAATGAACTCTAATAAAGAGAATTGTTCCAATAAATAATAATTCCACCAATTCATGTTGCAAAGATGCGACTTTTTTACGGAAAGAGAATAAAGTCAAATACACTTTTTCCAGAAGATAAACACAAAAGATGAAAATAGAAGGTTTTGCTCATTTCTTCCGGCAGTCTATTGACTACAGCCAATCCATGCAATCGACACGTATGGTCAACACGCTGACCGGCTACGGTCAACCAACATTTCAGAGCCATCCACCAATCACCCTATCCTCAGATTCCATAACGAATCTGCCACAACGTACCGAGCGGTCGGCTTTCAACAAAAAAACAAATAACGCAGACACACAGTTGCGTTATTCGTGCTCTTCTAATCTTATTTGCATATTGATGTCTACCGAATCAGCGTAAACGATCGGCAGCCCTCACCAATTTCTCATCTTTACGGATTGCTCTAACTGCCATTGCATTCAAAATCAGGCTAACAATTGGCAAAGCCAGTGTCAGACTCGTATTGAAGAACAGCATATCATCCAACATCTCTTTATAGCCGATCATGAAAGCATAAAAAACAACATACCAACCAATTATTACAAGCATATTGAAGATTGTAAGTCGGACTTGCAATTTGCGGTTTTTATACAAAAAAATCGTCCCAAAAGCAACTATTGAAGACAACAGCATCAGGGCAAACATTCCCCAGCATGAATTGTCGGTTGTTGTGGCTTCAGCATTAATCAGCCCGTAATTGTAGAACGACCATACTTCTGTTCGCGTTACAAACATTCCTACAGGCAAACATAATGTTACGATCTGCAAAGCAACGACCAGTAACAAATAGATACTCTGTATTCGTTGAATCATAATGTTTTGCGTGAAGTCTCTATTACAATTTTTCTTTCTCTTTTGCCGGATTTTTGTAATATACTTTACTTTCGATGTATTCTTGCGTGGCCATCAGGGTTGGTTTCGGCAGTTTCTCATAATAACGGGAAATCTCGGTTTGCTCTCGGTTTTCGGAAACTTCGTCCATGCTGTCGCTATATGAAGCAAACTCTTGTAACTTTTTAGAAAGATCGTTCTTAATTTCTACAGCTATTTGATTTGCACGCTTACCAATAATTGCAACCGTTTCGTAAATATTACCTGTATTTTCACATAATTCCATCAAATCACGCGTTACCGTAGTAGTAGGTGCATTCGTTTTTCTGTAATCCATAATCCTTTTTCTAAATATTTTAATCTTTGACAACTTTACTTGCTTGGTTAAACATCCGTTCCAAATCTTTCAAATGTTTACTTTCGGGAAATTCATTTTTGAACGCATAATACTCATCTATCACGTCACGAAAACGTTCTTCTTGTCGTTCAAGTACTGATTCTGTGGCCATTTTGTATTTTGCTTGCAAAATCAGGAATGAAAGATCTTCACGCCGTTTAGTGTAAGGAAAATCTTGCAAAACGTTTTGCGCCGTAATTACGCACGACTGATAGTTATTACCCAGGTAATTCCCTAAATTGTAATATAGCAGTGCCGACAAATATTCTTTGTCTACTAATTTGTCTTGTAATTCAGCCATCATGTCCTCAGCCAAGTCTTTATATTTGCTGGCAGGAAAATATTCGCAAAATAACTGGATTTCATTGATGGCTTCATACGTACTAGTCTGATCCAGACGCGGTTCTGGTGTATCATTATAAAGGGAGCGACAAGAATAAAACCGAGCCAACTCTATATATTCTCCATGAGGATACGTTGTGTAATACTTCTTGAAAGTATTCGATGCTTCTAGCCAACTTCGTTGACCATAATAACACATTGCCAACATGTATAAAGATTCTTCAGCCTTGTCTGTGCCTTTCATGAATGTAATCAAATCATTCAGAATCACTGAAGCCTGCGTATATTTACCACTCGTAAAATATTCTTTCGCTGCTTCGTAACGATAAGAATAATCCGGACTCTTTAAAACCTTATTATAGTCACCGCACGATGAAAAGACACAAACGGCAACTAATAAAATTATTATCAACAGATTCTTTTTCATTGTATATTAAAATAATGCACAAAGGTATAGAGAAGCCCCGAATAATACAATGAATATTTGGTTTTTTTAAGTTGCTGGAGTTCTAACTTAAAATTTTGCTTACTCTAAATATATTGTGTACTTTTACAATCCTAATTACACATGGTTATGAATTTCGAGTTAGTGTCTGATTATAAGCCTACTGGAGACCAGCCTGAAGCAATTGCCCAACTGACGGAAGGAGTACTTCGTGGTATGCCCACACAAACATTATTGGGAGTCACTGGATCAGGTAAAACATTTACAATTGCAAACGTAATCAAGAATGTAAATAAACCGACTCTGATATTAAGTCATAATAAAACGTTAGCAGCCCAGCTATACGGCGAATTCAAAAGTTTCTTTCCCAATAATGCTGTTGAATATTACGTTTCTTACTATGATTATTATCAGCCGGAGGCGTATTTGCCTTCGACAGATACCTATATTGAAAAAGATCTTGCTATCAATGATGAAATAGATAAACTCCGACTTGCCGCCACCTCTGCCTTATTGTCCGGGCGAAAAGACGTTGTGGTTGTGTCTTCTGTATCTTGTATCTACGGCATGGGAAATCCTGCAGATTTCTACAACAACGTCATCACCGTCCAAAAAGGGAAAAAACTTGAACGGAATGTCTTTCTCAGAAAGTTAGTAGACAGTTTATATGTTCGTAACGATATCGATCTCAACCGGGGAAACTTTCGTGTAAAAGGAGACTCTGTAGACATTTTTTTAGCTTATACGGATAACTTGCTACGGGTTGTGTTTTGGGATGACGAGATTGATGCCATCGAAGAAATAGACCCTATCAATGGACATCGTATTATGAGTTACGATGAATATCACATCTATCCGGCGAATCTTTTTATGACCACTAAGGAAAGCACCTTGCAGGCAATACATCAAATTGAAGATGATTTGACCAAACAAGTGAACTTTTTTAAGGACGTTGGTAAGTCGCTTGAAGCGAAACGACTCTATGAACGCGTCACCTATGACATGGAGATGATCCGTGAACTTGGACATTGTTCCGGCATAGAAAACTACTCGCGCTATTTTGATGGTCGAGAAGCAGGAACACGCCCTTACTGCCTATTGGATTTTTTTCCTGATGATTTTTTAATTGTCATTGACGAAAGTCATGTAAGTATACCTCAAATACGAGCTATGTATGGTGGCGATTATGCCCGCAAGGTCAATTTGGTAGAATACGGATTCCGGCTACCTGCCGCTCTCGATAATCGTCCTTTAAAATTTGAAGAGTTTGAAGAATTAGCCAAACAAGTTATCTACGTCAGTGCTACACCTGCCGATTATGAACTGATTAAAAGTGAAGGTATCGTTGTAGAACAGGTTATACGCCCCACAGGTTTATTAGATCCTGTAATAGAAATCAGACCTAGCCTCAATCAAATTGATGATTTGATGGAAGAAATCCAGCAACGTGTTGAAGTCAATGAACGTGTCTTGGTTACCACCCTTACCAAGCGTATGGCTGAAGAATTAACCGATTATCTGCTTCGTAATAACATTCGTTGTAACTACATCCACAGTGATGTGGATACCCTAGAGCGGGTCAGAATAATGGATGATTTACGACAGGGCTTATATGATGTCTTGATAGGAGTCAATCTTCTACGCGAAGGCTTGGATTTGCCCGAAGTCTCTTTAGTAGCCATTTTGGATGCAGATAAAGAGGGTTTCTTACGTAGTCACCGTTCGTTAACACAAACAGCCGGACGAGCAGCTCGAAATATTAATGGGAAAGTTATCATGTATGCTGACAAAGTAACAGACAGTATGCAACAAACAATAGACGAGACCAATCGTCGTCGCGCAAAACAGTTAGCCTTTAATAAAGCACATGGTATAACACCCAAACAAATACAAAAATCACGACAGACAGCACTACTCAACACTACGGAATCGCCTGCAAAAGAAAAAGTCAAGACTTATGAAGAACCAGAATACCATAGCATAGCTGCAGATCCGATAGTAAATTACATGTCACGCGCACAATTGGAAAAAAGTATAGAACGTACACGTAAACTCATGCACGAAGCAGCCAAAAAATTAAATTTCATAGAAGCGGCTCAATATCGTGATGAATTAATCAAACTAGAAGATCTTTTAAAAACCAAATCTAATTAAGAGATCACTCTTCTGCGAAACGTAAAGTTTCAATTTTTTCCAATCTTGTACGCAGATAAAACATACGAGAATGACGAATGCGTAGTTTCATCACACAGTTCAGATCGTATGATTGATAAACTATCGTAGGATTCTCTTCTTTCACTACACGCATCACATCGTTCATAAATGGATACTCAAATCGAATACAAACTTCATCATCTACAGTCTTTTCTATGATAGTTGCTACGGCAAGTGCCTCTGCTGCAGCTTCTCTATATGCTACAATCAAACCACTTGTACCTAATTTGATACCACCAAAATAACGTATAACTATAATTAAGATATCTGTCAGATCATGCGAATTAATCTGTCCTAGAATGGGTTTACCCGCAGTACCAGAAGGCTCACCGTTATCATTCGTTCGATATTCCTTACGCTCAGGACCTAACATATAAGCATAGCAAATATGACGAGCATCATAATATGCCTTCTGATAATCTGCAAGATAAGATTTTACTTCATCTATCGTACGCACCGGAAGAGCGATAGCAATAAATTTGCTTTTCTTTTCTGTATAGACACCTTCCGATTTAGTTACTATGGTTTTATAAACATCCTCTTGCATATTTTGAACCTAATTTAATAGTAAAAAAGAAAGCACAAATGACAATTGTTCATTACAACCAACAATAATCATTTGTGCTTTTATGATTCAATCATGTAGATAATCTACAAAAAGCTTAACTCAATTTATGAATAATCAAGCCTGAACGCAACTTAGGCTCAAACCACGTGGTTTTCGGAGGCATAATATTTCCTGTATTAGCAATATCCATAATTTGTTTCATTGTTACAGGATAAAGAGCCAACGCCATTTTCATCTCACCGTTATCCACGCGTTTCTTCAACTCGCCTAATCCACGAATTCCTCCAACGAAATCAATGCGTTTATCTGAGCGAAGGTCCTTAATGCCCAGAATTTCATCGAGAATCAGATTAGAAGATATTGTCACGTCGAGCACTCCTATCGGATCATTGTCATCATAGGTTTCCGGCTTGGCTGTCAGACTATACCATTTACCATCCACATACAAGGAAAAATTGTGTAGCGCCGTTGGCTTATATATCTCTGTTCCTTTTTCTTCGACTACAAAATTCTTTTTCAATGCTTCCAAGAACTTAGCAACAGTCAATCCGTTCAAATCTTTAACCACACGATTATAGTCAATAATAGTCAACTGATTAGCCGGGAAACACACTGCCATAAAATAGTTATATTCCTCGTCACCACGATGATTGGGATTCTGTTTGGCATTTTCTGCACCTACCAATGCCGCGGCAGCCGAACGATGATGTCCATCAGCAATATAAAGCGATGGAATATTGGCAAATTCTTTTGTGATTGCAACGATGTCTTCTGGCTGGTCAATAATCCAAAACTTATGTCCAAAGCCATCACCCGGAGCAATAAAATCATAGACAGGTTCACCTGCAACATATTTAGCTACAATGGCATCTAACTTCGCATCATCCGGATAAGCAAAAAATACAGGCTCTATATTGGCATTGTTGACACGTACATGCTTCATGCGATCTTCTTCTTTGTCTCGACGCGTAAGTTCATGCTTTTTGATCACACCATTTAGATAATCGTTTACATATGCACATACAACCAACCCATATTGAGTTTTCCCATTCATTGTCTGCGCATAGATATAATAATATTCCTTATCATCTTGTACCAGCCAGCCTTTATCTTGAAACTTCTGAAAGTTTTCAGCAGCTTTGGCATACACACGCGGATCATGCTCGTCAGTTCCTTCCTGAAAATCAATTTCCGGCCTAATTATATGATAAAGAGACATCTCATTATCCCCAGCCTCCCTGCGTGCTTCTTCTGAGTTTAACACATCATAAGGACGGGACACTACTTTTTCTACAAATTCTTTTGGAGGGCGAATGCCTTTGAATGGTTTGATAATTGCCATAAAAGTTCGTTTTCAATGCTTATGAAGTCAAAAGTCAGCAACCTGACAAATAAGGATATACTCCATTACTTATCAGGTTGTTATCTTCTTTACTTTTATTTATTTACACGGAATTTTTCACAACCGTCTTTCAAATAGCCAACGATTTGCTTTGCAGCTGCAATACCTGCATTAATATTAGCCTCAGCCGTCTGTGCACCCATTTTTTTAGGCGTAGAAAAATAACGACCGGCGCATTGCTCTACAAATTCTGCATGACGAACAGGCATAATATCTGTCACATACTTCAAATCCAGACGATCATTCATCAACTTAAACAACTCGGCTTCATCGATGACTTCCTTGCGAGCAGTGTTTACCAAAATGCCATTCTTGGGTAACTTATTGACCAACTCATAATTAATGGAATTCTTCGTTTCGTCCGTTGCCGGAATATGCAACGACACAACATTACAAGTCTCATACAATGCCGTAGTCGAATCCATCGCACAAACTCCATCTGCTTCGATAACTTCTTTCGGACAAAAAGCATCGTAAGCATAAATATCCATGCCAAATCCTTTAGCGATGCGGGCAACATTACGACCCACATTTCCGTATGCATGAATGCCAAGTTTCTTACCTTTCAACTCCGTTCCGGCCTTTCCGTCATAAAAATTACGAACAGCCATCACCAACATACCAAACACCAACTCAGCCACAGCATTCGCATTCTGCCCGGGAGTATTCATCACACAGACTCCATGTGCAGTTGCTGCATTCAAATCAACATTATCGTATCCGGCACCAGCCCGAACTACAATCTTCAGATTTTTTGCAACATCAAAGACCTCCTTATCAATAATATCACTACGAATGATAATAGCGTCTACATCTGCAACCATATCCAGCAACTGCGCTCTCGTGTATTTCTCCAATAAGAGCAATTCATAACCAACAGATTCTATTTCTTTACGAATACCGTCTACTGCAACCTTTGCAAACGGCTTTTCTGTAGCAATCAATACTTTCATAACGAATATCTCCCATTATAAAATTAATGTGACTTCTCAAACTCTTGCATGCAATTTACCAATGCTTTCACACTTTCTAACGGCAGAGCATTATAACAAGATGCACGGAAACCGCCCACTGAACGATGGCCTTTAATTCCAACCATACCTCTTTCCGTAGCAAAATTCAAGAATTCTGCTTCCAAATCCTTATACTCATCTTCCATTACGAAACAGATATTCATATATGACCGGTCTTCTTTACAAGTCACGGTTCCTTTAAACAAACGATTGCGGTCTATTTCACCATACAACAAATCTGCCCGTTCTTTTGCACGACGCTGCATTTCGGTTACACCGCCCTGACTCTTCAGCCAACGCAAAGTCATCAAAGCCGAATAAATAGGCAATACCGGAGGAGTATTAAACATCGAACCGTTATCAATATGAGTCTGATAATTCAACATCGTAGGAATCGTACGACTGACTTTACCTACAGCATCATTTTTCACAATCACAAAAGTCAAACCTGCCGGAGCCAGATTCTTCTGTGCACCACCATAGATACAGATATATTTGCTCACATCTATTGGACGAGAAAAGATGTCTGATGACATATCAGCCGCCATCGGAACCGGAGAATCCAGATCTTCATGCAATTCCGTACCGAAAATCGTATTATTTGTCGTTACATGAAAATAATCGACATCTGCAGGAATCGTATAATTTTTAGGTATATAAGTAAAGTTATCTGCGGCCGATGAAGCCACTTCTACTACTTCACCAAAATTCTTTGCTTCTTTAATTGCCTTTTTAGACCATGTACCCGTGTTCAGATACGCTGCTTTTTTTTCTAAGAAGTTATAGGGTACCATACAAAATTCCAGACTAGCACCACCACCCAAGAAAAGTACTGAATAGCCCTCCGGAATCTGAAGCAATTCCTTGAATAAAGCAACCGCTTCGTCCACTACAGGCTTAAAATCTTTTGCACGATGGCTGATTTCAAGAATAGACAATCCCGAACCCTGAAAATCTAACACTGCTTGAGCTGTCTGTTCAATTACTTCGCGAGGCAAAATAGACGGTCCCGCATTGAAATTATGTCTTTTCATTTGAGCTAAATTTTGATTAATAATGATGCAAAATTACACATTAATATTCATCATACAACTTTTTTATTAGAGAAGTATCGTTTGGATATATCTTTTATCTAAACACTCTATATACACATCAAATCACTGACTAAATGCTACAAGCACATCGTATTTATTACATTTAGAAAGGGACATACTGTTATTTTGCTTCTTCTATGAGAATTTTCATCCCTTTAATCTTCTCGTTTTGTATTAAATTTAGAGTCTGATTTAGTTTTTTACGACAGATTGCCACATACGCATAATGATCTTTTACCTCAATTTTTCCGACCTCACTTTTCTGTAATTTCCCTTTTTTATACAAGAATCCAGCAATATCAATTTTATTTAGTTTATCTTTTTTACCTTTTCCTATATACAGCGTCACCCACAAAGGTTTGACAGGGCGAGACGGTTTAGCTTCCAATATCATTTCGTCTGGAGTTCCCTGAACATAAACCGGCAAAGGTTCCTCCACATGCAAAATAAAGTAAACATCACCCTCAGCATCCCAACGTGCCGTGCGTCCATTGCGATGCACATAACCTTCTTCTGTCAGCGACAAATGGTAATGAATAATATTATCTATCTCAGGAATATCGAGACCACGAGCTGCTAAATCTGTCGATATCAATATATTACAACTTCCATTACGAAATTTACACAATGCTCGCTCACGGTCAGACTGTTCCATACCGCCATGAAACGCCTCATTATAGATTTTACATTCTGTCAGATAGGCGCTAACACGATCTACCGACTCACGGTGATTGCAAAAAACGATGGACGACTGAGTACCCAACATACAAAGCAACCTATACAATGTCTCTAACTTATCTTTCTCCGGCGAGCGCACTACATGAAGTCTCAATCTTTCTGTCTGAAAAGTCTTTTCTGTAAAATCTAACCTGACAGCATATCCAAGTCCGGTAAATTGCGGTATTTCAACTGCATCCGTAGCTGAAAGCAGATAACGTTTGGTTAAATAAGGCAGTTGGCTGATAACAGTCGCCATTTTATCTTGGAATCCGAATTCCAAACATTTGTCGAATTCATCGATTACCAATATTTTTATGCTTTGTACATCAATATTTTTCTTTTGCAAATGGTCGTTCATACGACCGGGGGTAGCAACAATCACAGTCGGACGAATATATTTCATCGCCCGATGTTCTTCCATCGCCGGACGTCCACCATAACAACTCAAAACACGAAAATCTGTTCCCATTGCCTTGAAAACCTGTTCCGTTTGCAAAGCCAATTCACGCGACGGAACTAAAATGACAGCCTGAACAGACTCCAACTCAGAAGAAAGTTCATGAAGCAAAGGCAATAGATAAGCCAATGTTTTGCCTGACCCTGTGGGAGATAACAATATCATATCCTTATTCTGACGACCGGTTTCCAATGCTGCTCGCTGCATAGGATTAAGCGATGCAATATGTAAGTTCTGCAAGATTTGTTCTATGTTCATAAACAACAAAATTATAAGTCATTCAATAACAAGTAAATCATATAGGATATTCTAAGCAAGA
>CAZEPM010000020.1:0-13175 GCA_964514145.1 uncultured Bacteroides sp.
AAACAGTCCGTCAGCTATACGAACAGCTCAGTCTGGTAGCCGAAGATTAAGTAGTTTTGATATACTGCATTCAGGTTTGACTGTTATAAAATTCCCCGCCGTCAGCCGCTTCTTGTTTGGAGCGAAGCTGGCGGTGTTTTTTTGTGTTAATATGACGGCTGTTTGGCGTGATGACCGGCCTCGGTCATGGTGGAGACCACCCTTGCTTATCCGGCTGACCGGCACTATTTACTTGCCTTTCCGCCTGAAAGGAAAAACAAACAGCCGGAAGAGTGTCTTATCAGACGGATTCTACACCGAGTAAACTTTGAGAAAAGGCTGTGTAATCTTTGCGTATATGATTGGAAAACTGTAATTTTGTTCGGCAACTTTATATAAACCCAACGAACGTGGAGAATGTAAGAGACAAAGTCAGGCAAATCTTTACAGAATATTTGCGCACAAACAAACATCGCAAGACACCTGAAAGGTTCGCTATATTAGATGCTGTCTACACGATAGACGGACATTTCGATATTGATACGCTTTATCATCGAATTGTCGAAAAAGAGAAGTTTCGTGTGAGCAGAGCCACTCTTTACAACACAATCGTACTCTTGTTAGACGCCAAACTGCTTATTAAACATGCTTTTGGCAATACCTCCCAATACGAAAAATCGTTTAATATCGAGACTCATCACCATCTGATTTGCACAACGTGCGGACGTGTGACGGAATTTCAGAACGAAGAATTGCAACGTGATCTTGCAGAGACTAATTTCAAGAAATTCCGGATGTCGCACTATTCTTTATATATTTATGGGATGTGCGGACGGTGTGCCGCTGTTATTCGGAGGAAGAAGAAAAATACTCAAAAGAAAAGTAAGTAATCAAAAAAACAAAAACTAGAAAAAAAATGAAAGTAGATGTCTTGTTAGGACTCCAATGGGGAGATGAAGGCAAAGGCAAAGTAGTCGATGTGTTGACTCCGCATTACGATGTGGTGGCACGCTTTCAAGGCGGCCCGAATGCTGGTCATACACTGGAATTTGAAGGACAGAAGTATGTTCTGCGTTCCATCCCTTCGGGAATATTTCAAGGAGACAAAGTAAATATCATAGGTAATGGCGTTGTGCTCGATCCGGCCTTGTTTAAGGCTGAGGCTGAGGCGCTCGAGGCTTTCGGACATCCGTTGAAAGAACGTTTGCATATCTCGAAAAAAGCTCACCTGATACTTCCTACCCATCGTATATTGGATGCAGCCTACGAAGCTGCAAAAGGTGACGCCAAAGTGGGTACAACAGGAAAAGGTATTGGCCCGACATATACCGACAAGGTGAGTCGTAACGGACTGCGTGTAGGCGATATCTTACATCATTTCGAACAGAAATATGCGGCAGCCAAGGCTCGTCACGAACAAATATTGAAGAGCCTGAATTATGATTACGACATTACGGAAATGGAAAAGGCATGGATGGAAGGTATTGAATATCTGAAGAGTTTCCATCTGGTGGACAGCGAGCATGAGATAAACAACTTTCTGAAAGAGGGTAAGTCGGTGCTCTGTGAGGGTGCGCAAGGTACGATGCTCGATGTGGATTTTGGTTCTTATCCGTTTGTGACTTCTTCTAATACGATTTGTGCCGGTGCATGTACGGGCTTGGGAGTCGCTCCCAATAAGATTGGCGAAGTGTATGGCATTATAAAAGCTTATTGTACGCGTGTCGGCAGCGGCCCGTTCCCGACAGAATTGTTTGACGAAACGGGTAAGAAAATCAGAGATCTCGGTCATGAATACGGAGCAGTGACCGGACGCGAACGGCGTTGCGGCTGGATTGATCTGGTTGCGTTGAAATATGCCATCATGGTCAATGGAGTGACTCAACTGATTATGATGAAGAGCGATGTGCTCGACGGTTTTGACACGGTGAAGGCTTGCGTGGCCTATAAAGTAAACGGTGAAGAAATCGATGATTTCCCTTACGACATTACGGAAGGAGTCGAGCCGGTTTATGTGGAAATGCCCGGTTGGAAGGCCGATATGACTAAGATGACCAGTGAAGACGAGTTTCCGGAAGAGTTTAATGCTTACATCACGTTTCTCGAAGCAGAATTGGAAACTCCAATCAAGATTATTTCCGTAGGTCCAGATCGCGAGCAAACGATCGAACGATACGTAGATTAGTCGAATTATTGATGTTTTTTGTGGTTGTGTCTGCATAAGTCGCCGGTTCTGAGAAAAGGAATCACTTTTCAGACACAACTTATTGGTAAAGTCCGTGCGATATTGGCATGTAGCACTTTGGCAGTAGATGTTGAAATGTCTTTTTCTGATACGGTTTTGCCTAAACATACTAAAAAAACAGGATTAGATCTGTGTAGTGCTGTTTGTTCGAACGATATTTGGCACGGAGTTTGTTCTATCTTTAACGTAACATTAAAAACATAGCATATGATGATTGCAGGAACTGGATATTGGATTATTTTCATTGCGATAGCTATAGTGAGCTATTTAGTGCAGGCAAATTTGAAGCATAAATTCGAACGCTACTCAAAGATTGCCTTACCTGGCAATTTGACCGGACGCGATATCGCTGAAAAGATGTTGCGTGAGAATGGTATTTATGATGTCAAGGTGATTAGTACGCCGGGTATGCTGACCGATCATTACAATCCGACGAACAAAACTGTGAATCTGAGTCAAGGGGTTTACAATTCGTGCAGTATTTCAGCAGCAGCAGTGGCGGCACACGAATGTGGACATGCTATACAGCATGCACGCGCCTATGCACCTTTGCGCATGCGTTCCGCCTTGGTTCCGGTGGTACAGTTTTCTTCTAGCATCATGTCGTGGGTATTGTTGGCCGGAATGCTGTTCTTTTCTCAATTTCCGGGATTGCTGTTGTTTGGTATCATCTTGTTTGCATTCACCACCTTGTTCAGCCTCGTTACCTTGCCGGTTGAAATCGATGCCAGCCGTCGTGCTCTGATTTGGCTCAATGCTTCCGGTATTACGAATGTGTCTACACATGGCAAAGCCGTCGATGCATTGAAGTCTGCTGCCTATACGTATGTTGTTGCAGCTTTGGGATCGTTGGCAACGTTGGTCTATTATATTATGATTTTTATGAGCCGTCGCGATTGATGAACAATGCATCGGCTCGTATTCTTAATTCCCGGTTGTTATTATATAAATGGTAAAGGCTTTATTTCTTGATATTGACGGAACGTTGGTAAGTTTTCAGACGCATGCCATTCCGACATCGACCGTGCAGGCGCTTGAGGAGGCTAAAGCACAAGGGGTGAAAATCTTTATTTCAACAGGACGTCCGGTTGCGATTATTGACAATCTGGGAGCGATTGAACATTTGATAGACGGCTATGTGACGGCCAATGGTGCGTTTTGTTTTGTGGGCGATGAAGTCGTTTCATGCAATGCGATTCCGCAAGAAGATGTAGATACGGTGGTTCGGTTGTCAGACGAAGAAAACTTCGCCTGTCTGTTGGTGGGCGAAAGGCATATAGCCGTTCATCGCCCGAATGAATTGCTCGATAGAATTTTTCGTATGTATCTCAATGTCAGTTGTCTGTCGACAGTCGTTCCGTTAAGTGATTTGCACGAACGTATCATTCAGATTACACCGATTATTCCTTTAGAACGTGAACAATCTTTGATGTCATTGTTGCATGGATGTATTTCCGGTCGATGGCATCCTGATTTTACGGACATTACGGCTATTGAGGCAGACAAGGGTGAGGGGATTGCTCGGATGGCATGTTATTTCGACATTCCGATAGCGGAAACAATGGCTATTGGTGATGGAGGTAATGACGTGGCGATGTTGCGCCGTGCAGGTATCAGTGTAGCAATGGGCAATGCCGTTGATGCGGTGAAAGCGGCTGCTACGTATGTGACGACTACTGTAGACGATGATGGTATCCGCAATGCGCTGTTGCATTGGCATGTTATTGGAAACAATACCTAAATGAAACTATTGGGCTGACTATGGCATGTGGTGCTCCCATAAAAGCCTTCATATCTATTGATTATCCTTAGCCTATGGCGACAAATAGCGGTTGCTTTTGCAATGGTTTTTCTTCTGCTGATAGATCCTCTACTAAGCAGCCGGTATAAGCTTCTTCTTTTTTCAGGTTATCAATAAACAACAACATACGGTTGGTGATGTTTACGTCACTAACTCCGCTGTCGAAGTCTAGCGAAAGCAGATTAAGGCTTGGATATAGTTGTTTAAGTCGTCGTTCTATGCCACGTGAGACAATGTGATTGGCAATGCAGCCGAATGGTTGCAGGCTAATGACGCTTTCCACTCCTTGTCGGGCGTATGAGATGATTTCAGCCGGAAGCAGCCATCCTTCACCAAATTGGGCGTTGAGAGAGACAACGTTACGCGCATGTTCTGCTTCTTCAAAGATGTCATTGAATGGTGTGAAATAACGAAATTGTCCGGCAACAGCGTTAATCTTGCTAATTTGTCGGCGCACCAGTGTGTAGACGCTGTTATAGACGAACTCCGGCATTTCTCTCTTCTTGAGACCGGCTTGGATGTTTTCTTTCCGATTGACAAAACTTTGCATAAAGAAGTCAATCAAAATGGGCGGTACGACTTCTATCTTCTGCTCAATCAACCAATCTATGATGTTCTTTTGTGCAAAAGGATTGAACTTGAGGTATATTTCACCTACGACACCAACTTTGGGCATTTCTTTTTCAAGGCATATCTCATTGAAGCGGTGAGCTGCTTCGTCCAGTAACTTCATGATTTGCTTGGTGTCTCTCTGTAGTATTGCTTCCGATGCCAGTTGCAGGTATTTGTCGCGTAGGTGTGCTGCGCTTCCCGGTTCCTTTTCTCTGACAACCGATGCATAATAGAACTTCGCAATGCAATCACTATAGGAAATCGCATAGAAGGCTAGTGGGATAATCTTCAGCCAGTTTAATTTAAATCCGGGTTGATGGTTCTCTATCGAATTGTCAAAGGATACGGAGATTACGGGCACATCCTTATAACCGGCATCGACCAATGCTTTTTTGATGAGTGATATGTAGTTGCTCGCACGGCATTGTCCTCCGGTTTGAGTAATGGCGATGGCTGTTTCTTCGGGGTTGTGTTGCCCGCTTTTAAAAGCCTTGATGATATCGCCGACAATGAGTGTGGCCGGATAACAAACTTCGTTGTTTGCATATTTCAAGCCCCATTCACAGGAAGCTCCGTCACTCAATGGCAAGTTTTCTACTTCGTATCCGCCTACTCGCATGAGTGCAGGGATAAGTGGAGAGAAGAAAGGTGTGAAGAATGGAACTAGGATTTTGCGGTGACGGTATTGTTTATCGTATACCGGTACGGTGTGGAATGACTGTATCTTTTCATTTGTTGCCGCATTGTCGTTGGCCAGTTTCAGACTTTCTACCATAGAGCGTACGCGCAGTTTCATGGAGCCAATGTTACTGATGTCATCCAGTTTGAGAAGAGTGGGCGCTTTTCCGTAGCGTATCAACAGGTCGCGCACTTCGTCTGTCAGGAATGCATCTGGTCCGCAACCGAAAGATGTCATCTGGATAAATTGTACTTGTGACCCTTGTTGTGCACACCATTTGGCTGCTTTTAAGATTCGATTTGCATATGCCCATTGTGCCACAAAGTGCGCGTCTTTATGATTGATGTCCATGTTTCTCACATAGTCGTCAGTCAATATGTTTACTCCCAGGTCGGCAATCATGTCAGATACTTTGTGTTGAATCAATGGGTCTGTATGGTAAGGGCGTCCGGCTAACATAATGGTTGGTATCTGTTTGTCTTTGCTTTCTTGCCATACTTTGTCATTGCATGCGATGATGGCTCTTTCGTATTCTTCTTGTGCAGCTTCAGCCTTTGTAAAAGCAATTTTAATGCTTCCTTTGTCGATTCCTAATCGCTCAAGAAAGTCCGAGCACTGTTTATATAATAGCTTTCGGTCTTTAAACGTAATCGCAGGTGAATCAATAGGTATTGCTCCAGATTGTACACTTTTTACTACTTCAGAATAGCCGGTAACAATGGGGCAGTTGTAGCTGTTTTGTTCGGCGTTGTTCTTTTCGAAGACCACAAATGGCATGAAAATGCGATCTACTTGCTTTTTGATGAGATTCTGGATATGGCTGTGCACGAGTTTTGCCGGGAAACAAATATTATCTGACATTACCATGCGTGCATTTTGTTCGTAACTCAGGAAGTTGGAAACGTCAGAAAGACATACTTGTATTCCGCAAGAAGTAAATAGTGCGTGCCAGAAAGGATATTCCTCATACATGTTTAGGCACCGTGGAATACCGATTGTCAGCTTGGGCTGGTTTATGTCGATATGTCGGTTGAATAGCAATTCGTTCTTGCGGTGATACAGATTGATTCCTTTCTGTTGGTTGCTTTCTCCGTTGGTGAAAACTTTCTCACATCGGTTACCTGAATAGTAGCTCTTTCCATTTTCGAATGTATAGCGCACAACCAGACATTGATTGTCGCAACCCTTGCAATGTAAGAAGCGCGAGGTATATTGTGCCTTATTAATCATTTCTTCCAAACGGATGGTTTTTCCTTGATGGGCTTGTGCATATAGGGCGCAGCCGAAGGCTCCCATCAGTTCGGGACGGTCGCAACGGGCTATTTCCGTGTCGGTCAGTAATTCGAGAGCTCTGACTATGGCATCATTCTTCATCGTTCCGCCTTGTACCACAAGATGCTTGCCTAGAACAGTGGTATCTTTAAGTTTCAGCACTTTGTAGAGGCAGTTTTTGACTACGGAATAGGCCAATCCTGCGGCAATGTCTGCTACGGTAGCTCCTTCACGTAGCACTTGTTTTACTTTGGAATTCATGAATACGGTACATCGTGTGCCTAAGTCGCAGGGAGTGAGTGAATGATAAGCTGCTTTGGCAAACTCAGAAACCTTATAGTCTAAAGATTTGGCAAAAGTTTCAATGAATGAACCGCAACCGGAGGAACATGCTTCATTGATTTCTATACGGTCAATAACGCCTTTGTTGACAAATATGGCTTTCATGTCCTGTCCGCCAATATCGAGGATAAAGGAAACTTCCGGGTCAAGATAATGAGCGGCCATATAGTGGGCAATAGTCTCAATAATTCCGTTATGGAGCTGAAAAGCTGATTTTATCAAATCTTCTCCATAGCCGGTTGAACAGCTTCCTAAGATACGTAATGTTGCCTGTCGGCGTTTACATTCGGCTTGCAGCTGATTCAAGCCTTCTTCGACAGCTTTGATAGGATTACCCCCATTGATATGATAATAGGTATAGAGCAATCTTGCTTCAGTGTCGGTCACTACGATTTTTGTTGTGGTCGAACCGGAGTCTATACCAATGAATACATCTTGTTCGCCGGATTTCAGTTGCGACGTGATCAGTTGATTGCGTGAAATTCGCGTTTGCCATTGGTCATAGTCCGCTTTACTCTCGAAAATCGGTCTTAATCCGTTAGCAATAGCTTTAGTTTGGCTAAGTTTGCGTTCAATGTCGTCTATGAGGTAGGGCAGGGATTTATACTGATCATCTGCAATATTGGCCAATGCAGAACCGAGTGCGGGAAGTTGCGTGCCGTTATCGGGCAAGATAATATCTTGGTCTGTTAAATTCAGGTAATTGATAAAAGCTTTTCGAAGAGCAGGGATAAATGTCAACGGACCTCCGCAAAGCAGAATAGGTGCTTGGATGTCACATCCGTGTGCCAGCGTCACAACAGTTTGTACAGCAACGGCGTGAAAGATAGAAGCAGCTATGTTCTCACGATTTACGTTTTTGGCAATCAGGTTCTGAATATCTGTTTTGCAAAATACGCCGCAGCGGGAAGCAATGGGATAAACCTGATCGGCTTTTAAAGCCAATTCGTTCATCTTATCTACATTTACTCCTAGAATGATAGCCATCTGGTCAATAAATGCACCGGTTCCGCCGGCACAGTTGCCGTTCATGCGTAAATCCGTTGCTTCTCCATTCTTGAAAAATACGACTTTAGCATCTTCTCCGCCAATATCAATCATTGAGACGACTTGCGGATAATCTCGTTGGATAGCTTTGGCGGCAGCAACCACTTCTTGCACAAAGGGGAGTTCACACTTTTCGGAGATACCCATACCGATAGAACCCGTAATACGAAGCGACACTTTAATATCGCCGAAATTGGTATAAAGTTCATTCAAAAACGAAAGAATGACTTCTTTAGCTTTGGCGTTATGTCTTTTGTATTTTGAAAGAATGATGCGGTTAGCTTCGTTTAGTACAACCATTTTTGCGGTTGTCGAGCCAATGTCTATGCCGATTCTGTACATTTTTGTTTATTTACTTTTCTACTTATTAATAATATAGTGTTGACACCGTATCTGCACAAAATGCAAAATTAGAACAATAATTCTTTGTTTGTGGTAATTTTCTGTTATTTTTAACTTTCATATCTTTGCAGCGTAAAAAACAAGTAAATATGGAACAAGATAATAAGGCAGAGCTGTTTCCGGTTGTTGACATGCAAGGACAAATCATAGGTGCTGCTACTCGGAGCGAATGTCATAACGGGAGTAAGCTGTTACATCCGGTCGTACATCTGCATGTGTTTAATTCTGCGGGAGAGCTTTATTTGCAGAAACGGCCTGCATGGAAAGATATTCAACCGAATAAATGGGATACGTCTGTGGGAGGACACGTAGATTTGGGAGAGAATGTGGAAATGGCTTTGAAACGTGAGGCTTTTGAAGAATTAGGTATTACCGGATTCGTTCCAGAACGATTGGATTCTTATGTGTTCGATTCAG
Source organism: uncultured Bacteroides sp. (assembly GCA_964514145.1). GTDB lineage: Bacteria > Bacteroidota > Bacteroidia > Bacteroidales > Bacteroidaceae > Phocaeicola_A. The sequence goes on from CAZEPM010000020.1 coordinate 8,797, forward strand.
AGAAGGAACGAGAACTGGTATATACATTCCGTACGGTGTATGACGGAAATATTGTGCCCAGTGAAGAACTGGATGGCGGTCGTTTCTGGACATTAGACGAGATTCGCCGACAATTAGGGAAAGGCATACTGACGCCAAACTTCGAAAACGAATTCAAACGTTTAAACTTTTAATCTTTTTCAGTTAGCTATGGAGAAAATCTTCGGAATCTATACGGAGAGAACTGTGATTAATTTGAATATTTCACAGCTATTCGTAAGGTTCTCTGCATGAAAAACTTTACCTTTGCTAGACAGTTACAGAAAAAACATTAAAAAAACAATAAAACTATGGAAAGACTGAAAACGACCTTTGCAGGATTAAAACTGAAAAATCCGTTTATTGTCAGCAGTTCTGGATTGACGGATAGTGCAGAGAAAAATTTTCAATTAGAGAAAGCGGGTGCAGCAGCTGTCGTACTGAAATCGCTATTCGAAGAGCAGATTATGTGGCAAAGTGCACACATGGAAACCAACGATTATGTTGAAGGAAATGATTACTTGCAAGGATATTTGCGTTCACACTACCTGAGTGAATACACCCGGCTTGTGAAAGATACCAAAAAACTATGTTCCATTCCGGTGATTGCCAGCATCAACTGTTACACCGACAGAGAGTGGGTTGAATATGCTACTATTTTGGAAGAAGCTGGAGCAGATGCGATAGAACTGAATTTGATGGCCGTGCAGACAAGTTTAGACTACCAGTACGGAGCGTTTGAACAACGACACATCGACATCCTTACCCATGTGAAAGCAAATGTGAAAGTTCCGGTGATTATCAAGTTAGGCAATAATCTGACTAATCCCGTGAAACTGATAGACCGGTTGTCTGCTCACGGAGCTGCCGCTGTCGTCTTATTCAATCGCTTTTATCACACGGATATTGATATAGAAAAGTTAGCGTATGTCAGCGGACATGTGCTGAGCGATGAAGTTGAACAAGCACATTCTCTGCGTTGGATAGGCATTGCTTCGGCCGCTGTTCCCGGTATGGACTATGCAGCGTCTGGCGGAATTACAGATGGCAAAGCAATCATCAAGAGTCTGTTGGTCGGAGCTAGCGCAGTAGAGGTTTGCAGTGCGGTCTACAGAAGCGGAAGTGAAGTCATTATGTCTATGCTTGAAACCGTATGCAATTGGATGGCTGCACATGGCTATGACAGTATCGGACAGTTTAAGGGTATGATGCGCGTGAACGATCTCGACCGCGTAAATGTGTTTGAACGCACGCAGTTCCTGAAATATTTCGGAGAAAAAGAAGGCTAAATAAAAGCATTGTCGAAAGGCGGACTGTTTGTTGGGAGCGAACGGCTCGTTTTTCTTTCCGTTTAGAAGTAAGCAGAAAACGGCTTGTCGAGTTTATTCATATCACTTGGTAAGTCGTTTTCTGTGTTTTAATCTTGAGTCTGATTAGCGATGGCGGTTTGCGCGTTTACGGCGATAAGCAGCTTTTATTTTTGCCGAATCAGAATCGTGTGCACCGGAAATGTAGGCTTTCTTTTTCGCTTTTGTTTTTACTTTCTTGTTTTTATTCCCCGATGTTTCTGTTTTTGCTCCTTTGAATATCAGTCCGTTTCTTAATACTTCTTCAAAATCCATATGGGTTCAATCTTGGTTAGTTGTGATGGTTGTTGTTTAGCATAATGCCGGTCAAAGTGCGTCCCGATGCAATACCCAATCTGCGCGCGGAAAAAAACTCATCGCATTGTCGGTAGCTGCAAATGCCGCTTAGCTCGATATTTTCGTCGGATACTCCTGACTCTTGCAGCAGCCAGCGGTTAGCTTCCCACAAATTAATGTGCCATTTCTCTGTTTGTTTGTACCAGCGGGCAATGCGCTCCATCGGGAAAGCACTCTGACGAAAATGTTCGTAGACCTCAATGCCCACCTCGAACGCTTCTAATGAAATGCCGGGGCCAATAACGACTTTGATATTTTCCGGTTGACTGCCATAAGTCCGATTCATTGTCTGCAACGTTTGTGTGGCAATGCGGGCAACGGTTCCGCGCCATCCGGCATGTGCTACGCCGATGGCTTGGGTGCAAGCGTCGTAGAAAACCAATGGAATGCAGTCGGCAGTAGATACGCAAAGACAGTAGCCGCGCAGATTGGTTACCAGCCCGTCAATACCCTCCAGTGTCTGCCTGCGTTCGGCAAGTGAAGCTCGCGCGTAGTCTGAGTCAATGATGCGCACGTTGTTGCCGTGAATCTGATGTGGAATTACCAGACTGACCGGCGAACAAGGCAACATATCGCACAGATGTCGTTGGTTGTCGCATACATGGTTTGGGTTATCGCCACAATAGGGTGTACAATTAAACGAGGCATAGTTGCCTTTGCTATATCCGCCCGAACGGGTTGTAGAAAAAGCGAATACGCTGGGCTGTCGGTCGAAATGATCGTAGATCAGCAGTTCGTTTGTTTCGTTCAGGTGGCTCATTGTTTGTGTTTTGTCTCAGTTTTCCTCGTCGTAATCCTCTTCTTCGTATTCGAAGTCTTCCAAATCGTCGATTTCGCTTTCGTCCACGTAACAGATGTCTTCATCTTCTCCCATGGCCGACAGCTCGTCTTTCAGTTTATGGATATCTTTGTTGCGATGGATAATCGTTTCGTTACCCGTGATGCTCAGTTTGTTGCTCTCGTTGTTGAGTGCTTCCCATAAAATGTCTTTGAGCCGTTGGATGCCTTTGCCCGTGAGCGACGAGATAAAGACGTGTGGCACATCCGGCGGCAGATTGGGTGTCAACATTTCGATGAGTTCGTCATCGAGCATGTCGCATTTTGTGATGGCCAGAATACGTTGTTTGTCAAGCATTTCGGGATTGAATGTGTTTAGCTCTTTGAGCAAAATGTTGTATTCCTTGCAGATGTCATCGGATTCGGCCTGCACCATAAACAAAAGTAACGAGTTGCGTTCGATGTGGCGCAGAAAGCGCAATCCCAGCCCTTTACCCTTACTGGCTCCTTCGATGATGCCGGGGATATCGGCCATGACAAACGATTTTCCGTCGCGATAAGAAACAATGCCTAAGTTCGGTTCGAGAGTGGTGAACGGATAGTTGGCAATTTTGGGACGGGCGGCCGAAATCGTTGACAGTAAGGTCGATTTTCCGACATTAGGAAATCCTACGAGACCCACATCGGCTAGTAGTTTCAGTTCGAGGATTACGACTAGTTCCTGCATGGGTTCCCCCGGCTGAGCAAAGCGTGGCGCCTGTCGTGTGGAGGTTTTGAAATGCCAGTTGCCCAGTCCGCCACGTCCGCCTTTGAGCAGAACGAATTCTTGTTCGTGGTCGGTGATGTCGCAGATGTATTTGCCTGTTTCCGCATCGTAGACAACCGTTCCGCAGGGCACTTCGATGATTTTGTCTTCCCCGTTCTTGCCGGAACTTCGGTTGCGCGAACCGTTTTCGCCATGTCCGGCAAAAACATGACGTTCGTATTTCAGGTGGAGCAAAGTCCAATAGTTTCGGTTTCCACGCAAAATGACGTGGCCTCCTCTTCCGCCGTCTCCGCCGTCAGGGCCTCCGTTGGGGATGTATTTTTCTCGGCGCATGTGTGTCGAGCCTCTGCCTCCTTTGCCCGATCGGCAATAAATTTTCACATAGTCTACAAAATTCGATTCTGCCATAATCCGTAAGCGTTCATACTTGGCTCCCGTCGTATCCGGGACTGTTAAGCGTGGTGACCAGGCTTGGATACGACGGTGGATAAGGCCGGTCACTCTGCGGTGTGACGTCAGTTCATTTGGTCAATAGCTGCAACGATGTCGTTGAAAATGGCGTCCATTGTTCCGACTCCTTGAATGTGTTGATATGTACCTTCTTGCTTGTACCAATCAATCAGCGGAGCGGTTTGTGAGTGATACACGATGAGACGTTTCTTGATGGTTTCTTCGTTGTCATCGGCGCGTCCCGATTCTTGTCCGCGTTTGATGAGTCTGGTCATCAGTTCGTCTTCAGGCACTTCGAGGTCTAGCATGATGGATACCTTCTGATTGCGTTCTGCCAACATTTTTTTCAGTGCTTCAGCCTGTGCGATGGTGCGGGGGAATCCGTCGAAAATAACGCCTTTGCTGTCTTTGAACGAATCGAGCACACTGGCCAGAATGTCAATCATCAGACTGTCCGGAATGAGTTGACCTTGGTCGATATAGCTTTTGGCTGTTTGCCCTAACTCCGTACCGTTTTTTATTTCTGCGCGCAACACGTCGCCGGTAGAAATGTGGTTGATGCCATATTTGGCTACAATACGTTCGCTTTGAGTTCCTTTACCTGAGCCCGGGGCTCCAAAAATGACAATGTTCAGCATGGAATGTTCGTTTTTATCTGATTAAAT
>CAZEPM010000020.1:13275-23319 GCA_964514145.1 uncultured Bacteroides sp.
GGGCTCCAAAAATGACAATGTTCAGCATGGAATGTTCGTTTTTATCTGATTAAATTCTGATTAAATATTTATGTATCTGACGGTGATTTCCCGTTTTGAGTATGGAAAATCGTTGCAAAATTACGCTTTTTACGGAAATAAAGCGGTATGATTGTTTTGAAAATAGTATTTTTACAAACTAAATGGATTAAAGGTTATACGACAGTGAAAATATTAACGAATACGCAAGCCCGAGAATGGGATCAATATACGATAGAACATGAGCCGGTTGCTTCGCTCGATTTGATGGAGCGTGCGGCGCAGGCTGTGACTGAAGCCATCACACGGCGTTGGAACAAGGAAACGCAAGTCAAGGTTTTTGCCGGATGTGGAAACAATGGCGGCGATGCGCTGGCAGTAGCACGTTTACTCAACGAACGCGGTTACAAGATAGAAGCTTATTTGTTTAACATCAAGGGCAATTTGTCGTCCGACTGTGAGACCAATCGCGATTTGCTTACGATGTGCGAGGGTGTGACCTTTACGGAGGTTACTTCCCGGTTTGTGCCGCCTCAGCTGGAGCAGGGCGATTTGGTGATCGACGGATTGTTCGGCTCCGGGCTCAGCAGACCGTTGGAAAAAGGTTTTGCCGGTCTGGTGGAATATATCAACCGTTCGAAGGCAACGGTGGTATCCATAGATGTTCCGTCGGGTCTGATGGGCGAAGATAATACGGGAAATAATCCACATCATATTGTTCGTGCGGATCTGACATTGGTCATCCAACAGAAGCGGCTTTCTTTTTACTTTGCGGAAAACCAGCCGTTTTTGGGTGAAGTGGAGGTGCTGGATATTCATTTGGCCCCTGAATATTTGTTGCAAGTCAATCCGTATTTTGCCATATTGGAAAGGGAAGAACTTGCACCGTTGATTCGTCCGCGCGACACATTTAGCCATAAGGGAACCTACGGACACGGGTTGCTGATAGCCGGACGTGTGGGAATGGCCGGTGCGTCGGTGCTGGCTGCCAAAGCTGCTTTGCGAAGCGGTATCGGTCTGCTGACCGTGCATGCACCTGTACGCAACAATGACATCTTGCAGACAGCCGTGCCCGAAGCGATGATTGACTTGGACGACAGCGACGACTGCTTTGTTTCGGCCAACACGGAGATTGACCGCTTCCAGGGCGTAGCCATTGGTCCGGGTTTAGGACGGTCGTATGAAACCGGACAAGCATTGTTTAGTCAGATACAAATTACGAGCGTACCGATGATTGTCGATGCCGATGCCATCAATATGCTTGCACTGGATAGCTCGATTCTCAAACAACTGCCCAAGGGCAGCATCCTGACTCCTCATCCCAAAGAGTTTGACCGGTTGGCCGGAGCGTGCTCTTCGACCTACGAGCGCATAGCGAAAGCCCGTGCCATCGCAAAGGAATTTCAGCTGTACATCGTGTTGAAGGGCGCATGGACGGCGGTAGTGGCTCCTCAGGGTACCATCTTTTTGAATCCCACCGGCAATCCGGGAATGGCTACCGGCGGAAGCGGCGATGTGTTGACGGGCATTTTGCTGGCATTGGTAGCTCAGGGTTACGATGCGTTGTCGGCATGTTGTCTGGGCGTATATGTTCACGGACTTGCCGGTGATTTGGCAGCCGAACGTTTAGGGCAAATCAGCATGACGGCCGGCGACCTGATTGATTCCCTTCCGGAGGCTTGGAAAAAAATGACACAACCATAATCTTTTTATATGAAAGCTGTTTTATTGGTATTTGCTTTGGTTGCATCTGTTGCCTGTTGGGGACAGACGCGAGTGATAGGTTATACGCCGGGACAAAGCGAAGAGGGTGTGACTTACTATCTGCCTCTTACGGCTCTGCACATTACGGTTGAAGTTGAAAAGACCACATTTGTCCCGGGTGACTTTTGCCGATATGCCGAAAAATATTTGAGGCTAAGCGACGTCTCTGCGCAGGCATCGGAATGTTGGGACATTACGAAAATCCGGGTAACGCCGGTGGGAGAGCCTGATAAGGATAAAATGTACACAATCGGACTGCGCGACAAGACCGTTGCGCCTTTGGTCGAACTGACCGAAGACGGCATATTGAAAGCCATTAATACGCGCTATCCGGAACAGGCCGACGGTGATGAGGCCGATGAACAACCCGCAGAGACCCCTCTTAATCCGCGCGATTATCTGGTAGAAGATATCCTGATGGCAGGTTCCACAGCTAAAATGGCCGAACTCACCGCCAGAGAAATCTATAGCATCCGTGAGAGCAAAAACAGTCTGACGCGCGGACAGGCCGATTTTATGCCCAAAGACGGCGAATCGCTGAAGATCATGCTGGCGAATCTGGACAAACAAGAGAAGGCACTGATGCAATTGTTCGTGGGCAAAACGGTGAAGGAAAAACGTGTCTTCAATCTTCGGTTGCTGCCTGAAGGAGATATGGAAAAGGAAGTCTTGTTCCGTTTCTCGAAGAAACTCGGAGTCGTCAGTGCGGAAAACCTGGCCGGCGAGCCTGTCTATGTCGATTTGATTTCCAAGCAAAATGTTCCGCAGGCAAGCGAAGAAGAGAAAAGCAAGAAGAAACCGGACGGTGTGGTCTATAACATTCCGGGAAAGGCTTCCGTCGTCATCTATCAAGGCGACAAGAAATACTGTGAAGCCGAACTTCCTTTTGCGCAATTTGGCAATTCGGAAGTGCTGAGCCGCAAGTTGTTCGACAAACGGACAACAACTCAGGTGGTTTTCGACCCCTCTACCGGAGCTATCCTGAGAATCTCGGCGGATGGAGTTTAGAAGATTCTGACGGGAAGAAGCATCCGGTGAAATCGTGCGCGCAAGTTGCCGACCTCCCAAACAGAGGTGTTTCCGTTTGGCAGACAGATGCCGGGAGGGGTGCGGCAAGCCCGGCGGGTGACATTTTGGCAGTCTGATTCGGCATCTTTCTATGTTCCTGAGTATGAGTGTGTTAGCAAAGTCCGTCACCGAGCCTTGTCAGGTCCGTCACCGAACGCGGTTCAGTCCGTCACCGAACGCGGTCAAGTCCGTCACTGAACAACGTTCGGTGACGACCCTTTCATTTCCCCCTTCCGGAAGGGTTGTCGCCGCCTCCGGGACTGACAGAATGACAGTCCTGGAAATGCACGGCGGAAGGCCGTCGCGACCGGGCGGACAGTTGCGGAAATTCATGCGCACGATGACTTTCATGTCCGAGTCATGTTTGTCATCAGATAACATTTATTTTATGCCGATACTGTCCAAAGGCAGAATATATTTTCTACCTTTGCCCGATAAATTGAAATGAATAATTACATGAAACGCTGTTTGTTGATAATCAGTATAACAGGGAGTGTGCTGACAAGTGTGTATGCTCAGCCCCAACTGGCTTTTGATCAAGACGAGATAGACTTTGGAACAATCGTGTGGAAGCAGCCGGTGACGGCTAAATTCACGGTCACGAACACGGGTGACAAGCCCTTGGTTATTCACGGTGTGGAGGCTTCGTGCGGATGTGTTGTCTCTTCGTGGACGAAACGTGCTATTCCTGAGCATCAGACGGGGACGATAGAGGCTACTTTTGATGCGCGGATGTTGGGACATTTTAATAAGTCTGTGGCTGTCTATTCGAACGCAACCGAAAAACCCGTTTACCTTTCAATGGTGGGAGTTGTGGGTACGGAAATCGTAGATGATCCGCTGGACTACCCGTATCAGATTGGGGAAATTCGCTTGGATAAGAATCAGATAGAGTTTCCGGATGCGCGTAAAGGTGATCATCCGACGATTGAAATCAGAGTGGCGAACGGCTCTTCGAGCAACTACGAGCCGGTGTTGATGCACCTGCCTTCGTATATGGAAGCGGAGGCTACGCCGAAAGTCCTTAAGCCGGAAGAGAGTGGCATTATTCGTGTGACATTGAACAGTGAGAAGATGCACGCTTTTGGAATTAACCGTACGCATGTCTATCTGTCACGTTTTCCCGGTGACAAGGTGGGGGAGGATAATCAGCTGGATGTCATTTCGGTGTTGCTTCCTGATTTCTCGGAACTGACAGCCCGGCAGCGCAGAATGGCACCGGTGATTCGCTTGTCGGCTACGGAAATCGATTTGAGCAAACTGGACGGGAAGAAGACCTTGCTCGATTTGAGCAAATTTGGCGGGAAGAAGATATCGCTCGATTTAGACAAACTGAGCGGGAAGAAGACCTTACTCGATTTGAGCAAGCTTGGCGGGAAGAAGATCTCACTCGATTTGGACAAACTTAGTTGGCTGAAGACCTTGAAAGAAACGGTTGTCATCACAAACGAAGGCAGCTCTACGTTGACATTCGAAGATGTGCAGGTTACTCATCCGGCTCTGAATATTAGTCTGAAGAAGCAAACATTAGCTCCGGGCAAGTCGACCAAAATGCAGGTTACGCTCAATACGAAGTACGTGGGGAAAACCTCGTTGCCTGCTACGTCTCGAATTCTGATAATTACGAATGATCCTGAACATCCGAAGACGGAAATCAAAGTGACGTTTACGGAATAAAATAGGGCTAACTTTTTATTTCTTTCCTGATTCTTTATTGCTATGAAATACCCGGAAAATGATGAAGTCTACAAAGGACTGACGGTAAATAAAGGCATCGAACAGCCTGCATCCATTAATCCTTATCTGAAACTGCGCCCCCGTATGAAACGACGTGATTTGTCTGCAGCGGAGTATGTTGAAGGCATCCTCAAGGGAGATATCACCATGCTTAGCCGTGCTGTGACACTGGTTGAAAGCATGCGTCCGGATCATCAGGTCTTGGCACAAGAGGTTGTCGAAAAATGTTTGCCCCATTCAGGTAATTCCATTCGCGTGGGGATTAGCGGTGTACCCGGTTCCGGGAAGAGTACGTCGATAGATGTTTTTGGGATACATGTGCTTGAAAAAGGAGGCAAGCTGGCTGTGTTGGCTATCGATCCGAGTAGCGAACGGAGTAAAGGAAGTATATTGGGCGACAAGACACGCATGGAGAAACTCTCCGTGCATCCGCGTTCGTTCATTCGGCCCAGTCCGTCGGCCGGCTCATTGGGTGGAGTGGCGCGTAAGACGAGAGAGACCATTATTCTTTGTGAAGCTGCCGGATATGATAAAATATTTGTAGAGACTGTTGGGGTAGGCCAGAGTGAGACGGCTGTGCATTCGATGGTTGATTTCTTCCTGTTGATTCAGCTTGCCGGTACGGGCGACGAGTTGCAAGGCATCAAACGGGGTATCATGGAAATGGCCGATGGCATAGTTATCAATAAAGCTGATGGTAATAATATCGAGAAAGCCGAGCTGGCGGCAGCACATTATCGCAATGCGCTCCATCTGTTTCCTGTGTCCGAGAGCGGTTGGATACCTCAGGTGTTGACCTATTCAGGCTTTTATGGATTGGGGATAGAGGAAATATGGAAGATGATTTATGACTATATCGCTTTCGTGAAGGCCAATGGTTATTTTGAGTATCGCCGGAACGAACAAGCCAAGTATTGGATGTACGAAACCATCAACGAGCAATTGCGCGATCATTTTTATAACAATCCGCAGATTGCTGCACTGCTGATTCAGAAAGAACAATCCGTGCTCAATGGCGGACTGACTTCTTTTGTGGCAGCCAAACAATTGTTGGATACCTATTTTGATACTTATATCAGGCGTGAATGACTTCCTTAGTCACGCCTTTTTTCTTGACTCAATGCTGCTTTATCGTGTAGATGGAAAGGTCTGGCCTGCGCTGTCGGTGGAACAGACTGTGTGCGCCTCGTGCCTGATGCGGGCGGACATGGTTTTGCTTGTTGTTCTGCATCCGAAGCTGTATCTTTGTCTCCCATGAACCCGCAATTCAAACTTCGAGATGATGTGTTGGGCGATATATCTGTATGTGTTCATGCGCGTGCCCGCCACTTGATTTTACGTGTCCTTGAGGATGGTGAGATTCGTGTGACGGTTCCTCCCCGGACGTCGGAGGAGCGTATCCGTCGTCTGATAGCGGAGCATCGCGAGAGGGTACAGGTTCGGTTACGGGAGAGGCCTGTGCGAAGCATCGATTGGGACTTTAGGCTTGTGGCTCCTCATTTTAGCTTGTCGTTGCTCCGGACGGATTTTTCTTATTTCCAGCTCAGGGATGACGGCGAGGCTTATACGTTGTTATGTCCGTCGGATACGGATTTTACTGATCCTCAGCGTCAGGCTTGGTTGCGTCAGGTTGTGGTGGGAGTTCTCCGCAAGCGTGCACAGACATGGTTGCCGATGCGTGTTGAAAGGTTTTCGGTTGCCTGTCGGTTGCCTTATCATACGGTGAAGATCAATGCGAGTCGTGGACGGTGGGGGAGTTGTTCCATGCGTAAAGACATCAATCTTTCGTGCTTCTTGATGCTTCTTCCGGAACATTTGGCCGACTATGTTATCTTGCATGAGCTGTGCCATACGGTGGAGATGAACCATGATGTGCGTTTTTGGGCGTTGCTCGATCGTTTGTGTGGCGGCCATGCACAGGCTCTTCGGCGTGAGCTGAAGGCTTTCCGCACCGGTTTCTGACGGTTTGATAGCCTTGCGGTGTTCGCAGAAAGACGTTTTATGCAGGTATTTTCTTTTTTCTGATGTGTTTTATTTGTCTTTTGATGAATATTGTTCATTGTAAGATAAATATTATTTATGTTTATTTGAATAATATGGAGAATCCGCTATCTTTGTCTTTGTCAAAATGGAAAAGCCAATGAAAAAGAAGTTACCCTTGAACTGTCCGAGTTGTGAGAGCCCGTTGAAAGTCAGCGAACTCTTCTGTCAACAGTGTGCAACGAAGGTAAGCGGTGTATTCGATTTGCCCGTATTAGCCCGACTGGATGAGCACGAACAAGCTTTTGTCGTAGCCTTTGTCAAATCCAGTGGAAGTCTGAAAGACATGGCTAAGACGATGGGTGTGAGTTATCCCACCGTGCGCAACATGCTCGATGCACTCATCGACAAACTGGACAGCATGGCTTGACCAAAACAGAACGAACCCTTATAAACTTATTGTGTATGAAGACTTGGATTTCTTTTCTGCTTAATCCTGTGCGTGTTGTGGCCGGAGGTTGTGCGTTGGTTTGGGGCTTGCTGGGCATCGCAGTGACGATTGTTTTGTCGATAGGTGCGGACGTTCATTTTCATGGCATTCTGCACTACGGATCGGCACCTAATCCTGCATGGTGGTGTTTTGCGGCCGAACATCTGCTGGTTTTCCTCGTGCCTGCGCTGCTGCTCTATCTTACCGGACTTTTGTTTTCGCGTTCACGCATTCGCGTCGTAGATGTGTTTGGCACGATAGCTTTTGCTCAATTGCCTTTTGTCGGCGTCGTGCTTTGTTTCTTTCCGCCTGCCGTGCAACGTATGATACAGCTTACTCCGCAAGAGATGTTTCTTGAGTCGAACCGCGCTTTGCTTGTCGAAGCCGGCCTGTGGACGCTCCCTTCGCTGGTATTCATCGGTTTGATGTTGATTTGGTTAGGCTCTGCCATATCGGTGTCGTGTAATCTTCGTGGATGGCGTCTGTTCGTGAGCTACGTTGTGACGCTCATTGGCGGCGATGCGATTTGCCGCTATCTGATTGGGCTTTTGTATTGATTTTCCTCACGGGTAGTGGTTGGTCTGAGTTGCTTGCGCGCGTAGGTAAATGTGATGGTAAAGACAATCAGCGCTACGACGAATCCGGCCCACAAAACCGTCTCTCCTCCCATCCATTCGCTTATGGTCTCTGTGTTGCCTTGCTGCATGGAGATAACTCCGATCGTGTTGTTGATGAAGTGGCAGAGCATGCCCGGAACGAGGCTTCCCGTGCGCACGTAGAGCCAGCCAAGGAATAAGCCCAGTAAGCAGGCAAAGGGCATTTGCGCCGGATTCAGGTGGAACACACCAAAGATAATGGCTGACCATGCAATCGCACTGTTGGCTGAATAGCCTTTTCGGAAGAGATGATTTATCACCGCCCCACGGAAGAGCAGTTCCTCGGTTAGCGGCGCTCCGATGACGATACACAATATGCCCCACGGGTTTCGTGCCATCGACAGGAAGGCATTTTCACCCCAGTTGGGTAGTTGTAGCCACTCGATCAGCACGTTGAGCACGTACATAGCCGATAGTACCAATGGCACACAGAGCAGCAATACACGTCCTGATACTTCGATAAACGAGCGTGGTGAGAAGCGCACATCTTTCCAAAACAGCAGGTGGGCAATGATTAACACATCGGATATCAGTACAGACAAACCCAGCTCGGCACCGTCTGTCAGCATGATAGGGTTGGGCGTTCCCTGTATGAAATGCCACACAATGAACGGTAGTGTGCCCACAAACTGACAGATGAAATAGAGTAGTACGAGTAAAATGGCTTTTTTCATAATATACAAGTTAGGGTTGAACAGATGGTATGCGTGGATCGGATAATAAAAGACGCTCCACCAATTCAGCGTCTTTTCGAAGCTGGTCGGCTAGTTGTTCAAGGCTATCGAATTTCTGTTCGTTGCGGATACGCTGCACAAACGACAGACGCATTTTCCGTCCGTAAAGGTTGCCAGCATAGTGAAGCAAGTGTACTTCAATCGATTGACAGGTGTTGTTTCCTACGGTCGGACGCACACCGATGTTGAGCATTCCGGCATATTCATTTCCTTCCAGTCTTACGCGCACAGCATACACACCATTGGTCGGGATAAGCTTATCGGGTTCTTCCACCAGCAGGTTAGCCGTCGGGAATCCAAGTGTGTGGCCTATCTTGAACCCGTGTATTACCGTGCCTTCCAGAAAGTAAGTATAACCCAGACAACGGTTGGCTATCGACACCTCGCCACCTGTGAGGAAACGTCGGATAGCTGATGAACTGACCGTTATGTTATCGACTATGCAGACAGGTGCATGCACAATCTCCATGCCCATCTCTTTTCCATAACGACAATAATCGTCGAAGCCTTCGCTTCGGTTGTGTCCGAACCGATGGTCGTAACCAATAATGAGTGTATGTACCCGGTAACGTTTTTGCAAGACTTTGAGCATGAAGTCATGCGCTGTGTATTGCGACAGTTTGCGGGTAAACGGCAGTTCAATGATGCGGTCGATACCCGTGGCATAGAGCAAATCACGCTTTTCTTCGGGAGTAGAGAGTAGCTTGAGCTGATATTCGGGTTGCATCACACGCTGCGGATGGATGGGAAAAGTGATTACCACCGCTTCACGATGTTCTTCTTTGGCTATTCGTTTCACTTGTTCAATCAGAAACCGATGCCCTTGGTGTACACCGTCGAAAAATCCGATTGTAGCTACGCAGTTTTTTTGCTCCATACTTCTGTCAGATTAAAGATTGCGTCCAATCATTGTCTGTTTGCACCCAATAGGTCTCCCAACCCAGCGAGCGTGCAACCTTGCAGTCGGCTTTGCTGTTGTCAATCAGCAGTGTGTCGTGCGAAGAGATACCCGTGCGATTCATTACCGAGCGGAATATGTCGAGACCTTGTTGCCAAGCGTCAATAATCTCCTCGTCGTTCACGTTGAGTCCCGTATCGTGACGCAGTGACTGGCAAAATAGTTCGATAGAAATCTGTCCGGTCTCCAGTTTGGAAAAGACATTCGTCTGTAGATAAGTCTGTATTAACGTATCAATCTGCTGGAAGCCTGGTTTCGTGAAAGCCTTTTTGCAACGCTTGATGTCGAGGTTTACGAGTATACTTCCCAAATCGAACACCAAGTTCTTTAAGTTGTTACTCATTCGTCTGATGTTGTTCCTTAGTCACGTAATCAAGGTGCAAAATTAAGAAAACATTTTGATAATTAGCTTCGTGTTACTTTTTTAGTACGAAACTATTGCATATTCACCGAGAAATCTCTACTTTTGCAATCGAAACCAATCAATCGGTGGTTTTGCGGGCTTGTAGCTCAGTTGGTTAGAGCAACAGACTCATAATCTGGAGGTCCTAGGTTCAAGCCCTAGCTGGCCCACGAAGAAACTCCTGTAAGTGAAAGACTTATGGGAGTTTTCTTTTTATCCGCGGTTTATGAATATTT
>CAZEPM010000021.1:0-22992 GCA_964514145.1 uncultured Bacteroides sp.
GCCGACACATAGTCGATGGCGCGTGCGAGCGCCGTCGTGCCCACGTAGTCGGGTGTGCCGGCCTCGAATTTATAGGGCAGTTCGTTGAAGGTGGTATGCTCGAAACTGACGTTAAGAATCATCTCTCCCCCACCCTGATAGGGAGGCAGGCGGTCGAGCCAGCGTTCCTTGCCGTAGAGCACACCCACACCCGTGGGGCCGTAGACCTTGTGTCCGCTGAAAGCATAGAAGTCGGCATCGAGCGCCTGCACGTCGACCGGCATGTGTGGCACGGCCTGTGCGCCGTCAATCAGCACGGGGACATCGTGGCGGTGAGCCGTGGCAATGAAGTCGCGCACGGGGTTGACGGTGCCCAACACGTTCGACACGTGGGTGAGGCAGACCAGGCGGGTGCGCCCGTTGAAAAGCTGTTCGTAGGCATCGGCCTGCAGTTCGCCCCGATCGTTCATGGGAATGACGCGGATGACGATGCCCTTGCGACTGCGCAGAAGCTGCCACGGCACGATGTTGCTATGGTGTTCCATCACCGAAACGATGACCTCGTCGCCGGCCTGCATGCAGGCATCGCCAAACGAAGCGGCCAGCAGATTGATGCTCTCGGTGGTGCCCCGCGTAAAGACAATCTCGTTGGTCGAACGGGCATTGATGAAGCGGCGGACGGTTTCGCGGGCGGCTTCGTGGAGCTCGGTGGCCTGTTGCGAGAGGAAATGCACACCGCGATGCACGTTGGCATTGACCGAATAATATTCGTTGGCGATGGCATCGACCACGCAACGCGGTTTCTGAGTCGTGGCGCCATTGTCCAGATAGACCAGCGGTTTGCCATAGACTTCGCGCGCGAGGATGGGGAAATCGTTGCGTATTTGATGGATATCGTACATAGATTTGGGCTTTTTTGCACACAAAGATACATGCTTTCCGCAAATTATCGGCCTCCGGTGTGACCTTATCCGGGATTTTCCTTCAGATTTGCGCGTAAAGCAAAAGAGGGCATCGGGCTTGTGCCGTGCTCCTCTTTCCGGTTACTTACAAAAGTTGATACAGACTTACTTGCAGATGGTGCAACCCTGACACTTGTTGAGCTCGCCCCGGAAACGTTTCTCGACCAGACGGCGCAAACGTTGGCGCAGGGCGTCGAGCCGGATTTCGTCGACCACTTCGTTCACAAAGGCGAACTTCAGCAACAGGCGTGCCTCGCGCTCACTGATGCCCCGCTGACGCATGTAGAACAACGCGTTTTCGTCGAGCTGTCCGACGGTGGCGCCATGTCCGCACTTCACGTCGTCGGCATAAATCTCCAGTTGGGGCTGGGTGTACATGCGTGCCTCGCGCGTGGCACAAAGGTTGCGGTTGGTTTGCTGCGAACAGGTGCGCTGTGCACCTTTGCTGACGAGCACCTTGCCGGCAAAAGCGCCGATGGCACTGTCGTCGAGCACGTACTTGAACAGTTCGTTGCTCGTGCAGTCGCTCGCACGGTGTTCGATGAAGGTGTGATTGTCGACCTGCTGATGTTTGTCTCCGATGGCCATTCCGAGCAATCGGAGGTTGGCTCCGGGCCCGGCCAGTGTGACTCGGGTGGTGTTTCGCGTGATGCCGTTGTGGAGTGTCATGCCATTGAGCAACACGTTGCTTCCGGCCTGCTGTTCCACAAACAGACAGCTGCAGCGTGCCGACCGGTCGTGGGTTTCTTCCAGCTCGTAGAGGTCGAACACGGAGTTGGCGGCAGCGAAGACCTCGATAACCTGTGTGGCCAGAAATTTCACGTTGTCCATCGCGTGGTCGCAAACCAGCAGTTTGACTTGCGCTCCTTCTTCGAGGATGATGAGCAGCCGGCGGTTGACCATGAAATCGACGTCGGCGCGCAAGATGTTGACCAGCTGTATCGGACGTTCGACCACCACCCCGCGCGGCACGTAGAGCAGGCAGCCGTCTTGTGCAAACAGGGTGTTGAGCGCCACCACGCCGTCGCGCGAAGTGTCGGCCAGCCGGCCGTAAAACCGTTCTACCAGCTGCGGATGACTCTCGGAGATGGCTTTCAGGCTCCCCATCAGGACGCCTTCGGGTAGCGGCGACTTGGGTGTCCGTGCGGTGTAGAACGCATCGTTGACCATGAAATAGAGCGAGGTCGTCATGTTGGGCACGTCGCACTTAAACACTTCGTAGGGATTGACCGGAATGTTCAGCCGGTTGAGGTTGAGTCCGTAATCGGGTTCGAAGAGGCTCGACAGGTCGGTGTAGCGATAGTCTTCGAGCGTGCGGTCGGGCAGTCCCAGCCGTTGCAGATCGGCCAGTGCACGGGGTCTGAGCGCGTTGAGCGCCCCGGCGCTGTGTTGCGCAATCATGGCTTCGCACTGTGTGTAGAGGTCAATGTATTGTTGTTCGGCTTTCATGACACGTGTGCTTCTTCATCGGTTTCTGCCTTAATCCAGTCGTATCCGCGCTCTTCGAGTTCGAGTGCCAGTTCGGGGCCGGCGGTCTTCACGATGCGTCCGTCGTAGAGCACGTGCACGATGTCGGGCTTGATATAGTCCAGCAATCGCTGATAGTGGGTGATGACGATGCAGCTCGTCTGCGGAGTCTTGAGCTTGTTGACTCCTTCGGCCACGATGCGCAGGGCGTCGATGTCGAGTCCGGAGTCTGTCTCGTCGAGGATGCTGAGTTTGGGTTCGAGCATGGCCATCTGGAAAATCTCGTTGCGTTTCTTCTCTCCGCCCGAGAATCCTTCGTTGACCGAGCGGTTGGCCAGTTTGTTGTCGAGCTCGACGATAGCCCGCTTCTCGCGCATGAGTTTCAGAAATTCGCTTGCGCTCAGGGGTTCGAGTCCCAAGTATTTGCGTTTTTCGTTGACTGCCGTGCGCATGAAGTTGACCATGCTTACGCCGGGGATTTCCACCGGATATTGGAACGAGAGGAACAGCCCTTCGTGGCTGCGGTCTTCGGGACTGAGGGCGAGCAGGTCTTTGCCGTCGAACGTCACGCTTCCGCGCGTCACCTCAAAGGCCGGATTTCCCACGAGCACACTGCTGAGTGTGCTTTTTCCCGAGCCGTTGGGCCCCATGATGGCATGTACTTCGCCGGTTTTCACCGTGAGGTCGATGCCTTTTAATATCTCTTTGCCATTGATGCTGGCATGCAGGTTTTTAATTTCTAACATATTGTTACCGTATCTTGTTGCGTTCGTATGTAAACCGTTTGTTGTTGGCCGGCGTATGGTCTGCGGCTGCCGGACGAGTGTCAGCCCACGCTGCCTTCGAGCGAGACGGAGAGCAGTTTTTGGGCTTCGACGGCAAACTCCATAGGGAGCTTGTTGATGACCTCTTTGGCATATCCGTTGACAATCAGCCCGATGGCGTCTTCGGTCGGGATGCCCCGCTGGTTGCAGTAAAAGAGCTGGTCTTCGGAAATTTTCGAGGTTGTGGCTTCGTGCTCAATGACGGCCGTTTCGTTGTGAATGTCCATATAGGGGAACGTGTGTGCGCCGCACCGGTCGCCCAGCAGGAGCGAGTCGCACTGGCTGTAGTTTCGCGCCCCGTCGGCACGTGCGGCCACGCGTACCAGTCCGCGATAGGAGTTCTGGCTCTGTCCGGCCGAGATGCCTTTGCTGATGATGGTGCTGCGGGTGTTTCGTCCGAGGTGAATCATTTTCGTGCCTGTGTCGGCCTGCTGATGGTTGTTCGTCACGGCTACGGAATAGAACTCCGCCTGCGCATTGTCGCCCGTGAGGATGCAGCTGGGATATTTCCACGTAATGGCCGAGCCGGTCTCAACCTGTGTCCACGAAAGTTTGCTGTCCGTGCCCTTGCAGTTGCCGCGTTTGGTCACGAAGTTATACACGCCGCCCCGCCCTTCGGCATCGCCCGGATACCAGTTCTGCACGGTGCTGTATTTCACTTCGGCGCGGTTCATCACCACAATTTCCACGATGGCGGCATGCAGCTGGTTTTCGTCGCGCATCGGAGCGGTGCAGCCTTCGAGATACGACACGTAGCTGTCGTCGTCGGCCACAATGAGGGTGCGTTCGAACTGACCCGTATTGGCGGCATTGATGCGGAAATAGGTGGACAGTTCCATGGGGCAGCGCACGCCTTTGGGGATGTAGACGAACGAGCCGTCGCTAAACACGGCGGAATTGAGGGCGGCGAAGAAGTTGTCGCGATAGGGCACAACCGATCCGAGGTACTGGCGCACCAAGTCGGGATGCTCTCTGACGGCTTCGCTGATAGAGCAGAAGATGATGCCTTTCTCCATGAGCGTCTCTTTGTAGGTGGTCTTCACGGAGACGGAATCCATCACCGCGTCTACGGCTACTCCGCTGAGCACGAGCTGTTCTTCGAGGGGGATGCCCAGTTTGTTGAACGTCTTGACCAGTTCGGGGTCGACTTCGTCGAGGCTCTTGGGGTTTCCGGTGCGAGTTTTGGGTGCCGCGTAGTAAGAGATTGCCTGATAGTCGATGGGCGGGATGTCGAGATGCGCCCACGTGGGCATTTCGAGTGTCTGCCAGTAGCGGAAAGCGTTGAGCCTGAATTCGAGCAGCCACTCGGGTTCCTGCTTTTTGGTCGAGATGAGGCGGACGACGTCTTCGTTCAGTCCTCGTTCGATGATTTCGGTGTGCACATCGGTCGTAAAGCCATACTTGTATTTGTCGGCCGTGTACTCGTGTATCAGTTCATTGGGTTGTTCTTGCATAAAGGTCAGATGGTTATCGGGAGCGACGGCTTCTGTGAGCTAATCACGTCCCCGTTAGCATGTTCGTAGATTTCGCGAATGACGGGGAAAAACATCTCTGCCAGTTCGTTCAGCGGATAATAAAACAGCGATGCTTGCTTGGCGGAATGTGAGAGGAACCGGTTTGCGGGGTCGGCGTATTCGACGACCTTCACCAGCAATCCCAGAATCAGCAGATGGAGCACGACGCCCATGCATGCGCCCAGCAGACGGTTGATGCCTCCCAGCGCAATGGCATCGAGCGCTTTGGTGAGCATGCTGCCGGCCAGCATCAGCACACCGGGGATGAGCGCCCAGATGACCACAAACGAGATGGTTTGCGCCAGCGTGACCGATGTGCCGGTCTGCGAAGCCAGCTCTTCGCCCACAACGGTGTAGAGCGCACGGGCTACGAGCAGTCCGACCACCAGCCCCACCACTGCACAGGTTTGCCTGATGAAGCCCCGGCATGCGCCCGTTATCAGTCCGACGACCAGCACGGCCAACACGAAAATATCTATACTTGTCATTGCGTTACAACAGAGGGTGCCGCCGTTGCGTCGGTTGGTCGGCGGTCGGGCGGCACGTATTTCAGTTATCGCCTTGCGGCGTTGGTTTTTGTTTCCCGAAGGATTTACAACGTCTGTTTGACTTCGGTTTCCTGGAACGTCTCGATGATATCGCCCACCTTGAGGTCGTTGCAGCCCACAAGACTGATGCCACACTCGAAGTTGGCCGACACTTCTTTCACATCGTCTTTAAAGCGTTTCAGGGCATTGATGGCTCCGGTGAAAATCACGATGCCGTCGCGAATGAGTCGTGCCTTGTCCGTGCGTTTCACCTTGCCCTCTTTCACCTGTGCTCCGGCCACAAGACCGACTTTCGAGATCCGGAAGACTTCCATCACTTCGATGCTTGACGTCACTTCTTCTTTCACCTCAGGCGCCAGCATACCGGCCATGGCCGACTTGACGTCGTTGATGGCATCGTAGATGATGGAGTAGAGGCGCACGTCGACACCTTCCTGTTCGGCCATCTTGCGGGCTCCTTGCGAGGGTCGCACTTGGAAACCGATAATGATGGCATCGGAGGCGGCGGCCAAACTGATGTCGGATTCGGAGATTTGTCCGACGGCTTTGTGGATGACGTTGACCTGAATCTGTTCGGTCGAGAGCTTGATCAGCGAGTCGCTCAAGGCTTCGATCGATCCGTCCACATCGCCTTTGACGATGACGTTGAGTTCGTGGAAATCGCCCAGCGCGAGGCGGCGGGCAATCTCGTCGAGCGTAAGCATCCGCTGAGTGCGCAGACCTTGTTCGCGCTGCAACTGTTCGCGTTTCGTTGCCAGTTCACGGGCTTCCTGTTCTGTCTCCAGCACGTGGAACGTGTCGCCGGCCGTAGGCGCGCCGTTGAGTCCCAAGATGAGTGCGGGTTCCGAGGGGCCGGCTTTCTGGATTCGTTGGTTGCGTTCGTTGAACATGGCGCGCACTTTGCCGTAGCTGGTTCCGGCCAACACGATGTCACCCACTTTGAGGGTGCCGTTGGCCACGAGCACGGTGGCCACGTATCCGCGTCCCTTGTCGAGGGTCGACTCAATGATGGAGCCTGTGCCCCGCCGGTCGGGGTTGGCCTTGAGTTCGAGCATTTCGGCTTCGAGCAACACTTTTTCGAGCAGCTCCGACACGCCGATGCCCTGTTTGGCCGAGATGTCTTGCGACTGATATTTGCCGCCCCATTCTTCCACGAGGAAGTTCATCGCGGCGAGGGCTTCCTTTATCTTGTCGGGGTTAGCCGTGGGTTTGTCTATCTTATTGATGGCGAACACGATGGGCACGCCGGCTGCCATGGCATGATTGATGGCTTCCTTGGTTTGCGGCATCACGTTGTCGTCGGCAGCCACGATGATGATGGCGATATCGGTCACCTTGGCTCCGCGGGCACGCATGGCGGTGAAGGCCTCGTGTCCCGGTGTGTCGAGGAAGGTGATGTGTCGTCCGTCTTCAAGCGTCACGTTGTAGGCTCCGATGTGTTGGGTGATTCCTCCGGCCTCGCCGGCAATGACGTTTGCCTTTCGGATATAGTCGAGCAGCGAGGTCTTGCCGTGGTCAACGTGTCCCATCACGGTCACAATCGGCGCGCGGGGCTGCAAATCTTCTTCGCGGTCGGCCTCTTCAACGACGGCCTGCGCTACATCGGCACTGACATACTCGGTCTGGAATCCGAATTCTTCGGCCACGAGATTGATGGTTTCGGCATCGAGGCGTTGGTTGATGGAGACCATGAGTCCGACGCTCATGCAGGTTGCAATGATTTGCGTAACGGGCACGTTCATCATGCTGGCCAGTTCGTTGGCCGTCACAAACTCGGTCAGTTTGAGCACCTTGCTTTCGGCCATCTCCAAACTTTCCTGTTCCTGCATGCGGTTGATGACCGATTCCCGTTTTTCGCGGCGATACTTCGAGGTCTTGCTTTTGCCCTTGCCGGTAAGCCGTGCGAGGGTTTCCTTCACCTGTTTGGCCACATCTTCGTCGCTAACCTCCTGCTTGATAAACAGTTTCTTCTCCTTCCGGTCTTTTCCGGCATGACGGTTGTTGCCCGCCGGCTGGTCTTTGCGGTTGCGTCGGTCGCGCGAATTGTCGTTGTTCATACCGTTCTCAATCTGACTGAGATCGATCTTCTCCCGTCCGATGCGGCTGCGTCTCTTTTTCTTCTTGTCGTCGTCGCGTGCAGAAACGTTGGCGCTCTCGGTGCTCTTGCGCATTTCCTTGATGATAGCATCCTTCATCAGTCGTTTCTGTTCCTGACGTTGTTTCTCTTTTTCTTCACGCTCTTTGCGTCGCTCCTCTTTGTTCTTTTTCTTAGGACGCGTTGACTGGTTCAGGGTGTCGAGATCGATTTGTCCGACGACATTGACGTTGATTTTCGACGTATATTCGCGCGAACGAGTCTCATAGACTCCGTCGTTACCCTCTTCGCTGGATTTCTCTTCAATCTTACTCACTGGTTCTGGGTTTTCTTCCGTTGTTGCTTCCGCTGCCGGTTGGGGGCTTGCGGTTTCCGTCCGGGCTTCCGTTTTTGAGCTTTCGTCCGGCAGGGTCTCGACTGTTGTCCGGGCGGTGTCCGACGGACTGTCTGATGCTTCTTCGACGAGTGTCGGGACGGGTTGTGTACGTTCGTCGGCACGAGAGCTGTCGACGGCAGCCGGCTTACGAGGCTTCAGACTGTCCAGATCGATTTTGCCTACGGATTTAAACTTGGGGCGTGCGCTCTCGGGGATGACGGTTCTGATAAGTTCTTCCTTCTTAGGCGAAGTGCCCGACGCTTGAGACCCGTCGATGTCGACGGAAGTCCTCTCGCGTACCTTCTGCTGATGCTCCTGACTGAGTTTCTCAGACTGGAGGCGCAGTTTCTTGTCTTTGCTGAATTCTTTTACTAACAGGTCGTATTCCTCATCCGTAATCGATGCGTTCGGACTGGCATCGACTGTGTATCCTTTTTTCTGAAGGAATTCAACGACGGTTTTTATGCCTACGTTTAAGTCTCTGGTTATTTTATTTAGTCTTATTGTCATATAGTCGTTTGTTTGAAAATTGAGTGTTACATTCATTGCAAGCTTTCACCGGGCCGCTGGTGTCGAGAACTGAGAGCGATTGAGAATCGGGCGATGCTTCTTGGCGTGTTTCCGCCACGCTTCATCGAAAGCTAAGGTTCAATTCTCCTTGCATCTACTCAATTTTCTTCAAATTCGGCCCGCAAGATTCTCAACACATCGTCCACCGTGTTTTCCTCGAGATCGGCCTTTTCAATCAGCATCTCGCGCGGGGCGTTGAGCACGCCTTTGGCCGTGTCGATGCCGATGTTCTTGATGGCGTTGATGACCCACTCGTCGATTTCGTCTCTGAATTCATCCAGATAGATATCTTCTTCCTCAACTATGTCGTCGAGCTCACGGTAAACGTCGATAGTGTAACCCGTCAGCATACTGGCGAGTTTGATGTTCATACCCCCTTTTCCGATGGCCAGCGAGACTTCGCCGGGCTTGAGGAACACTTCGGCACGCCGATTGGCTTCGTCGAGACGGATCGACGAGACAGTGGCGGGACTCAACGAGCGCTGGATAAAGAGCGACACGTTCGAGGTGAAGTTTATCACGTCGATGTTTTCGTTGCGCAGCTCACGCACAATGCCATGAATGCGCGAGCCTTTCACTCCCACACAGGCTCCTACGGGGTCGATGCGATCGTCATACGACTCAACGGCAATCTTCGCCCGTTCGCCCGGGATGCGGGCGATGCGTTTGATGGTAATCAGTCCGTCGTTAATCTCAGGCACTTCCAGTTCAAACAGCCGTTGCAGGAACATCGGCGAGGTGCGGCTCAGAATGATGCGCGGATTGTTGTTCGCATTGTCCACACGGGCAACCACGCCACGCACCATCTCGCCCTTGCGGTAGAAGTCACTCGGAATCTGCTCGCTCTTGGGCAAGAGCAACTCGTTGCCGTCGTCATCGACCAACAGCATTTCTTTTTTCCAAATCTGATACACCTCCGCCGTCACGATCTGTCCCACGCGGTCAATGTATTTGTTATACAGATTATCCTTTTCCAACTCCAAAATCTTCGAAGCCAGCGTCTGCCGCAGATTCAGAATGGCACGCCGGCCGAAGCTGGCGAAGTTCACCTCATCGGCCACTTCCTCGCCCACTTCATACGAAGCGTCGATGACGCGGGCATCCGACAACGTGATTTGCGTATTCGGATTCGTCAGGCTATCGTCGGCCACCACCTCGCGGTTGCGCCAGATTTCGAGATCGCCCTGATCGGGGTTGACTATGACGTTATAATTTGCGTCCGTTCCAAACATCTTGGCAATTACGCTGCGGAAACTTTCCTCAAGCACGCCGACCATCGTGGCACGGTCTATATTCTTCAACTCCTTAAATTCCGAAAAGGTATCAATCAGACTGATTGTCTCGTTTTTCTTTGCCATGTCCGTTTATTTAAAACTGATTAAATATTTCGTATATTTGATGTCATCATAAGCAAATGTACGGTCTTCGTCCACCAGCTTGGCACGCTTCGCGCCTTCGGGTTTCACCTTCTTGCGAATGCTCACCGTAAAGCTGTCTGCATCCACCGCCTGCAACACACCCCGGAATTTCTCCCCGGCGAGTGTCATCACCTCGACTTCCTTGCCAAGATGGTTGACATATTGCTGGCGGACCTTGAACGGCTGACCGATGCCGGCCGAGCCCACCTCCAACTCAAAATCTTCTTCTTCGCGATTCAGCTTCGATTCAATGTAACGACTCAGCTCCACGCAATCTTCGATCCACACGCCTTCGGCATGATCAATTTCCACCACAATGCGGTTGTCCGCACTGACACTGACGTCGACAAGGAAATAATCTGTTCCCTCAAGCCACTCCTCTACGATGTTTCTGACAACATTTTTATCTATCATTCATTTGCTTTATTTGGTAAATAAAAAAGGGACTTTCCAAAGCCCCTTCACTTATTTCATCGGTCGCAAAGATACAATAAATAAAGAGCGGAACCAAATTTTTAAGAAAAAATATGCATTTTTAATCGGAAATCGTGCGCACGGAAGAGTCCGCACGCACGATCATCCTGTCCATCTCTCTCTATGTGCGCCCTACAGCAAACCCGCGTATTGCATGCACGAGCTGATGCCCAGTGCGCCCGCAATGGTAGTGGCTACGGCGATAATGACTTTCAGCACCACGCTCCAGATGTTTTTCTTCTTGTCGTTCATCGGTTTTTTCGTCGTTTAATGATTAACAAATTGTGTGTGTTCAGGTTGGGTCTTGCAGACGACGTGCGCGGCACCGCCCGTTCCGAAGCGGGAATCCGCGCACGACCTGTTGCGTCAGCGGGGTCAGACAATCAGATATTGCCCTCGTTGTCTCCGCCCTCGTCGGGATCGGTCGAACCGCCCGGTTCTTCTTCGCTGCCCGTTTCGCCGGTCAGACGATCGTAGCGCTTACATTTCGCACCGGTGATCATCGAGCGCGTAGCCACCGTGCCGTCGAGGTTGCGCGTGGAGGCCGGACGAAACCGGATGGTCAGCGAGGCTTGCGAAGCCGACACCTCGTCCGACGTGCTCACACCGTGACCGCCGGCAAGCATCACCATGCGAAACGAGCCGAGCCCGTCGAGCGTTACAGATTGTGACGATTGCAAATGGCGTGCCATCACCGTCACGAGGTTGTCGATGGTGTTCTTCACGTCACCCGTCGAGAGCGACGAATACTCGGCAATCTCCTTGGCAATCTGGTTCGTACTTACGTTTCCAACACGTACCACTCTGGGATAGAACAACTTCTCCCCGTCTTTGTTGCGGATTGTCGACTGATAAGGTTCATACAATACTGGCATAATACACAAAATTTTAAAGTAAATAATTGATTAGTTAAACGTGCGGATGCGTCGCTCGCGGTCACCCTCGGGTTTCACATCCACATCGCAAAGATACACATTTTGAAAACATCGTGCAAGCAATCCGACCCGAAAGCGTTAAGCAGACAGCGAAAAATTCGGACGGAGAGAGTCGGTCAGACCGAACAGTGCGCGAAAGGGAAGACGGACGGCGACATCAAAGACTCTATGTCAACGCATTACCCTCCGCCCGACACAGGCTGAGCAGGTAGCGACCCGGCATGCGGATTTTGCCGCCTGCCCCGTGCAGCTGGTAGATGCCCTTCCACACGGGATGCCCGATCTGCCCGTAGTTGCTCTTGCAGATCAACGCATACTGCTCGGCCGGCGACACGCGGTAACGCTGAAGGGCTTCGAGCAGTCCGCTGAAATTGCGTTCTACCCCATCGGCCGGCGGACGCAGCCGCGCAAGGTCAGACTCCGTAAACACGTTCCCCCTGTCGTCATTCCCCGCCGTCTTCCTCAAAGGCGGGGACAAGGGGTGGTTTTCTTTTCTTTGCTTTGCTTTGTGTACTTTGGTACGTTTAAATGTGCATTTTGGGCATTTTGCGTAACGCAAACGGAGGTTTTTGCACAGTTTGGCGTCGCTTCCCCATCGGTTCCGCCGGTCGGTTCCCGCCACACATCGGCCGACTTTCCGGGAGCGTCATCCGCCGGTTGGGTGTCGGTGCCGGTCATTGTGTCGGCACAAGGCTGTCCGTCTACAGGTTCCTCCGGTTGACCGGACATCACCATGTCGGCCGGTTCCTCGGCTGCCTCGTCCTCTGCAATCAGGTTGTATTCGGGACAGATCAGCCGGAGATTGCGCCGCCGCTTGGTGCAAAACAAAAACTGTTGCTGAATCTCGACGGAGGTCAACACACCGTAGTGTTCATAGAGGTGGCTGTCGAACAGTCCCAGCTCGACGGCACAACGGGCAATGTTCCGCACTTCGTCGGGGGTGGTCTGATAGAGACGGTCGGCCAAGTCGTCGCAACACACGTCGTCGAGTCTCAGATAGTAGCCCTCGCCGGCATAGAGCATCGACAGCAGATGGATGAGCACCGTCAACGCGCGATCGCCCTCCTGCTTCATGAGCCGGCGCACCAACCGGTTGTTGACATATTGGGTGCTCAACGGGAAATAGTCCAGTCCCTTACTTCGGATTCTTGTCATAGGTGTGTGATTTTAAAATTGAAAACCATCGGAAACATCCTCACTCATTCGTCGCAGGCGGCATCCTCGCGCGCATCGGCCAACAAACGTTTCTGCCTCATGCTCTCGCGCACGACCTGCTTGGCGTGTAAGATCAGTGCCAATCGCTCGCCACGGTCGGCCACCTGCGTAATCACCGGATAGGTCACTGCCCCGTCCGAACCCCGTCCGGCACGCTGCTCGTGGCTGATGTCGCGCCGACAGGTCTTGCAATAACAATCCAAACGATGCCCCGACCGGTAAAACCCTCCGGATGGCAACCAACGCAAGCAACGTTTGCACTGACGCTGGCCATCGGCCTGTGCCGGACGATCGGAACCGGACACAAAAATTCTCCCAGTGTGAATCTCTGCTCTTTTCATAGTGTGTGTGTCTTTATTTTAGATAACAAAAGGTTTTATCGGTTACCTGCCCGCATCCGAAAGCCGGCTGCATGAAACCGCTAACACCGTGCAGTCCACCTGCTTAACTCCTCTCTCCATCTCACCAATCAAGGCTGCACAGCCCCACCCTTTCAGCAGCCGGACAAAAAAGTCCGGCAAAGATGGCGGTTTATTTTGCAAATATGCGTATTTTTGAAAATCGAAAACATCGATTTCACTCCAGCAAAGATATATTCAAAATGAAAACAAAACAAGCAAACCGATAAGATAATTTTCATGCCTATGGATACGACCTTCGATATCAACGACATACTGAAACGTGCCAAGCGTGTGCGCAATTTCACGACCGACACGGAGCTGGCTGCCTATCTGGGCGTGTCGCGTCCAACGGTATCTAACTGGATATCACGCAAAACCGTGGATTTTCCGCTCCTGCTTTCGAAGTTCTCCGACGTGGATTACAATTGGCTGCTCACAGGCAAAGGCTCGCCCACGCACCGGCCGAACTACTGCGACAGCGAACTGGTGAAGGGCGAAGTGCAGATGCTTTACGATTCGAAAAGCGTAGAGGCCATGCGCGACCGCAGCGTAACGCTCTACGACATTGCAGCGGCGGCCAACCTGCGCACGCTGCTGACCAACAAAAACCAGTTTGTGGTGGGGCAAATCCAGATTCCCAGCATTCCGGCCTGCGACGGCGCGGTCTACGTCAGCGGCGACAGCATGTACCCCATCTTAAAATCGGGCGACATCGTGGGATTCAAGGAGATACACAGCATCACGAGCGTAATCTACGGCGAGATGTACATTGTTTCGTTTGTGCTCGACGACGACGAATACCTCACGGTGAAATACGTCAACCGCTCGGAAAAGCCCAATCACCTGAAGCTCGTGAGCTACAACACGCGCCACGAACCGATGGATCTGCCTTTTGAATCGATCAACGCATTGGCCGTCGTGAAATTTTCAATCCGTAAAAACATGATGATGTAGGGTGTGCGCCCATCGGGAAGTGTCCCGGAAAGTCCATAGCAAGCGAAACGCTATCAGCCCTGCGGCTTATTTCAAGAAGAGAAAAAAGGTGTGTGTCTGCTCCGCAAACGAAGCAGGCACACACCGACAAACAGTTATTTCGTTACGCGTTTAAACACACGACCTTGCGTGTAGCCAATGTATTCGGAGCCGGCCGAGCTCGGCACGGTTTCAACCACTTCGCCCGTAGTGAAGTTGTAGGAATAGAGCGACTTGGCGGCATTGCCCTCTTTCAGGTCGGTGGTCGACGAATAGAGCGTGAAGTTGCCGCTGTAGAGCGGTTGCAGCAACACGCCGCCCAACCCGGTGATGACTTCGTTGAGTTGGTCAACATAGGGCGCCATCTCCTGCAATTCGTTGATGGCCGGCAGATACCAGCCGTCGACTCCGCCATACGAATATTCGGCTGCCCAGATGATGAGGGCGTTGCTGGTGGTGAGCGGAGTGTTGAGGGTGGCGTTGTGTTCAGCCATGCGACGGGTGTTTTCTTCGCCATTGTCGCGGTCGGGCGTCGTGAAATCAAGTCCCAGTCCGCTGCCATTGCCGGCAAACCACAGGTTGCCTTGCTCGCTGATGTTGACGATTTTGGCTTCGCGGATGTTGGCATTGTTGACCCAGCAGACCACGCCCACGGGCTCGTAGTCGTCGTTGTAATAGATGTCGCCCACCTCGAAGTAGTCTTTCGGCGCTACGAGCGTGAACGGGATTTCGCGCGTGTAGGTTTCGCCGTTCTTCGTGATGGTCATCGTGATGGCTCCGCTGCGTTCGATGTCGCCATAGAAATCGGCGGGTGCGCGCAACGAGACGGATTTTCCGTCGAGCGTGAGCGTCCATCCCTTGGGAGTGGAGATGTTGAACGTGGCGCCGTCGGTGTAGTTGACTTCAAACTCGAAGGGTTCGCCGCACTGGGCAGTGATTTCGCTCAGGCTGCAGGTGATGAAAAGGTTTTCGGTTTCGTTGTCGAGCGTGTGTGCTTCCATGAATTCCCACATGTAGGATAAGACGTAAGAGAGCGAGATGCTGTGTCCGACGTCTTGCAGGCTGTAGATCTGATAATCGGCCTTTCCGCCGCTCCAGATGCGTGTGTCGACCGTCGTGTAGCCTTCTATTTCGATGGAATCTTCCACGTAGACCATGTCGGAAGCGAAGTATCCGCCAATCTTTTCAGCCCATGAGGTCATGTTGGAAATCACGGCGCTGTGTTGCACGATGTCGTCTGTTTCACCGGCAAATACGCGCACGGGAACGGCTCTCGACGGCATTTCGGTTTGGTTTTCGAGGCTCATCTGTCCGGCGCGGGGCGTAATGGCGGCAAAGACTTCCGAACGTTGGAAAGCCAATACGAACGAGAAGATGGCGCCGCTAGACTGCCCCGTGGCATAGATGCGGTTGAGATCGATGGTCGGCGTGCGATCCAGAAAATAGTCAATCATGGCGTCGACAAACGGGATATGTTTCTCGCTGTATTGCCAGTTGACGGCTCCGCTTCCGTCGGATTGGGTCTCGACGGTTCCGGCGGGGAAGCAGATCACGCAGTTTTCCTGAATGGCGTGTTGCACGAGCGCATTGCTGGTCGAGATGCTGCCGATGGGGTCGTCGGGCGTTACACCGGCATCGAACTCGTAGCTGCCGTGAAATTCAAAAATCAATGAGATGGGACGGCTCATGTCGATGGAAATCGGCATGTAGTATTTGAATCGGCGTTCAACGGTTTCGCCATCGGGCTGTTCAACGTTGATTCTCACCAGATGGATGCCGGGCACCAGCTCGCCTTCGGGCAGCACCTCGTCTTCATCCTGATTGTCTCCTTTTTCGTTGTTCACGCTGTCAACCTGTACGTCTTCTTTCTCTTGCGGAAGATAAGCACTGGTGTCTTCCATACATGCGAAGATGCTGAACAAGGGGATGAGCAGCGTTATAATCCAGCTGTTTTTCATAAGTCAAGTGTATGGTTTTGATTGTTAAATATTATCGTGTCTCGTACCGTAGACATCGACTCCGTCGCGGTAGTGGGTCTGATACTTAATCTCAACGTCTACGGGGATGCCCGAGATGCCTCGAACGGAGTTTTCAGCGTCGTATTCGATGCGGCCGGAGCCACTGTCGAGATTGAAGCGCAGCAGGTCGCCTTTGATTTCCTCGCTCATGGCCTCCGTATCACTGCCGTAGCGCGACACGCCGACCAAGAGGGTTTCTTCCGTGCGCGACACACAGATGTCGGTAATCACCGCATTGCTGTCGTAGCCCAGCTCCGAGAGGTCGAACACCTTGTCGGTTTCGCGCGGCAACACGCGCGAGCTGATGTTGAGGATGTTGTATCGGTAGATGGCTTGCCCGGTGGCAAAAAACAGGTTGTCGTTGTACTTCATCATGTAGAAGCTGGTCTGGTCGTTGATGACCGATCCTCCGCTGACTTCGGCCACGAGTTTTTTCGTCGAACTGCCGCTGGTGCTCGTCCCGTCCTCGAGCATCAGCAGCCGGCATTCCGAACCGTTGCTCACCACGGCCAGGCTGCCGTTGTTCGGACGATTGGTGGCCGAGCCCCAAAGCAGCGTGTAGCCGGGAAATGCGCGGACATCGTCTTCGTCGATGCTCGAAACCGAACCGTAGGCCGAGCAGATGACAAAACGTCCGTAGGTCTGGTCGAAGACCATGAAGTCGCCCGGAGTGTATCCGGCTTGCAGGTTGTTGTCGTGCGGCGTGTTGGTCATGGCGTCCCAATAACCGAACGGAGCGAGATAGCCGCCGTAGGGACTTTCGCGGTCGTAGGTATAGGAGGTTGACCAGATGCTGGGTGCCATCGACGAGGCGGTAAAGATGCGCCCGGCTGAGATTTCGATGAAGTGTCCCGTCTGCTGTGCACCATAGGTGACGTAGCGCCAGATGTTTATCACCGAGCTGATGAACTCCGAACGATAGGCTTCGATGTCGGGCTTCGGATAGCTCACGAGCGTGAGATAAGCGTCGACGGTCAGGTAGGGATTGATGGAGTCGAGCGCGAGCGTGCTTTTGTCGATGAGGTTGACCACGTTGTCGGCCAGTACCATGACGCGACCGTAGGCGTTGACAAAGGGGCTATTGCGCGAGCTTTCGGTGTAGCAAATCGAAAGTTGTTGGGGTTCGGTTCCGAGCGACACCCCGTAACGGTCTTGGAAGTAATTGATTGCCCAGTTAGCGGGTTTGTCGAGCCGCAGGTACGACAGTTCGGCACGGCCTTGGTATTTGCTCAACACCATGATGAGGTCGCCGGCTGTTGACGAGCTGACGTTGACGGCAAACTCATAGTAGGTTTTCACGTTGGTTTCCTTGTCGGTCACGATGTAGCGCGAATATTTGTATCCGGGCGTCATGTTGATGATGATGCGCAGGTCGTGCGAGGTGCCTACTTCAGAGCCTCCGATTTCCCATGCGTAGGTGAAGCGGCTTGTGTCGCTGTATTGCGTGCCGCGAATGACGGGCGTGATGCACAGACTGTCGTCGACATCACAGGCATAGAGCGACTCGATACCTTCGACATCGAGCTCGTTGATATCATGATAACTGTAGTTGCCCTTGTCGTCGTAGCAACCGAGGCAAAGGAGTGTCAGCATGGCGCTCCACAGTATGAATAGTCTTTTCATAGTCGTTTGTTGGTTTTAAATGATTACTCTTGGTCGACCAGTTCGTACATGTATACCCGTTGCCCGGTCTCTTCGTCGAAGGTGGGCACGGAGTTCAGATAGGAATTGAGTCCTTGGGCATAAGTACGTCCTTCGTTGTTGATGTTGAAGGGGCACTCGTACTGGTTGGCATACAGTTCGTTAAACGAGATCAGGATTTTCCACTTCTCGGGGTGATAGTAGTCGAGTCCGGTGTTGTTATCCCACCAGTCGGGTTTCGAGAGGTAGTTGTTCATCAGGATTTTCTTGGTCAGTCCGCCCGACAGTCCCAAATCGAAATCGTCGGTCGCCTCCAGTCGGAGATCGAGCCGGATGGTTTCGGGATAGCGGAAGCTGGTGCTGAGATTCTCGCGATAGACCACCAGTCGCAGGGTGTCAGTCAGCTCGCCGGCGCGGAAGGTCTGATATTCGTCCAAGGCTTCGTAGTGCGAGCCGGCCACTGCCGTGGTCGAGTCGGCAATCACCTCAATGCGGTAGGTGCGGTCGTAGTCGGCGCCTCTGCCTAGAAATTCCATCACGACTTTAGCGGTATCAATGGTGACGCTATCGGGCAGCAGGCCGAACGAGAAGACGAGCGAGTCGCTGTAAACGCGTGTGCCTTGCGTATTTACCGTGTAGTGTTGAAACTGAATCCGGTCTTTACCCTCGTAGGGATAGTTGATACTTTGGTCGCACGCGGCGAGGCTCGTCAAGAGACAGATGCATGCGAATATGTTTATCAGTTTGTTCATAGTTTTTCGTATATATATGTCTTTATTGTTAATCCTTAGGGTCGTCGTTGTGTATCGCACGGCGGGCGTGTGCTAACGATGGCCGTTTTCGATTTCGTCGTCCGGTAGCGGGAACACAAAGATGCTGTTGCTGGGCGCGATGGTGCCCTGCGAGCCGTTTCCGGGCAAAGAGAGGTTGTTGCGCTTGTAGACGTAATACATCTGTCCCTCACCCACGTATTCGCGGCGCATCTCGGCGATGACATATTCTTGGGTGATGGAGCGCCATGCCTGATTATTGCGCACGCGGTGGTCGCGCAGGTCGTTGATGTATTCCAACGCCGTTTCGGGATTGTTTTCATACGAACATTCGGCGATGAGCAGATACATTTCCGAGAGCTTGATCATCGGCATCTTTTCGGGATAGATGTTCGTGCTGTCGGGCATGAACTTCACGAAGCTGCCCAGATTGAACCACTTGGCATAGCGCACATCGTCGTTGTTGCTTTCGTAGAGGGTGGCGACGTCCGAAAAGGGCAGACGGGTCAGCTCGGTTGCACCGGTACTCGTTTCGTTGTTTTGATGAAGCGAGCGGCTGTAGGTGTGGAGCGAGCTGTTGCGCAGGGCAAAGACATGTTCGTCGGAAAATGCGAGGTCGACCGACGTTTCGCTCTGGTCGATGCTCGTAAACTCGAGCAGGCGGAACTTGCCGCTTTCGATGACTTCGCGGGCTTTGGCGATGGCTTTGGTGTATTCGCCGCGTGCCTGATAAGCGCGTGCCAGCATAGCCTTCACACCATAGAGGTTGATGCGGGCTACGTATTTATCGGCTGCATCCTTGGCGGCGGCATCGACCACAATCGTACCATCGTCGAGTTCGGTCGTAATCGCATAGGGCACCACGTCCTGAATGGGGTCGTTGGCCAGACACTTTTCGGCTTCGAGCAAATCGTTGATGACCAGCTGCACCACTTCTTCGGCGGTATACATAGGCGGGGTCGACACGCCAAACACTTTGTTGTAGGGGATGCCGTCCTCTTTCGGCCAGTATTTCACGTCGGGCGAGAACATGCGGTAGAGGTCGAAATGCAGGTAAGCGCGCAATCCCAATGCCTCGCCGAGCACAAGGAGGCGGTCGCTCTCCGACAACACACCGTTGTCTGTGTGTTCAATGATGTCGTTGGCCTGTGCAATGTTGCGGTAGAGGTTATTCCAAATAGTCGACAGGGTGCTTTGCACTCCGGAGTTGTCATACTCGAAATTTTTCCAATACTCATACGAGTTCGACACACTGCTGTACGAATAATACTGCCCCAGCAGGTCGATGTATTCCATCGTCAGAGCCTGTCCGTAGAGCGTACTTTTCGACATTTCGCTGTAGATGCCGGCCAAGGCTTCCTGAAATCCTTCATACGACTGGTAAAGCTTGTCTTGGTCTACCTTGTTGTCGAGTTCAATGTCCAGCCAGTCGTTACACGAGCTGAGCGAGACCATCAGCAGGCTGATGAGTAAATATAGTTTTTTCATAACGGATAAGTCTGTTGCTTAGATAGTTAAGTTTAGTCCTAACGAGAAGGTGCGTGCAAACGGATACGACGTTCCGCGCTCTTGCTTGATGGTCGAGATGCGGAAGAGGTCGCTCATCGAGAAGGTAAATTTGCAACGCTCCACGAATGAGCCTTGCAGTATGTTTTGAGGCATGTCGTACGACAGCGAAAGACTCGTCATGTTGAGGAAGTCGTTACGCTGCACGAGGCGCGATGACTGATACACCGTCGAAGTGTCGTCGATACGGCGGAACATGGCCACATCGCCGGGCTCTTTCCAACGGTTGTAGAGCACGCGGCGGTCGGCATTGCTATACGGGTCGGCGCCTTCCACCTTCTGGGCGAGCGTGCTGTTGTATTGCTTGGCTCCCAACTCGTAGTTGAAGCTGAAATACAGGTTGAAGCCCTTCCAGTTGATGTTGCTGTTGAAGTAGCCCTGCACGGTCGGTGTGGTGTCGCCCACTTCCACCTTGTCGTTCGGATCGTATTCAAAGGTCAGTGAGCCGTCGCGCTTGATGTAAATCTCGTTACCCGTTGCGGGGTCGATACCGGCCGAGCGCACCACCATCAAGGCCGTCTGCGAACGTCCGACCTCATACATCCGGAAGACTTCGCTATCGCTCGAACTGTTTTCCAGGCTCAGCGCTTCTTCGTTCATGGCTTGCATGGCGTTCGAGATTTTGCGGATTTTGTTACGCTCGTGTGCCATGCTCAGCGTGACGTTCCAGCTGAAGTCGTGCTTGTAGTCGTTGATGAGGTTCAGGCGCAGACGGGCTTCAACACCCATGTTGTCCATCGAACCCATGTTTTCGGTATACGAGGTGAAGCCGCTCGAGGGAGCCACGTCGATATTGAGCAGCAGGTTTTCGGTGCGTTCCAGATAAGCGTCCAGATTGAGCGTGATGATGTTCTTCCACACGTTCATGTCGAGACCGACGTTGAATTTCAGCACGTTCTGCCATTTCAGCGACGGGTTGCCATAGGCATTGATTATGGCGCCGTAAACGCCGTTGTATTCCGAGTCATTCGAATAGATGTAGCGTGTGATCGCCTGATCAGCCGAGAAGTTGGTCGAACCGGTGCTACCCACCGACGCACGCAGTTTCATATATCCCGTGCTCTTCCACCAGTCCTCATTGTTCAGGTTCCATGCGGCACCCACAGACCAGAAAGGCGCGAAACGCGAGTTGCGTCCGAAGCGGCTCGAACCGTCGGTGCGATAGCTGAAATCGAGGATGTAGCGGTTGTCCCAGTTCAGGTTGAGGTTGCCGAAGAAACCGACCGAGCGGGCTTCGTCGAAACTGCCCGAAGGGGTCGAGCCGCTCAGATATTGCAGGGCATACGACGGATAGATCAGCTTGTCGTTCAGAAAGCCGGTTGCCGTAAAGCCCTCCATCTCAGACTTCTCGGTAATCAGCTCGGCACCCAAACCAAAGCTCATCGAGAGTTTCTCGAAGAAGTTCTGGTTGTAGTTGGCCGTGATGTTTGCTTCAAAGTCGAGGTCGGTTCCGTTGCTGATGGTGTAACTGCCTTTTTGAGCGGCATCCTGAACGCCGTCGAACGACACCGACTCGGGCGACAGGTAGATTTCGTCGCGGTTGATTTGCTTGGTGATGGCGATGTTACCCTTGAACATCAGGTGATCGGTCGCCCACCACTGCACTTGGAAGTTATCGCGAATCTGGGTGTAGCGTTCATACGACTTGTTGGGCAGCGAGGCATCCACCAGCGGGTTGCGCTTCACTTGCCCGTTGGAGCTGTATTCGCGAATCATCTCACCCGTGGTTTCGTCGTAGATGCGTTCGTAGGGATTCATCGAGGCATACGACGAGAAGCTGCCGTAAGGCGAATCGGTGGCTTTCACATCGTCGACCATCAGGTCGTTTCGGGCAATCAGGCGGTTGGCGATTTCGTAGCTGAAATACACGTTGATGCCCATGCGGTCGCGTCCCGAGCCTTTCATCACACCGCCGTCGTCGTCATACTTCAGGTTGACACCATAGCGGAAATGCTCGTCACCGCCTTCCAGATAGACACTATAACGCTGGTTGATGGCGGTCTGCAACGGTTGCGACAGCCAATAGGTATTGACGCCGCGCTCAATTTCCGAAAGGATTCTGTTGTAGCGGATGTCGAGCAGTGTCTGCTCTTCGCGATTGCCATAAGGTTGGGTGTAGAGACCGGCCAGCCGTTCGTATTCCAGCTTTTCGCGGGCATTCATCAGGTTATACGACGAGAGGTCGGGCACGGACACGTTATACGTGACGTTGGCCGTGACCCGGATTTCGCCCGGCTTCGGACGGATGGTGGTAATCAGGATGACACCGTTGGCACCGCGCGAACCGTAGAGTGAGGTGGCGGCGGCATCCTTCAGAATCGAGAAAGAGGCCACGCGGTTCATGTCCATGTCGTAAACGGTGGTGGCGGTCACCTCGATACCGTCCATGATATAGAGCGGCGCATTGGGGTTCGTGCGCGAATCGTCGGCCTCATCGCGCAGGTCGAAACCTTTCTCGCCGCGCACCGTGATTTCAGGCATGCGGTTGGGGTCGCTACCGAACTCGTTATTTTCGATGGTGCGCACGCCCGGGTCGAACGACGAAATGGCCGACAACAAGTTGAGCGAGCCCACTTTGCGGAGTTCTTCGCCATCGACGACAACTTCCGAACCCGTCTGGCTCACTTTCTTGCGCTGGAAGTAACCCGTTATCACGACGTCGTCGAGCGCATGGGTTTCTTCTTCGAGGGTCACTTTATACTCAGATTGTTCCTTACCCAGAACTACCTCTTTGGTTTTCATTCCGATGAACGAAAACACCAATCTGGGCGATGAGGCATCCTGTGGAACACGCATAGAGAATTTTCCGTTGAAGTCCGTCATGACCGCAGTCTTTGTGCCTTTGAGCGTAACTGATACGCCCGGCATGGCTTCACCGTTTTCATCGACAACCACTCCGGTCACCACCTGCTCTTGCTGGCGGGATTGCGGCGAGGCCGTCCACTCCGATTTCTTCACTCTGTCTACACGACAATCCGGGGCAAATGAGCCGACTGTCAGCTCACAATTCAAATTCTCCCCATTTCTCATAGTTTCGGTAAATAGCTCGTTACCATACGCATAAGATGTAATAGCCATCGAAAACAACATGGTCGTTACCACACGACTCCAACCCGACGGTTGTTTTCTGCTCGGCTGAAATATGGAAAAGGTATCGAGCATGCTACCCGGTTTAGGTTTTTTATCCATATTTTATTAATATATGTATTCGCGACAAAGATAGATATTTGTTTAAATTTTACAATAA
>CAZEPM010000022.1:0-22370 GCA_964514145.1 uncultured Bacteroides sp.
CTCGCGACCCCAACCTTGGCAAGGTTGTGCTCTACCAACTGAGCTATTTCCGCAGTACTCATCTTTTCGATCGTGGATGCAAAAGTAGGTATTATTCTAATATCAACAAACATTCTAAGACAAAAAATCTTCAAGACATACGATTTTTATAATCTTCATACGTAAAATGCTTATAGATTTCAAGCGTTCCATCGCAATGAAGCAACGCTATGTTGGGATGCCGAATACCATTAAACATCGTAGTCTTCACCATTGTATAGTGAATCATGTCTTCCAGAATAATACGCTCGCCTATTTGAAGCGGATGGTCAAAACGCCAATAACCCATATAGTCTCCACTCAAACAACTATTACCGCCCAAACGATACACATTTTCTTCGAATAATGCCGGCGTATCAAAAGGTAAAGTTACAGCATTCCACACTTTCGGCTGATAAGGCATTTCCAAACAATCCGGCATGTGACAAGTAAAACTTACATCCAAGATTGCAGTACGAATACCATGATTAACCACAACATCTACCACCGAAGCTATCAACGTACCTGTCTGCCATGTAAAAGCCGAACCAGGCTCTAAAATAAGCTGCAAATGAGGATAACGTGCTTTCAAGTCCAATATAAGCGTGATTAAATGTTCCACATCATAGTCATCACGCGTCATTAAATGTCCCCCTCCCAAATTAAGCCACTTCAGTTGCGAGAACCAGTTCGCAAACTTTGCCTCCAAGTGTTCCAAAGTGCGTTCTAATTCATAGGAACTACTTTCACAATGGCAGTGACAATGAAATCCTTCGATTCCTTCCGGTAAGTATTCGGGCAACTGGTCGGCTGTAATGCCAAACCGCGTACCCTGAGCACAAGGATTATAGAGTTCAACCTCCACTTCAGAATATTCCGGATTTATACGTATACCACATGAAATGGCCTCTTTGTTTTTTTTTACCATCGG
Source organism: uncultured Bacteroides sp. (assembly GCA_964514145.1). Taxonomy (GTDB): domain Bacteria; phylum Bacteroidota; class Bacteroidia; order Bacteroidales; family Bacteroidaceae; genus Phocaeicola_A. The sequence continues at coordinate 950 of CAZEPM010000022.1, forward strand.
ATAAAAACGTTCGTACTGATTAAACGAATTGAAGATAATGTGGCTGCTATATTGCATAATACATTCAAAATCTGTTTCCGTATAGGCTGGTGAATAGGTATATGTTTTGCTACCGAACTCTTCATATCCTAAACGTGCCTCATAAAGAGAACTGACAGCCGTAAAACGAATATATTCTCGGAATATGGGAAAAGACTTCCACATTGCAAAAGACTTGAAAGCCAAAATAATTTCAATTCCTGTACGTTCTTTCACAGAGCGGATTAACGCTAAATTGCGGCGTAAAAGCGACTCCTCCATCACATAACAGGGAGAGGGAATCTTATCAAAATAGCGATCGGCAATTGAATACTTTATACCACTATCCATAATTTATATTACCTTTTTCTTATTTAATCTATCACTTTAAAACGAGCAAACTTCAAGAGCAACTGTTTTCTTCCCATATGCTCAAACTGAACAGTAACCCTACGACTATCGCCCGTCCACTCTAATTGTTCCACGACACCCTTTCCAAAACGTTCGTGCAAAATATGACAACCAATTCTAAGTCCGCTTTCTATCTGAGAAGTCCTCTCGGAGGTCGTGTTCCCAATAGGTGTCAATGCTGTTTTTCTGCTTCGAAGAGTCACGACACGCTTGGTATCATCGAATTGGGCACGTTGCTGTTCCGGATAAGCCCTATCTACTTGCCTTGCAGACTGAGCGATAACCGGTCGATCCGACTGCTGAAAAAAGTTGCTTTTTGTCGGACGAGAACGCATGGAGGCCGGAAGTTTCAGAAAACGTTCGTCCACTTCATATAAGAAACAACTCGGATTACCAAACTCCATCTTTCCATAACGAAAACGACTGCGAGCATACGACAAAAAGCAATGTCGTTCAGCACGGGTCAGAGCAACGTAAAACAATCGTCGTTCTTCTTCCAACTCACGAGGAGATGTTTTGGACAATGCACCGGGAAACAAGTCTTCTTCCAGCCCCACAATAAATACCGTATCAAACTCCAATCCTTTAGCCGAATGAATCGTCATCAGAGAAACTTTGTCTTGCGTGTCTTTATCGTCTTGATCTTGATCGGTCAGCAAGGAAATTTCAGCCAAATAGTCTGCTAAATACACATGTTCATTCCCCTCTTCCCGACGGGATGCACAAAAATCATACACACCTGCTATCAGTTCATTGATATTCTCCTGACGAGACAAGTTTTCCGGCGAACGGTCTTGATTGATCTCGCGGAAGATACCCGATTGATAAATAATATCGCGACACAACGTATGCGCATCGACACGGTCAAGCTGCTGCTGAAAACTCTCTATCATCATACGGAAAGCCTCAATCTTGTCGCGCGTATGCTTAATAATCGAACATTCCGGATAAGTGTCCAAATTATTAATCACTTCCCAAAGACTCACCTTGTGTTCACCCGCCACAGCAAGCAATTTGTTTACCGTTGTATTACCTATACCTCGTGTCGGATAATTAATCACTCGCTTAAAAGCTTCCTCATCATTCGGATTAACCATCAAACGGAAATACGCAATCACATCTTTAATCTCCTTACGCTGGTAAAACGACAGTCCGCCAACGACACAATAAGGCAATGCGTGTTTGCGCAACGCCTCTTCAAACGTACGTGATTGAGCATTCGTGCGATAAAGAATCGCGAAGTCTGTATATGCAATCTGCTCACGACGATGCAACTCCATAATCTTGGCGACAACCTGTTCGGCCTCTTCCTTATCTGAATAAGCCTCAAACACAGTAATGGGGGTTCCCTCTTCATTCGCTGAAAAGACTTCCTTGCGAATCTGTTCACGATTCTTAGCTATCAAACTATTAGCAGCCTTCACAATAGTTTGTGTTGACCGATAATTTTGCTCCAACTTGAACAGACGAGCACCGGCATACTGCCGCGTAAACTGTAAGATATTACCAATATCAGCCCCCCGAAACGAGTAAATACTCTGCGCATCGTCGCCTACTACGCAAAGCCTTCGACGTTTGTTTGCTAACTGCCACACAATACGGCTCTGAGCATAATTCGTATCCTGATATTCATCGACCAGGATGAACGCAAAATGCTCGGCATATTGTTGGCATATTTCCGGATAACGGTCGAACAACAAATAAGTATACAACAGCAAATCGTCAAAATCCATTGCATTCGCCTGCCGACAGCGTTCCCAATAATGGGTATAGACGGTCGCCAACGCTGGCATCTTCGCCTCACGGTCAGCCTGATACAGCGAAGCATCCGCAGCATAAGCCTCAGGTAGAATCAGCATATTTTTAGCCATCGAAATACGATATTGCACGGTTGCCGGCTTATACACCTTATCATCAAGCCCCATCCCCTTAATGATATCTTTCAAAAGACTTCGCGAATCATTCTGGTCGTAAATCGTAAAGCGAGACGTAAAACCAAAAACTCTAGCCTCTGCACGCAAAATACACGAAAAGACTGAATGAAACGTCCCTATCCAGAGTCTGCGAGCCTGCTGCCAACCAACCTGCTGTGCTACACGTTCCTTCATCTCCTTCGCTGCCTTATTCGTAAAAGTCAGTGCCATGATAGACGAAGGATCATATCCTTGTTCCAAAAGATAAGCAATCTTATATGTCAGCACACGCGTCTTTCCCGAACCTGCACCAGCAATTACCAGACTCGGCCCGTCAATATGAAACACCGCTTCGCGCTGGCTTTCATTCAATTCATCCAAATATTTTGTGGCAGGCATATATGCTCATAGTTTGGGGAACAAATATAGCGATAAGTACGGATTTATCTTTTTAGGTTGCCAACAAAATTGGTAGATCTCAATGACCTTTCAATATGCTATTGCTGTTGGATATTGGCTTTTTCAAGTCCATAACCTTTTTTCTTGTCTTCTGCTTTCAACATGACGGCAAATATCAATGCCAACACACCAAAGCAAGCAAAAATCACCATTGGCAATGTATAATCGTAAGCTGGTTGACCTTCACCACCTAACCTGCAATAACGGTCTAATACCCATCCTATTAGTGCAGGAACTCCCATTAATCCCCAATTCTGCACCCAAAAAATCAAAGCATAGGCCGTGCCCAATTGCTTTTCTGGAATTATCTTAGGAACAGAAGGCCACATTGCTGACGGAACCAATGAGAAAGCAATTCCTAATACGATCATGATAATCGTAGCAAACCACCAATAATTAAGTAACGGTAAAGCAAACAAAACATGAACCCCTATCAACATCAGAGCACCTATCAGCATGATGGTGGCTCCTTTACCTCTACGATCGTACAGATTTCCAAAGAAAGGGGTTAAAAACATCGTGCCTAAAGGTAATAAACCGGGAATGATACCGGCTAACCCCGGATCAACGTCATATTTATTCACCATCAAATCAGTCGCATACTTCAGGAATGGAAAAACAGCCGAATAGAACAAAACGCATAGCAAAGCAATCAACCAGAAACCTTTATTGCGCACGATCAACCAAATATCACTGAAACGAAAGGCATCGTCTTCCGAAGTCTCATCTTTGCCGATAGACGACTCTAACTTGCGATCCATAAACGTATAAACCACAAATGAAATCAATCCGATGCACAACATGATTAAACACAACAAAATAGGCGCAGAGATACTATTACAGAAAGTAGCAAAAGGAACAGTCACAGACATGGCCAACATCGTTCCCAATCGGGCAGTAGCCATTTCCAATCCCATAGCTAAAGCCATCTCATAACCCTTAAACCATTTTACAATAATCTTCGAAACCGTAATACCGGCGATCTCCACACCAACACCAAAGATTGCATAACCCAAAGCTGCAATTGCAACCTGTCCTTTCATTCCCGCGATTTCAACACCATCCAGCGGAATCAATCCGGATACCGCACCATATTTTATAGAACAACCTGCAACCATTAACATACAAGCTCCCAAACCGGTAAAGCGGACTCCCATCTTATCCAAAATAATACCACCGAAAATCAGCATCAACAAGAACACATTAAACCAACCATAAGCACTGGTAAAGATGCCATAATCAGTACTTGTCCACAACAACTCTTTTTCAAGCATAGGCTTCAAAGGAGACATCACATCGGTCAGAAAGTAACCGCATAACATAGTAAATGCAACCACTGCCAAAGCCGTCCAACGAGCAGCTTTCGAGTCACGCAACGTTTGATGAACTTTTTCAATCATATTAGGTCTGTCTTTTAAAGATTTGGTAATAATATGCAAATGTACAATTATTCTACATATTGGTAATTGATCTTGTCAGAAATCCGTTTTTTTGTTTTAACATTATTATATTTTATATTGCATGGCGAACTCCTTATGACAAAAAATAATACTTTCATGTCATATTTTATGTAAATCAGATAACAAATGATTCAATAATAAGGATTATCTTTACATCGTAATAATATGATTGAACTATGCAATAACAATAACAACCATTAAACTTTGAAACAATGAAAAAATGTAAACTTTCCGTCATGTGCATAGCCTTAGCAGGTTTGACATTGACAACTTCGTGTATTGGCTCATTTGCCTTGACAAACAAAGTAAAAGCGTGGAATGAACGAGCTACAAGTAGTAAATTGTTGAATGAACTCATCTTCATTGGTCTGCACATTGTGCCCGTATACGAAGTTACGATCCTTGCCGACATCCTCGTTATCAACTCCATCGAGTTCTGGAGTGGAGATAATCCCGTTGCTGCCGGACAGACGACTGAAATTGAAAACGAAAACGGTAAATTCATTGTTACGACAACAGAGGACGGATATTTGATTGAAAAAGAAGGAGAAGAAATTCCTATGGAATTGAAATTCGAAAAAGGAACTCAAAGTTGGAACGTGATCACCAACAACGAAAGTTACGAAATTATGCATTTCAATAACAATGGAACAATCACCATGAACTTGCAAGACGGACGCAGACTAGACGTAACTCCCGATGAACAAGGCATTATCACCCTCCGAGATGCCGTTATGGGAGAAACATTCATTGCTTCGCGCTAACCCCCATGCACCTATTACAAAAAGTCATCGGAGATGGAATGCCATCTCCGATGACTTTTTATTAACAGACAAAACACCTGCATCAACATCACATCATAATGGCCTAGCTTCCGATAAAAAAGCCTTTACATGCGATTTCTCTTTAAACTCCGCAGGAGCTTTATCTATGATTTCTTGTATTTCCGGAGTAATCGTCGGATAAGGCATGCTGTTCACAACCATCATGAAAGCTTCATATCCTAAAACATTATCAAAATTATTAACTATAAAGTCAATAATCAGACGATCCATTTCATGCGACAAAATCTGTCCTTCCCTGTTCAGCATGTTCTCAGCCTCTTGAGCCAACGTCCCATTCATAATCATCAAACTATGCTTATGACTCAATTCGTCAGCTTTCTGCTCAATCGACTTCTTATCATTCAAAAACTTATACAGCCTGTCATTCAACTCAGTTCCCGACACATTCAAACTCCATTCGTCGAGCATCACCTTTATGGTACCTTTCTCTATCACAAGCGGCAAAATATTATAACTACCCATAAACAGCGTAGCCATTACTACCGAATCCACCCTACCGCTCATTTCGAACTTTCCATGTACAATTTCACACGAATCCACACAATGCCAGTTTTGTGTATCGTCCATGTATTTGATATACATCATCCGCCCATCCAAATCCAAACGCGATGTCGATGCCTTCCCCTCTACCCTATATTGATTGCAAGAAGACAACATCGCCATCATAAACAAAGACACGATCACTAGTTTATTCATACGCTTTTCTTTAGGTGGTGATTATCCATATTGAATTGAACAACGTGATTATATGAATAATTCAAACAAATGTACTACCTATTTTCTTACAGATGAAATGTTTTTATCTATTTTAAAAATATTCCATACACGTTTAAGCTAATTATTCTTTCTCTTTCGCCTCTTCCTGCGGAATACGAAAAGCCGTATAAAGCTCTAATACCGCCGCAATGGTAAGACTCAGCAACCATTCGTTGTGTTCAAGCCAGAACATAAACACCGCCGTCATTAACAACAACATGGCACCCAACATCTGTTGACGATGCAAACGACGTATAATGAGATTCTTACCATCATATCGCTGTGCCAATTGTGGAATTGCAAACAACACGGCACCCAACGAATAAACATAAGGCGAAAGATTTGAGAGCGGGGTTACATACATACCTACACCAGCTAATATCAATACGGCTCCTATACCCCCTATTACATTTTGTACACGCTGTTCCATTCACTTATTCCTCAAAGATGTAAATATCCTCATCCGGTTTCTTCATCAAATATTTCTCGCGAGCAATCTTTTCGATAGCCTCCGGATTCGTAGAAAGATCATTCAACCGCTCCGTGTCGCGCTCATACATCTGACGATAATATTTAATCTCCTGCTTAAGACGATTAATCTCATACACATTACGCGAGTAACGAATCCAGTTGTTCTCATCCAGAAACACCATGATAACCAAAAACACCAGCGTCACCAACAAATATTTATGTGCACCGATACGACTCCATGTACGAGAAACTTTATTCATAGTCCAAACATCGATAAATCCACGTCAAAGGTACGAATTAAAAATGAGAACAAGTGTCATCGTTATGCAACAAAATTATTCCTATCTTTTTCAAGGCCTGATCCGTTTCGTGACCACGCCCGAAATCAATCGTAACCACAGGTCAACCGCAAACTGACCAAGCCCGTTTACTACGGACTGTGCCAGACAAACACAGAACAGATGCACGGTGTCTTCGAAAACAAGTTTGGTTAAGCGAATTATTTGATGTACATTTGCACGTATACGATAATACAATCTTGCATGGAAAATTACATTGTTTCTGCACGCAAATACAGACCTTCGACATTCGAATCGGTCGTAGGTCAAAAGGCATTGACAACCACCCTAAAAAACGCAATTCTTACAGGCAAACTTGCACATGCCTACCTGTTCTGCGGGCCTCGCGGTGTAGGCAAAACGACTTGCGCGCGTATTTTTGCAAAAACCATCAACTGCCTTAACCTGACGCCTGAAGGCGAAGCCTGCAACACCTGTGAATCGTGTAGCGCATTCAATGAGCAGCGGTCGTTTAATATACACGAATTGGATGCAGCCTCAAACAACTCCGTGGAAGACATACGCACCCTGATAGATCAGGTGCGCATTCCGCCACAGATGGGTAGATATAAAGTTTATATCATAGACGAGGTACACATGCTCTCGCAAGCGGCATTCAATGCTTTCCTGAAAACATTGGAAGAGCCTCCTCATCATACTGTTTTTATATTGGCGACAACTGAGAAACACAAAATACTGCCTACCATTTTGTCCCGTTGTCAGATTTATGATTTCAATCGCATCAGTGTAAACGATATTGCCGAGCATCTGCAATATGTAGCCAAAAAAGAGAACATAGATGCCGAACCGGATGCTCTGACCGTCATAGCGCAAAAAGCTGATGGAGCGATGCGGGATGCGCTTTCCATCTTTGACCAGCTTGTTAGTTTCACTCAAGGGAAGGTAACCTATCAAAGTGTCATTGCTAATCTCAATGTTCTCGACTACGAATATTATTTCAGAATGGTAGATTACTTTTTGGAAAACAAGATTTCGGAAAGCATGCTTTTATTTAACGATATTCTCAACAAGGGTTTCGAAGGCAATCATTTTATAAACGGACTAGGGTCTCACTTCCGCGATTTGCTCGTAAGTCGCGATCCGGCAACCGTCTCCCTGCTCGAAACGGGCAAGAGCATACGCCAACGCTATCAGGAACAAGCCGAGAAATGTAATCCCAAATTTCTGTATCGTGCCATGAAACTTTGCAACGATTGCGACTTAAATTATCGTACCAGTAAAAACAAGCGTCTGCTGGTGGAAATCACACTTATCCAATTGGCACAACTCACTGAAGATGATGACGAAACGAGTAATGGGCGCAAGCCCGAGAACATATTACAACCCATATTCAAGAAACTAGTTTCAACACCCCAAACATCTCCGCAATCTCCACATCAACAAACTGCGGGAACGATGCGAACAGTGGATTACAACGAAACGATGCCGTCAGATTCCGGTCATATAGTGCGTGAAAATCCGATACCACAGGTGCAGACAAAGAAAAATATTCCCACTGTAACGACCCAAAAATTAAGTACATCTATCAAGAATCTGCCGTCTGCTGAACCGAAGTTGCAAGTACAAAAGCAGAGTGTCCAGACGGTTGAAGAGGAAAACAGACCATTCAATGAAGAAAACCTTCGCCGTTGTTGGTCAGAATTTGCAGGGCAATTACCGATGGAAGAAGCGGCCAATGCCGGACGTATGAAAGCCATTATTCCGAAACTGAAAGACGATAGTAATTTTGAAATCACGGTCGACAATGAATTCGTACAAAAATACATGCTCAACTTAAAACCCCGAATAGAGGAATTTTTAAGGAAACAGCTTCATAATACGAACATCTGTATGCAAATTCGGATTAGCGAAGCGAAGGAAATCGTCAAAACTTACAATAAAATGGAGCAATTCCAGTTGATGAGCAAGAAGAATCCGAATCTACAACGCTTGCATGAGATTTTCGGATTGGAGTTGTCATAAAACTCATCGTACACCTAAACCAATTTTAACCAAAACATCAAAGCAGGCAACTAAATAAATCACTACTTTTGTCCGTTAATGAGATTCTCATATTTACATAAAAAAAGAGTGATTTGCTTTCGCCGGTGGAGCCGAAAAGCATACGCAGCTTTCCAAAGCCTGGGAAAGCATATCGTCATTGGCCATGTTAGCAAAAGTATTGTCGAAGCATCACTACGCAAATCCGGCAAACAGGAAGAAATCAGATACAATCCGTTTAAGTTGTCCATTATACCGGAAGAAAATCTTCCACCCGGTGAAAGGAACTTTCCTTTCTTATTTGTAATACCGGAAACAAGCGACACAATTACTTCCATACAAGCGCATAAACGAGATGGTTTTATCCGTCCCCATACAATTTTGTTATCATTAAAAAAGAGGTGCATCAGAAGACTTGATATTCTTCTGATGCACCTCATCTTTTTATACAAACTATATGATACATTTTTTTAAAAACAAGATCATACAAGGATATGATATCACACCGGCTGAAGCACTGAATCTTGCCCGTACTGCAACAGATGACGAACTCTTCGAAGCGGCTCATGAGATTACAAGAGAAAAGGCCTCGCATACGTTTGACATGTGTTCCATCATCAATGCCAAATCAGGACTATGTCCGGAAGATTGCAAATGGTGCGCCCAGTCAATCCATCATCGCACCGGCGTGAAGACCTACAAGTTGGTTTCTACAGAAGAATGTGTCCATGCAGCATCTGTCAATGAGTCACAAAGCGTGAAACGATTCTCATTGGTAACCAGTGGCCGACATCCTTCAACAAGCGAGATAGACCAACTGTGCGAACGCGTCAAAGCCATCAAGAAACAATGTCGTATCGAAGTATGTGCTTCATTAGGCTTGCTTTCCCAACAACAGCTAGCTCAACTACACGAAGCTGGCGTTACGCGTTATCACTGTAACTTGGAAAGTGCACCCTCGTTTTTCCCCGAACTTTGTACCACCCATACGCAAGCTCAAAAGATTGAAACCTTACACGCCGCACGTTCGGTTGGCATGGAGATTTGCAGCGGCGGCATTCTAGGAATGGGAGAAACTATGGAACAACGCATCGAATTGGCTTTCACACTGCGCGAACTGGCCGTGCAATCCATTCCAATCAATCTATTGCAACCCATAAAGGGTACTCCGCTTGAAAATACCAATCCACTGCCCGAACAAGAGATCCTACGTACCATCGCCCTTTTCCGGTTTATCCACCCCACTGCCGCACTACGTTTCGCCGGTGGGAGATCCCGATTAACCGAAGAGAGCCTGCGCAAAGCGCTTTATATTGGTATTAATGCCGCCATTGTGGGTGACCTGCTCACCACATTGGGTTCACAAGTAGAAGAAGACAAACAACGCATCAAAGCCATTGGATATGAACTGTAATTACACCCCGGATATCTTCGATCAGAAACATCTGTGGCATCCCTACACCTCAGCCACACAGCCACTGCCAACCTACAAAGTCGTGCATGCTGAAAACTGCACACTCACACTTGATAACGGAACCCGCCTCATAGACGGCATGTCGTCATGGTGGTGCGCCATTCACGGATACAATCATCCGATACTCAATCAGGCTATAACCGAACAGCTCAAGCACATGTCTCACGTTATGTTTGGCGGACTCACGCACGAACCGGCCATCGAATTGGGCAAACTGCTACTTTCCATTGTTCCGCCATCCATGCAAAAGATTTTCTATGCAGACAGCGGTTCGGTAGCTGTAGAAGTTGCATTGAAAATGGCCATACAATATCAATTTGCTCTAGGAAGGCCGGAAAAAACAAACTTCGTAACAATCCGGTCTGGATATCATGGCGACACATGGAATGCCATGTCCGTCTGCGATCCGGTAACAGGCATGCACAACCTGTTTGGTTCAGCATTGCCCGTACGCTATTTCATACCTGCTCCTGAAAGCAAATTTGACGAAGAATGGCATACAGCAGATATCAACCCCCTACAAGAACTCATAGAACAACATCATCACGAACTGGCCGCACTCATTCTTGAACCAATCGTACAAGGTGCAGGAGGCATGCGGTTCTACCATCCCCAATATCTACGCGAGGCGGCCGCTTTGTGTCAAGACTACGACATCTTACTGATCTTCGATGAGATTGCTACCGGATTCGGACGTACCGGACGCCTGTTTGCATGGGAACACGCCAACATAGAACCGGACATCATGTGTATAGGGAAGGCATTGACAGGCGGATACATGACCTTTTCCGCCACACTAACGACCGATCGCGTTGCACACGCAATATCCGACCATTCCCCCTATGCATTTATGCACGGCCCAACATTCATGGGCAATCCGCTGGCCTGTGCAGTAGCCCGGGCATCCACCCAACTGCTACTTTCATCCGACTGGCAGAGAAAGGTAAACGCCGTCGAAAACCAACTGCGACTGGAATTGGCTCCTGCACGCGAACTGCCTCAGGTGGCCGACGTACGCATATTGGGAGCCATCGGTGTCATTGAAACCAAGAAGCCGGTAGACATGGTTTGGATACAACGACGATTCGTAGAAGAAGGAGTATGGATACGGCCTTTCGGAAAACTGGTTTATATTATGCCGCCATTTATCATCACGCCGGCAGAACTTAGCCGGTTGACGAATGCCCTGATAAAAGTAGTCAGCGAGACTTAACAGCCTCAACATTTACAGACCGTACAAACCAAAATCCACACCCCAATTATTTATTATATCACAACGACCTATCACCACAATCATTCAAGTATGAACGAAGAACCTTTCAGACAAGCCCTTGCACAACTTCAAGCTTCCGGCAATCTCAGACAACTGCCCGACGCTGTTCACGACGGGCGATGGATGGTAAAAAACGGACAGCGTATGCTCAACCTATCGTCCAACGACTACTTGGGACTGAGCACCGACTCTGACCTGCAACAAGCCTTTCTCCGCGAGACAGAAACTCACAACTATTTATTCTCTGCCTCTTCATCCCGCTTGCTCACGGGTAATCACGCCGAATATACCCGCCTCGAAAACTTGCTGGCCGGACTTTTCAAACGCGAATCTGCACTTGTATTTAGCAGCGGATACCACATGAATACTGGCATCATTCCGGCCATAACAGACTCTAACACACTTATTTTAGCCGACAAGCTGGTACATGCCAGCCTGATAGACGGCATCCGACTTTCCTCTGCACGCAACATCCGTTTTCATCACCAGGACTACACCCAACTGGAACGTCTTTTGGAAAAATACCACAAGAGCTATAGCCGTATTCTCATTGTGACCGAAAGCATATTCAGTATGGATGGCGATGTTGCCCCACTCTATCAGCTAGCCGACATGAAAAAACGATATAAAAACGTGATGCTCTATGTCGATGAAGCCCATGCCATCGGAGTTCGAGGAAAAAACGGTTTGGGGATTGCCGAAGAACAAAACTGCATAGCTGAAATAGATTTCCTCTGCGGCACGTTTGGCAAGGCCTTGTCATCGGTTGGAGCATACGTGGTCAGCAACCAGACCATACGTGATTACCTGATTAACCACATGCGTACACTAATCTTTACAACAGCCTTACCACCCATCAATCTTGCATGGACGAGTTATATCGTTGAACGACTGGCGGATATGACTGATCATCGCAAACAGCTACAACGTCTGTCTGCCAGTCTGCGCAAAGCCATCTGCAAACACAACACGCACTGTGTATCTACGAGTCACATTGTTCCCTATATCGTAGGAACCAGTGTCGACACCGTAATAAAAGCAGAAGAAATGCAACGCAAAGGATTCTATGTTTTGCCTGTTCGCCCGCCAACTGTACCGGAAGGCTCTTCACGCCTGCGTTTCTCACTCACCGCAGGATTGACTGAATACGAACTACAATCACTCATACAAAATCTATGACTATATCATGAAACAACGATTCATAAAACAAACAGGCAACCCCAACCTGCTGGTTTTCTTTGCCGGATGGGGGGCTGACGAACATTTGTTCAATACGTTGTCTATCGAACACCACGACTGCTTGTTGTGTTACGACTATCGGGAACTGACATTCGACTACTCTCTACTGCATCCATACACACACTGTTACTTGGCCGCATGGTCTATGGGGGTATGGGTTGCCGAATACCTCTCCAGTCAACAGCCGTTTGTGTGGGAATATAAATTTGCATTTAATGGAACACCCACACCGATAGACGATAATTTGGGAATACCTGTTGACATCTTTACCGGCACACTCGAAAACTTCTCTGAAAAGACTTTGGCCAAGTTTCGCCGACGCATGTGCGGTTCGTCACACAACGTAAAACAGTTTCTTAGTCTGGTGCCTCAACGTACCTTGCCGGACTTATGCGACGAGCTCTCTGCATTGCAAACTGCAATCCGAAGAACCGGACCACTGCCCCCATCTCGCTGGGACTGTGCGATTATCGGAAAAAACGACCGGATTTTTCCTGTTGTCAACCAGCAAAAAGCGTGGAGAGACCACGCCCCGATTTGTCTCACGGAAACTGCCCACTACGATGCAGACACGCTAACAGCACTGATAACGTTGTCTCCCGACAGACTTATGCATCGCTACAAAGCATTCGGAGAGGAGGGAACATGGACAAAAGTTTGATTCGCCAACGATTTGCACGTGCCCTTCCGACCTACGATCGCGAAGCCACAGTGCAGGCCTACGTAGCCAGACAACTAACAAAATTTATCAACTACTACATACCCGAAACCAGCCATAACAATGTCGGCGAAATAGGCTGCGGCACCGGACTATTCACCCGATGCTATTTACAGGCCCATACGCCAACCAATCTCTGGCTGAACGACATTTGTCCGGAAGTAGAGCCACAACTAGCCACACTGTTGACCGATCGCATCTGCTTCGAAGCCGGTGACGCGGAGCATATCAGGCTACCCCAAAAGCTCAATCTGATTGCCATCTGTTCTGCCTTACAATGGTTCGACCACCCGTTGCGCTTCCTGATCCGTTGTAAGCATGCGTTAACCTCTGACGGCTATATCGCACTCTCAACTTTCGGCACACAAAATTTTCGCGAAATTCATTCGCTCACCGGCCTTACCCTACCCTACAAAAGTCTGGACAATTGGCAAACAAATCTGCAAGCAGTAGGCTATGACATTGTCTATGCCACAGAAGAACATATCGTGCTCAACCTTCCGAGTCCGACAGAAGTACTACACCATCTGAAGCAAACAGGAGTTACAGGTATTTGCAAACAAGCATGGACAAAAAAAGACCTGAAGCTGTTCAGCACCCATTACTATCAACATTTCGAAACACCAGACAAGCAAGTGACACTTACGTACCATCCAATATATTTCATACTCAAAAATAAAATTCATTATGCAAACTAAAAAAATATTTTTTGTCAGCGGTATTGATACCAACATCGGTAAAAGTTATGCAACCGGATACATGGCTGCAGAATGGAACCGACTAGGCATACGCACCATTACCCAGAAACTGATTCAAACCGGAAATGTAGAAATCTCAGAAGACATTGAGATACATCGTCGCCTGATGCACACGGGCATTCTACCTGAAGACCGTAGTAAGCTGACCATGCCGGAAATCTTTACTTATCCTTGTTCACCACATTTGGCATCGGAGATCGATCATCGCCCTATCAATTTCCGGAAAATCAAACAGGCTACCGAAGAATTGGCACAGCGCTATGATGCCGTATTGCTCGAAGGAGCTGGCGGATTGATGGTTCCGCTGACACGCAGTCTGCTCACTATCGATTACATTGCACGCGAAAACTATCCACTCATATTAGTTACATCCGGCAGACTTGGAAGTATCAACCATACTTTGCTCAGCCTCGAAGCCATCCAACATCGCAACATCCGTTTACATAGTCTGGCGTATAACCTGTTCCCTCGTGAAGAAGACAAACAAATACAACACGATACGGAAGAATATTTACGAGACTATCTCAAGCAACACTTTCCGGAGGCCCAATTCATTATCATCCCTTGTCAATAGGTAATTCCGTCATTATCAACCCAACATGCATTGCAAAGTCCTGATTAAGAACTCATAACTTACTCGGGTGGGTGCGATGCTAGCCTACCGGCTACTTGCTTGCTCAAAGCAAGTATTTTTCTATATATACGCGATTTTTCAATAAAAATCGATGCTATACAACAAAATCTCTATAATTTTAGCCAATAAAAACACAGAACCGAATGAAGTAATTTGAAAGTTATATTCTAACTCACGTTAATCATATGAAGAAGCAAATATTATCGTTCGTTTTAATGTGTATGGCATTATCCTCTTATTCGCAAGAAGATATATTACCCGGATATACACAGGCACGCAAGTTTACGGCAGACAAGTTGTCAACCATGTTGTTTTCTACCACTGTCGACCCGCACTGGTTCCAACAAGGCAATAAGTTCTGGTACGTCTACAAAACGCATAAAGGGACTAATTGGTATGTTGTAGATCCTTCGAAAAAGAACAAACAAGAACTGTTCGATCGGGTAGAAATGGCAGCCAGACTCAGTGAAATCGTACACGACCCATTTCTTGCCGACCGGCTCCCCATAGAAAATTTGCAAGCCATGGCAGATGGAAAGACCTTTACTTTCACCGTTACCTCCTCGCAAGACAACGATCAGAAAGATGAAAAAGGTGAAAAGGAAAAAGGTAAGAAAAGATTTTTCTTCTCATACGACTATCAGACACGCGAACTGACTCATCTAAAAGATAAGAAAGAAGATGAGAAATTCCCCAACTGGGCATCCATCTCGCCGGACGGTGAAACCGTCATCTATGCCAAAGACCAGAATCTGTACCGGATGTCACGTGCCGACTATGAGAAAGCAAAAGAAAACGAAAAAGACAGTACCATCGTAGAAACACAACTAACCCTATTCGGAGTGAAAGATTTCGGATTCGGACAACCTTATTCGCTGTTAAATACAGACACCTTATGCAATGGCCAACGTCGACGGGAACACATCGTATGGGCTCCAGACTCTAAACACTTTGCTGTCATGACAGAAGATTCCAGACACGTAAAAGACTTGTGGGTTATTCATTCTATGGCTTCGCCAAGACCTACACTCGAAACCTACAAATACCAAATGCCCGGCGAAAAAGAAACCCCCATTCAACATCTATACGTCTTCAATCTTGAAAACAATACCTACAAAGAAGTTGTCACTACGGCCTTTAAAGATCAGACCCTACAATTCAGCGTGCGGCCACAACAGCAAAAAGACCGCGACAAAAGAGAGAAAGCAACCTACTGGCTGGGCGACAATGAAAGCTTTTACATAGGTCGATACAGCCGAGACTTGCACCGCGTAGACATTTGCCGATACACCATCGGACAGGATACCCTCGTGCCCATCATCAAAGAACGCATGAATACTTATATAGAAACACGCCCGCTTATCAGCATCAACAATGGTCAGGAACTTATTCACTGGAGTGAACGTAGCGGATGGGCACACCTCTATCTATATGATGCCAACGGAAATTTGAAAAACGCCATTACAAACGGAGAATTTCACATAGAAAAAGTTATCAACGTAGACGAGCGAAACCGAATCGTCTATTTCACGGCACACGGTCTCGACGAAAATCCTTACTACCAACATCTCTATCGGATAAATCTGGATGGAAGCGGACTTAAACAACTAACCCCAGCACCATATTATAACAATATCTATATGGATGATGACACCGACTACTTCGTAACAAACTATTCGCGTGTAAACACCATTCCATGCACTGCCGTGTATGACAACAACGGGCGTAAAATTATGGATCTGGAAGAAAGCGATTTTTCACAACTCCTTGCTGCCGGATACCAATTTCCCGAACCTTTCACCGTAAAAGCAGCTGACGGGCTCACTGACCTATACGGCGTGATGTACAAACCATTCGACTTCGACTCAACAAAAGTATATCCTGTCATCGACTATGTATATCCCGGACCACAAGTCGAAGCTACCGTCTATCCTTACACTTACATGAACGTACGCACCGATCGACTGGCACAAGCCGGATTCATTGTTATCACTGTCGGCAACCGAGGTGGGCATCCCAACCGTTCCAAATGGTATCACAACTACGGCTACGGCAATCTTCGCGATTACGGACTAGCTGACCAAAAAGCAGCTATCGAACAGTTAGCCAATCAATACCCCTTTATCGACATTAATCGGGTAGGCATTCACGGACACTCCGGAGGCGGATTTATGTCGACAGCCGCAATCTTCAAATACCCAGATTTCTTCAAAGTAGCTGTCTCGTGTGCAGGTAATCACGACAATCACATCTATAACCGCTGGTGGAGCGAGACCCATCACGGTGTAAAAGAAATCGTAAGTGAACAAGGAGATACCACCTTTGTCTATAACATTGCCACAAACCCGCAAATTGCATCACGCCTGAAAGGACACTTGCTGTTGGTACACGGAGATGTTGACAACAATGTGCATCCCGCGAACTCTCTTCGAGTAGTCAATGCCCTCATCCACGCGAACAAACGTTTCGACATGCTTATCTTGCCAGAACAACGCCACGGATTTGGAAATATGAACGAATACTTCTATTGGAGAATGGTTGACTATTTCTCCCGCTATCTATTAGGCAAACAAGAAGAATCTGTAGACATCATACATTTGTAGGAGCAATCCGTAAACACACCTCCATATAAAAGGAAAGCTGGTTCGACAAACATACTTTTGAGATATCAGGTATTTGCACAAAAAACGAGGATGACCTTAAAGTCTATTGACTTTCGGGTCACCCTCAAATGTGTTTTCTAGTCCAATAATCGGAGAATTATTCAGAACTAGTTTTATCTAAAAGCAATAAATTATTCTTGCATAAGTTTTTCTATTTCTCTAAATTCATCACCCATATTCAGACTATAGTAAACAGTATACAAACCATTTAACCATAAGTCTCTTCTATCAGGAGCCAATTCACGTACCTTTTCATAATATGGTCTTGCTTTTTCGTAATAAGCTTTGATTTGATTCTGTTCTTCTTGATATTTTGGATCAGTCATATCAGACACTGTACTTTCACCAAAATCAATAGCTTGTTGACAGTAGCAAAGTCCCAGATTTGAATATGCATCTACATAGGCAGGATCGAGTTCTGTGGCTTTTTCATAAGCAGAAATTGCCTGATCGTATTCCTTCATGTTTTGAAGTATATATCCTTTTACATACTGATAAAAAGCTGAGTTACTATTTCTGGCAACCACATCGTTAACATAGATCAGTGCTTCTTCATATTTATCGTTATTTGAATAATAATCAATCAGATTTCCGAAGAAATAATCATGATCCGGATAGGCTTTTATACCTTCCTGAAGAGCACTCACCCATTTTACGGTATCATTCAATGCTTTATAAGCTGCACACTTAAATTCCATGGCATACCGACCATTTTCTTCATCATTAACAGCTAAATCTACATACCTCAAAACATCTTGATATGATTCAGCTGCTTTTATGGAATCTTCTGTAGACTGAGCTATTTTTGTTGCAGCAAGACTAGCATAGTATGCGATCGTACTTAGCAAACTGTCGGTCTCTACCAAGTTTTCACTTTGCAGCATTGGATAATTTGCAGACTCAATATATAGGCTAAAAAACTTATAAGCTTCAGCATCTTTTCCTGAATTAAAATAGAAAACGCCGCCATTGATTAAGTTAGGACGATCTATTCGCAGTTTAGGAGCATTGTCCTTTCTATATTTAATTTTGACTCTTCCCTTTTCATCTGGGATTTGTTCCAACTCATCGCATTTATTATAGTACTCAAACATTTTATAAATGCTGTTATAGAATTGAACAGTATCAAAACTCTGATTCAAATAAGCGTTCTTATTATTTTCATCATTTATTTTATACTGAATATAACCAGCAATATTCCAAGTATCAGCAACATCCTTAGTTTCCGGATTAGTTAATGCCTCATTGATTAACTGCTCTGCCTCAGTAAATTTTTTACTGTCTGCCAATTTCTTTGCTTCTCTTACAGCTTTAGTTTGGCCAAAAGCGATACATCCGACCAATGCTAAAACAACTGAAAATACGACTCTTTTCATGACTTTGATAATTTTATAGTTATTTACTTAGTTATTTATTGTTTCTATATCATTTTGCTCTTCTTCTGTTTCTGAATTTACCTTACAAACGGAAGCAATATGGTCATTGTGTTTCTCTAAATTGATTAACCGTACTCCCTGAGTCGCACGTCCCATAATACGTACATCTGACACTTTCAGGCGAATAACAACACCAGATTTATTAATAATCATCAGATCATTTTCATCCGTTACTGATTTTATGGCGACTAATTTACCTGTTTTTTCTGTAATATTCAATGTTTTTACACCTTTTCCTCCTCGATTTGTCATACGGTAATCATCAATCTCCGATCGCTTGCCATATCCTTGCTCAGAAACAACCATAATAGACTCTTTTTCTGGGTCCTTTATACAAATCATTCCAACAACTTCATCATTGTTGGCCTCATCTAGAATAATTCCACGTACGCCTGTTGCAACACGTCCCATTTCACGTACTGCATTTTCGTGGAAACGGATTGCTCGACCATTGCGATTCGCAATAATAATTTCATTATTACCATTAGTCATACGAACAGAGATAACACTGTCATTTTCTACTAAATTAATTGCATTAACTCCATTCTGACGTCGATGCGAATATTGTTCCAAACGAGTTTTCTTTATTGTACCATATTTTGTACAGAATAATAAATAATGGCTATTAATATAGTCAGCATCACTCAATGTTTTTACACGAATAAATGCGGTAACGCTATCATCGGTTTCAATATGAAGCAGATTCTGAATCGCGCGTCCTTTTGAATTTTTTGACCCTTCAGGAATATCATACACTTTTAACCAATAGCAACGTCCCCTTTGAGTGAAAAACAACATAGTATTGTGCATCGTGGCTGGATAAATATACTCCACAAAATCTGAATCACGTGTCTCACTTCCTTTGACTCCGACTCCACCTCTATTTTGAGCACGAAAGTCTGCCAATGGAGTACGTTTGATATATCCTAAATGAGAAATAGTAATAACCATTTCATCATTGGCATAAAAATCCTCCGGATTAAATTCTTCCGATGAATATACGATTTCCGAACGACGCTCATCACCATACTTCTCTTTTATTTCAATTAATTCTTGCTTAATCACATTTCTGCAGAACACTTCATTAGAGAGTATTTCCTCATAATACGCAATCTTCTTCATAACATCTTCGTATTCTGCATGTAATTGCTCTTGCATTAATCCGGTTAATTGTCGTAATCGCATTTCAACAATAGCCCGTGACTGAATTTCTGTCAGATTAAAGCGTTCCATAAGTGCATTTATTGCCGCATTAGGAGTCTTCGCTGCGCGTATGATACGAATCACTTCATCAATATTATTGCTGGCAATAATCAACCCTTCCAATATATGGGCTCTTTCTTTTGCTTTACGCAAATCAAACTGAGTACGACGAATAACGACTTCGTGCCGATGCTCTATAAAATTAGCAATACAATCTTTTAAAGATAGAGTTTTCGGACGTCCATGTACCAAGGCAATCATATTAACACCGAAGGAGGTTTGTAAAGCTGTCATTTTAAACAACTTATTCAATATAACATTGGCATTAGCATCACGTTTTACATCAATAACTATACGCATACCTTCTCGATCGGTCTCATCATTTATATTTGAAATGCCTTCGATTTTCCGCTCATTAACCAATTCAGCTATATTCTTAATAAGCACAGCCTTATTCACATTATAGGGAATCTCGGTAACTACAATTTTATCGTGAGCATCATGCGTTTCAATTTCTGCTTTTGCACGTATCACCACACGACCACGTCCGGTTTCGTAAGCATCTTTTACCCCGCTTACACCATAAATATAGCCACCTGTAGGAAAATCCGGAGCCTTAATATATTTCATTAACCCATTAACATCAATATCCGGATTATCAATATATGCGATACACCCATCTATGACCTCATAAAGATTATGAGGTGGAATATTGGTTGCCATACCAACGGCAATACCTGAAGCACCATTGATGAGCAATTGCGGAATTCGCGTAGGCATGACTGTCGGCTCTTGTAAATCCCCATCAAAGTTTGCCTGAAAATCAACAGTTTCCTTATATAAGTCCTGCATCATCTCTTCTCCCAATTTCTTCAAACGGGCTTCGGTATAACGCATAGCTGCAGCACTATCTCCGTCTACAGAACCAAAATTTCCCTGTCCATCCACTAAAGGATATCGCATCACCCAATCTTGGGCTAAACGTACTAATGCATCATACACAGACGAATCACCATGCGGATGATACTTACCCAACACCTCACCTACAATTCTTGCTGATTTCTTATGAGGTTTATCTGAGGTATTACCAAGTTCCATCATCCCATACAAGATCCTACGATGTACAGGTTTGAAACCATCTCTTACGTCAGGAAGAGCACGAGCAACGATCACCGACATTGAGTAATTAATGTAAGACGTTTTCATCTCTTCCTCAATATTAATTTTTATAATTCTATCTTGTTCAGGCATTTAAAAAACTGGTATTAATTACACTTCTTTTCATTTTCTCAAAAATCATGCTAAAATACGACTTTTTTGTGAATTGAAGAAGTCTTTTTCAAAGAAAACA
>CAZEPM010000023.1:0-20883 GCA_964514145.1 uncultured Bacteroides sp.
CAGAGCATCTGCCTTACAAGCAGAGGGTCGGCGGTTCGAATCCGTCAACGCCCACAAAGAAATCATCTCTTTTGTTTCAGTGAAATCCATAGGGGCGTTTAGCTCAGCTGGTTCAGAGCATCTGCCTTACAAGCAGAGGGTCGGCGGTTCGAATCCGTCAACGCCCACGTGATTAGTGAAAAGAGATGGATAATCGTAATGATTGCCCATCTCTTTTTCTTTTTCCTCTTCTCATATCTTTTCTTGTCTCAGGCTTGGAATATCGTCAGATTCTCAATACATTTGCGTTGGATTGTTTAACCTTGATAAGCCTACTGAGTAAGAAAACAAACTGCCAGATGTCATGATATGAAAACCGTTTGGAAGGCTTACGATTGAGCATGATGTGTGTTAGAGTGCAGATGCGTGCTTGCGGTGTCGGTCGGTTGATTTTCTGTAAAATCTGTTCTGTCTCGTCTTTTTATTTGGATAGGTTTGATAAATTAATGCCTATGAATCGTATTGGATTTTTGTTTGCAAGTCTTATTGCTCTGTTTGCTTCGTGTCAGCAAACTCAGAACCACGCATCCGATGCCCGGCCGGAGATGAAAGAAGGTTGGGAACGCGTACCCTCGATTTTGGAAAAGATTGTTCCGCCAACATTCCCTGATACTGTTTTCAATGTATTGGATTATGGAGCCGTACCCGATACCACCGTAGATAGTCGGATGGCTATCATACAAGCAATAAATGATTGTAATCTGGCAGGAGGAGGCGTAGTCTCCATTCCGGCGGGAACTTATTTCGTTAAAGGACCGATTGTGCTGAAAAGCCACGTAAATCTTCGTGTGGAAGAAGGCGCACGTTTGGAATTCTCTACGCAGGCAAAAGATTATTTGCCAATGGTGCTGACCAAATGGGAAGGAACGGAATGTTTCAATTATTCACCGTTTATCTACGCTTATCAATGCACCGATGTGGCCATTACGGGTAAGGGCGAGATTGACGGAAATGGCGCTGTGACGTTCAACACATGGCATGCCAAACAAGGACCGGCCGTCGAACGTTTGCGTCAGATGGGACAAGACCGTATTCCGGTGTATGAGCGCGTGTTTGGTGAAGGATGGTATTTGCGTCCTTGCATGATTCAGTTTTTTGGCTGTAAACGAGTGCTGATTGAAGATGTGAAAATCTACGATTCACCGTTCTGGATTATCCATCCGGTATATTGTGACAATGTGACGGTACGCCGTGTTTACATTGACAGTAATAACTATAACAACGATGGATGTGATCCCGAATCAAGTACCAATGTGCTGATTGAAGATATGGATTTCAACGTTGGCGACGACGGCATCGCAATCAAATCAGGACGCGATCAAGACGGATGGCGTGTCGGACAGGCAACCGAAGACGTCATTGTCCGCCAATGTCATTTCTCGCAATGGGCAATTACCATAGGCAGTGAAATGTCTGGCGGCGTACGCAATGTATATATAGAAGACTGCAAAATAGACAGTTGTCGAAACGGCATCTATTTTAAGTCGAATATGGATCGCGGAGGATTCTTCGAAAATCTGTATATGCGCAACATCTCGGCAGACATCTGTCATTGGGGCGTCATCAATTTCCGGACTGACTATCACGGTTATCGGGGCGGAAACTATCCCACCCAATTCCGCAACATCACGATTGAAAACGTAACCTGCAACCGTGTGGATAGCGTTGCTATCATGGCAAATGGTATCCCTGAAGCCAAACTTCACAACATTACTTTACGAAACATCGAAGTGAAGCAAGCCCCGAAAGCCACGCAGATGAAAAATGTTGTCAATCTGGTGCTCGACAACGTCCGTGTTAACGGAAAGACCATAACCGAACAGGACGAATAAGCGTTGAGATCCACCGTGTATAGCCAGCAATCGGGCTATACACGGTGGGAAAGGCTGCTTACGGTTGTAGCCAAGTTTGTCCGAGAGGGGTGTTTGCAGGCGTTTGCTTTTCGGGTTAAACCGACACGGCTTATATTGTCATAACATTCTGACTTTTTCTTGCAAAATGCTTTATTTTTTCGGACTTAATTCTTTGAAATTTCCTACCTTTGCATGAAATTCACTAAATCTTTATTATTCAATGTCAGCAACGAAGAAAATCAAGACCGCATTAGTATCGGTTTATTACAAAGAAGGCTTGGACGAGATTCTAGCCAAGCTCCACGAAGAAGGTGTGCAATTTTTGTCAACCGGAGGTACTCGCCAGTTCATCGAGTCGTTAGGTTATCCGTGTCAGGCAGTAGAAGAGTTGACATCTTATCCTTCTATTTTGGGTGGTCGGGTGAAAACATTGCATCCGAAAGTGTTTGGCGGTATTTTGGCTCGTCGCGACGAAGAAGGAGACCGTGCTCAAATGGCCGAATATGCCATCCCCGAGATTGATTTGGTGATTGTTGATTTATATCCGTTTGAAGAAACCGTAGTTTCAGGAGCTGAAGAACAAGCGATTATTGAAAAAATTGATATAGGAGGCATCTCGCTGATCCGTGCCGGAGCTAAAAATTTCAAAGACGTGGTGATTGTAGCCAGCAAAGCACAGTATAAACCTCTGCATGACATTTTGGTAGAACGTGGTGCTAGCACCACATTGGAAGAGCGGCGCTGGTTTGCCAAAGAAGCCTTCGCCGTGTCGTCGCACTACGATTCTGCCATCTTCAATTATTTTGATAGCGGAGAAATTTCACACTTCCGTTGTGCTATCGACGAACAAAAATCATTGCGTTATGGTGAGAACCCTCATCAGAAAGGTTATTTCTTTGGCAATTTTGATGCTATGTTCGACCAGATTCACGGAAAGGAAATTTCGTATAACAATTTGCTCGACATCAATGCCGCTGTCGATTTGATTAACGAGTTCGACGAGACTACCTTTGCGATTCTGAAGCATAACAACGCCTGCGGACTGGCTTCGCGTCCAACGTTGCTTCAGGCATGGAAAGATGCGTTGGCCGGTGACCCCGTGTCGGCTTTTGGGGGTGTGTTGATTACCAACGAGGCAATCGACAAGGAGACAGCTGAAGAAATCAATAAGATTTTCTTCGAAGTCATCATTGCGCCGGATTACGACATGGAAGCTCTTCAGGTGTTAGTGCAAAAGAAAAACCGCATTATCCTTGTCCGCAAAAACTGCGATTTGCCCAAGAAGCAATTCCGTTCGGTGTTGAATGGTATATTGGTGCAAGATCGTGATCTTACTATTGAAACAAAAGCCGACTTGCGTTTGGTGACCGACAAGGTCGCTACGGAATCGGAAATCGAAGATATGCTCTTTGCCAATAAGATTGTGAAAAACAGCAAGAGCAACTCTATTGTGCTGGCTAAAGGCAAACAGTTGGTTGCTAGCGGCGTAGGACAGACTTCGCGCGTGGATGCGCTGAAGCAGGCCATCGAAAAGGCTCACGGTTTCGGTTTCGACCTGCACGGAGCGGTTATGGCAAGCGACGCTTTCTTTCCCTTTGGTGACTGTGTGGAGATTGCTGACAAGGTAGGCGTAACGGCCGTAATTCAGCCCGGTGGATCGGTTCGCGACGCAGAGTCGGTGAACTATTGCAACGAGCACAGTATGGCTATGGTGATGACGGGTATTCGTCATTTTAAACACTGATTATTGGAATAAGTTTGATGGAGATGATTAGTTTAACAAAAATAACAACAGAATAACGATGAGTTTATTTTCATTCACACATGATATTGCTATGGATCTGGGAACGGCCAATACCATCATTCTTTTTAACGGTAAGATCACGGTAGACGAACCATCGGTCGTAGCACTCGATCGTCACACGGACAAGATGATTGCTGTGGGCGAGAAAGCTAAAATGATGTATGAGAAGGAGAATCCCACTATCCGCACTGTGCGTCCGTTGCGCGATGGTGTGATTGCCGATTTTAATGCTTGCGAGCAGATGATGAGAGGGCTGATTAAGAAGATCAAGATGGGATATCATCTCTTTTCTCCGTCTTTGCGGATGGTGATCGGAGTTCCTTCGGGCAGTACGGAAGTAGAGTTGCGCGCCGTGCGTGACTCTGCCGAACATGTCGGCGGCCGTGACGTCTATTTGATTTATGAACCAATGGCAGCGGCTATCGGTATAGGCTTGGATGTTGAGGCTCCTAACGGAAACATGATTGTCGACATAGGCGGTGGCTCTACGGAGATTGCCATTATCTCGCTGGGAGGGCTTGTGACTAATAATTCGATTCGTATTGCCGGCGACGATTTTACAGTCGATATTCAGGAATACATGAGCCGTCAGCATAATGTCAAGGTGAGTGAGCGTATGGCCGAACGCATTAAGATTGCTGTGGGATCGGCGCTGACGGATTTGGGCGATGAGGCTCCGGAGAACTACACGGTTTATGGCCCGAACCGGATTACGGCTTTGCCTATGGAAGTGTCAGTAAGCTATCAGGAAATTGCTCATTGTTTGGATAAATCGATTGCGAAAATTGAGACGGCAGTGCTCACGGCTTTGGAAAATACTCCTCCCGAACTATACACGGATATTGTTCACAACGGTATTTATCTGGCCGGTGGCGGGGCCTTGTTGCGCGGGTTAGACAAACGTTTGACAGACAAAATCAATATCCCCTTCCATATAGCTGAAGACCCTTTGCATTGTGTGGCTAAGGGAACAGGAATTGCCTTGAAGAATATCGATCGCTATCCATTCTTAATGCAATAAGATTGTTAAATACAGAATGGAGTGTCGACTATGATCGCTCAGTTTTCAGTTCTTCATTTTCAATTAGTGAGGTGTGCATAGACTTCTTGATTTTATTTGTAAATATAATCATTGGTTTCTCTTCATCCTGCTAGAGGCTGTATGTTTTATGCTCGTGTTTCGTTTTAATAATTATCAAGGTAGTATTTATTTTAATTCGACTAACCGATTGAGTGGAACATTGTATGAATATCTAAACGGAGTAACGGGTTATTTTCATCTGCGTTCGATCAACGATACGTTGATTGATCGTAATCTGGCATTAGAACAACAATTAGCGGCATTAGAAGCCCGGCTGATATCG
The DNA here is from genome assembly GCA_964514145.1 of uncultured Bacteroides sp. Taxonomy (GTDB): domain Bacteria; phylum Bacteroidota; class Bacteroidia; order Bacteroidales; family Bacteroidaceae; genus Phocaeicola_A. Next base: position 5,061 of record CAZEPM010000023.1, read on the forward strand.
TTGACACAAGATACGGCTGCGGTGAAAGAATGGGAGCACACGGCTTTGGCCAATTATACGAAGATTGAAGCACGAGTGATCAACAACTCATTGAATCTGACAGATAATTACATTACGATCAACCGAGGCTATACGGACAGTGTGTATGCAGAGATGGGGGTGGTTAGTGGTATGGGACTTGTCGGTGTTGTCGAGTTGACGGCTCCTCACTACGCGCTGGTTATTTCTTTACTTAATAGCAAATCGAACATTAGTTGTAAAATCAAAGGGCGCAATTATTTTGGTTATCTGCATTGGGACGGCAAAGATTCCCGTTATACTTATTTACACGATTTACCTCGGCATGCAGTATGTTATGAGGGCGACACAATCGTGACGAGCGGTTATTCGAGCATTTTCCCGGAAGGCATAATGGTTGGACGAGTAGAAGAAATTAATGTTTCGAACGATGGATTTTCGTATGTGTTGAAGGTTAGATTATTTACAGACTTTGGTCGTCTGAATGATGTACGAGTAATCGCTCGTCGGGGATTTGAGGAACAACAGGAACTAGAACAGAAAATAGAGGAAACACGATGAAAGCGCTCTATCTGAAACGAAGCCTGTGGGTGATATTGCTGATACTTGTACAGGTATTGGTGTTAAGACATTTCCATTTCGGTGGATATGCCACTCCGTTTGTTTATATCTATTTTCTGTTAGTGTTGAATAAAGATGTCAACCGCCATATCCTGATGCTGATAGGTTTTTGTTTGGGTTTGGTGATTGATATTTTTTCGAATACTCCCGGTATCAATGCGGCGGCTTCAACATTGCTGGCATTCCTGCGTCCATATCTGCTAAGTCTGTTTGTGGTTCGAAATGATGTCGATAATCTGAAGCCGAATGTGCGCTTCATGGGGATAGGAAGGTTTAGTCTGTATGTGCTGGTGGCTGCTCTCATACATCATTTAGCTTTGAATCTCATCGAGACTTTCTCGCTTTTTGATTGGAAAACCTTATTGCTGAAAACCGTCTACAGCGTGTTGTTGACTTATGTATGTATGATGATTATAGAATTGATCCGGAAAAGATAAAAGGAAGCAGGGGCAATGCATAACTATGATTTGGAGAAGCGTAAATTCGTGATTGGCGGGATTGCGGTCGCTATTGTGCTGATCTATATCATACGACTGTTCGTATTGCAGGTGATGAGTGAGGACTACAAGAAATATGCAGACAGTAACGCTTTTCTGAATAAGATACAATTCCCTGCGCGTGGATCTATCTATGATCGAAATGGTAATTTATTGGTTTATGATCAGCCTGCATATGACATCATGGTAGTGACGCGCGAGGTGCACGATCTTGACACGTTGGACTTTTGCCAAACGTTGGGTATCACTCGTGAGTTCTTTGATCAACGTATGACCGATATACGCAACCGGCGTCTGAATCCGGGTTATTCTCCTTATACGGAGCAACAGTTTATCAGTCAGTTACCAGCCGAAGAATTTGCTGCATTCCAGGAAAAGATATTTCTTTACCCGGGATTTTATGTGCAACGGCGTACAACTCGTCAGTATAATTATGATGTGGCGGCCTTGGTATTGGGTAATGTGGGCGAAGTCTCGCGTCAGATCATAGAGAACGACGACTACTATCGCAGTGGAGATTTTATCGGATTGCAGGGAGTGGAACGTTCGTATGAAAAGGAGTTACGCGGAGAAAAAGGCGTGGAAATTTTGTTGCGCGATGCTCACGGACGGATTCAAGGACGTTACAAAGATGGAGCTTATGACCGTCATCCGGTGCCGGGTAAGAATCTGACGTTGGGCATTGACATCGAATTGCAGAAACTGGGCGAACGATTAATGGAAGGTAAGATTGGTAGCATTGTGGCTATCGAACCGGAAACGGGCGATATCCTGTGCATGGTTTCAGCTCCTTCATTTGATCCTCATCTGTTGATTGGGCGTAACTTGGGACAGAACCACCAGTTGTTGGCCAAAGACAGTCGCAAACCTTTGCTGAATCGTGCGATTTCCGGAGTCTATCCACCGGGATCAACGTTTAAGCCCTCACAGGGATTGACCTTTATGCAAGAAGGCATTCTTTCGTCTACCCAGACGTTCTATCCTTGTTATTATGGTTTTGTGCGCGGTGGCTTCCGGCTGGGATGTCACAGTCATGGTTCTCCTCTTCCCTTGATTCCTGCTTTGGCAACATCGTGTAACGCTTACTTTTGTTGGGGATTATATTATATGTTTGGCGATCGGACGAAATATAAAAATGTACAGCAGGCAATGGATACGTGGAAAGACTACATGGTCTCTATGGGATTTGGTTACCAGCTCGGAGTAGATTTGCCGGGAGAACGGCGCGGTATGATTCCCAATGCTGCTTATTATGACAAGCATTATCGGAATTTGTGGAATGCAGTGACTGTGATTAGTATTGCGATTGGACAAGGTGAGGTAGGTCTGACACCCTTGCAGATAGCCAATCAGGGAGCTACGATAGCCAATAGAGGATACTTTATTACGCCGCATGTGGTGCATACGATTGAAGGAGGAGAGCTGGACAGTCTCTACCGTACACGCCGCTATACGAAAGTCGAAAGGCAATATTATGAATATGTCGTTCAAGGAATGCGTCAGGCCGTGCTGGAAGGTACGTGTCGTGCAGCGAATATCCCCGGCATAGAAGTCTGTGGTAAGACGGGTACGGCCGAGAATCCTCATGGTAAGGATCACTCCGTGTTTATGGGATTTGCCCCGATGGATAATCCTAAAATAGCAATAGCTGTATATGTAGAGAATGGCGGTTTTGGTGCAGTCTATGGTGTCCCTATTGGGAAATTGATGTTAGAACAATATCTGAAAGGTGGTCTCTCGCCGGAGAGTGAACAAGAAGCAGCTTTAATGCAGTCTAGACATATATTGTATGATAAGAAAGAACGATAGTCTGGTGAAGTCGATAGATTGGATGACCATTTTGTTGTATCTCCTGTTGGTGACGTGCGGATGGTTTAGTGTGTGTGGAGCCAGCTACACGTTCGGAGACCCCGATTTCCTGAACTTCGATTCGCGTGTCGCCCGCCAACTATTGTGGATTTTTTGTTCGTTTGGTCTTGGCTTTATCTTGTTGATGTTGGAGGATAAGCTCTACGAGTGGTCAGCATATTTCTATTACGGGCTTATCATTGTGTTGCTGATTGCCACTTTGTTTATGGGAAGCGAGATTAAGGGGTCGCATTCATGGATACGGTTGGCAAACGGTGTAAATCTGCAACCGGCCGAGTTTGCTAAGGCAGCCACAGCTTTGGCGTTGGCCGGATATATGAGTCGGTACGGGTTTTCGATACACAAGCTGAAAGACCTTGTCGTTGTGGTGTTGATGATTCTTTTGCCGATGTTGATTATCGTGATGCAGAAAGAAACCGGTTCGGCACTCGTATTCCTCTCGTTCTTTCTGATACTCTATCGCGAAGGTTTGTCGGGCGTCTTCCTGTTCTCGGGTGTTTGCGCTGTTGTTTACTTTGTGGTTGGAATACGTTTTTCTGAAGTCACGTTAGGAACTATGCCTGTTTCGCTCGGTGAGTTTGTTGTTTTGCTTCTGATTCAGTTGTGCTCAGTGGGCATGATGTACGTATACAGTAAGAACAAACAGTATGTTCGTTATGTTTTGCTGATTATTTTGAGTGTTACGCTTTTGTCCCTGCTGTTTTCCACGTATGTCATCCCGTTTGATGTTAAGTGGGTGCAGTTAGGACTGTGTGTCGGTATGGTGATTTTTCAGATCTACCTGGCTTTTCATCTGCGTGTTCGCAGTTATGCGTGGATGACTTTGTTCATTGTCGGTTCGCTGTTATTTTTCTATTCCAGCGATGTCGTATTCCACAAAATGTTGCAAGACCATCAGCGTGTACGTGTCGAGGTTCTGTTGGGAATGAAAGAAGACTTGGCTGGTGCGGGATACAATGTCAATCAGTCGAAAATCGCTATTGGTTCCGGTGGATTCTGGGGGAAAGGTTTTCTGAACGGAACTCAGACGAAACTGAAATATGTGCCGGAACAAGATACGGATTTTATATTTTGCACGATTGGTGAGGAGCAAGGTTTTGTGGGAGCTTCGTTCGTATTGTTGCTGTTTCTGACGTTGATTTTGCGGTTGATAATGTTGGCGGAGCGTCAGGGCGGAACGTTTGGTCGTGTGTATGGCTATTCACTGGTCAGTATCTTTTTGTTCCATCTGTTTATTAATATCGGCATGGTGTTAGGCCTGACGCCGGTGATTGGGATTCCCTTGCCTTTCTTTAGTTATGGCGGTTCGTCGCTTTGGGGCTTTACAATCTTGTTGTTTATTTTTATTCGGATTGATGCGGGGAGGAAGAAAGTCTGATTCCGATGTCGCAGATTCCGCGCAAGGTGTCATCGCGCATGTAGTGTGTAATCTTGATGACCGGTGCATAACTCCCGTTTAAGGTAAGATCAGCGAGCTGATAAGCCTGTTGGTAGAGATTGTTGAGTCCTGATCCGGTAAAATGTCCGCTTTCGTTTGTGAGCTGACATTCAATGGTGTCGGTTACAAAGGTCATAGAGTCGGGCGTGTTGTGGCTTACAGTCAGCCAGAGCGTGCGGTAAGGATAGTTTCCGTTGTGGCGGAGTTCGAGCGATAGACCGTACCTGGCGTTGTCTGCTTGCGACTGGGGCAGTGTGAAAAACAACGTATCGTTTTTAGCCCATCCGGTTAGAGGAATCGGTTGAAACGAGTGATATTTGTCAGATAGATAGCATGCCGAGACTCCTGCTAGCAGGAATCCCAGCATGAGAATGCTTATCCATTGCCTGGTGTTCATCATGAGTGTTAGGTTATGTGAGGCTTCGTACGGCTTTGTGCCATAGGTGCGGGGGTTTTGGCCACACCCTGTGTCCGGTTGTTCTGTTTTTGCTGATTGTTCCCTTTCTCACGTGCACGGTTTTCCTGACGTTGTTTTTCCCGTGAGTGATTGTTTGTTTGTCGGTTGTTTGGTTGTTTGTTTGCCTTTGCGTTGTTGCGTTCGGCAGCTTTGGCTTGCGGTTGTTGGCTGTTGTTTTGCACTTGTTTCTTACCATTTATCGGCTTTGCCGGATCTTGTTTTTTAACCTCGTTGTTGTTTTTGTTTTCCGTTGGTTTCTGATTGTTGTTTTGCGCTTGGGCAGCCTTTTCGTTAGCCGTGTTGTTTCCTTTTTTCTTTTTGTTCTTTTTGCTCTTACTCTTGTCGAATCGGGTCAGACTTTCTTGTTCCAGCAGATCTTTAGAATGTTTGCTTTCCTGTTGTTCGTTTGTTTCGTCCAACAGATTTTCAGGTTTGATGCCGTTTCGGTTCATGTTGATGACATCAAACGCTCGTTTGTTGGTGATTGTGACAAGGTTTGCCGCAAAGTTTTTATCTGTTGAATACGAGATGGTACCCTTTAGAATGTCGGATTTGAAGTAATAGAATGTGCCTTCTTTCGTTTCCAGTTCGATTTCTCGTGAGGGCATACGCTTTGCACATTCCACGTATGCGTCTATTTCGTAGTTCATGCAGCATTTAAGTTTTGCACATTGTCCGGCCAGTTTCTGTGGGTTTAGCGAGATGTCTTGTATGCGTGCGGCATTGGTTGATACGGAGACAAAGTTTGTCATCCAGGTGGCGCAACACAGTTCGCGACCACAGGGGCCAATACCTCCGATACGTCCGGCTTCTTGTCGGGCACCGATTTGCTTCATTTCTATGCGGACGTGGAAAGTGTCGGCCAGCACCTTGATCAGTTGGCGGAAATCTACGCGTTCGTCGGCTATGTAGTAAAAGATGGCTTTGTTGCCGTCACCCTGATATTCCACATCGCCGATTTTCATGTTGAGTTTAAGGCTGGCAGCAATCTGGCGGGAGCGGATCATGGTTTCGTGTTCTTTGGCCTTTGCTTCGTTATACTTCTCTATGTCTACGGGTTTTGCCTTGCGATAGATGCGTTGTATTTCGACATCGGGTTTCAGATTGGCTTTTTTCATTTGTAGCGGAACCAGCCGTCCGGTGAAGGTGACAGTGCCAATGTCGTGTCCCGGAGTAGCTTCCACGGCCACGATGTCACCCTTTTCCAGTTTAATCTTGTTGCTGTTCCTATAATATCCTTTACGTGTATTTTTGAATTGAACTTCCACCATCTCACAGGCCTTGTCATTCTCCGGAATATCTGCCAGCCAGTCGTACGTGTTGAGCTTGTTATTCTGACGGCCGCATCCCTTGGCACAGAGTCGTCCGCTGCCGTTTTTTAATTTAAAGTCGTTCATTGTTTCATTCATTATTGTTTGAGCAGCACAATCATTTTCAGCGAAAAGTCAAAAAACACCATGTGTGGATTGACATTCTGCTCTATATGAATCTGTGCTTCGCTGAGTTCATTCATTATTTTGATTATGTTTTTTTCATTGACAAAGGGGGCGAAATGAACAGAGAAGCCTTGTTCCTCTCGGTTCATGTAATTGAGTGACGGCTGATGGAAATTAGCCATGAAATTTTCACGTATCATGCGTTGACAATACATCAGAAAGTCTTTCTGCCGTTCCCGTCCCAACGAGGCCACTGTTTCACTCCAGTCGCGTATCTCTTTCAGTTTGCGCATGTAGGCAAGACGCATCAGGTTGACAAACAGTTCAAAGAAGAACTGACGGTCTTGATTCGTATGGATGCTTTCGAAGGCTTGCAAGTAATTTCCGTTCGACAGGCGGGCGATGTCTTGTGCATCTGCGGGCTGCAGGCCGAAACGTTGTTGCAAAGCCTCTTTTATGTCTTCCGGGTCGATTTTTGGAATATTTATGCGCTGTGTGCGGCTCAAGATGGTCGACAGGATTTGCTCGTGGGCTTCAGACACGAGCAGAAATACAGTGAGAGCCGGCGGTTCTTCGAGCAGTTTGAGCAGTTTGTTGGCACACTCCGTTTTCATTTTTTCCGGTAACCACAGGATAACAATCTTGTAGCCGCCTTCCATGGATTTGAGATAGAGTTTCTTGTAAAGTTCGTCGCTCTCTTTCACAAAGATTTGAGCCTGCTGATTTTCCGCTCCCATTGCTTCCAGCCAATGTCGGAAAGCAAAATAGGGATTGGCCGAAACCAATTCGCGCCACTCTTTGATGTAGTCGTCCGACACCACGTTGCTGCCTGATTTGCGTTTGATTACCGGAAAAACAAAATGCAAATCCGGATGTGCCAACTTGTTGATTTTGACACAGGCAGGGCATACACCACAGGCATCCGTTCCGTTTGGGTTGTTACACATCAGATAGCGCGCATAAGCAATGGCCATTGCCAGTTTGCCACAGCCTTCAGGACCGCAAAACAGTTGGGCATGAGGGATGCGCCTTTCTTTAATCTCTTGCAACAATTGTTGCTTGATGTGGCCTTGTCCTATGATGTCTTTGAAAAACACGTTGCGTTAATTTGGTTTAAAAAGAGCTTGGGTTGTCTTTAAAAAATCTGTTTAGCTATCTGTCGGATGCTGTCTACGGCAGACATTGTGTAGAAATGCAGGCTGGGGACTCCTGCTGCAATGAGTTCTTTGCATTGGGCAACACACCATTCGATGCCCAGCTCGCACATTTCGAAATCAGTCTTGCAGCGTGCCGCTTCGTGAGCCAATGGCTCGGGAATGTCAACCTTGAATGTTTTAGGCACTATGCTGAGTTGCGACAGTTTGGTGAGCGGTTTGATGCCCGGGATGATGGGGATCGTGATGCCTTCGCTGCGCACGTGGTCTACGAAGTCGAAGTATTTCTGATTGTCGTAAAACAGTTGCGTAACCGCATATTCGGCACCCATCTCAATTTTTTTCTTCAGCCAATAGATGTCACTTTTGATGTTGGGAGCTTCTTCGTGTTTCTCCGGATAGCAGGCCACACCGTAGTGAAAGGGTGTACCCGTATTCTTGATTGGCGAGCCGTCCACAAACAGGCCTTGATTGAAGTCGTTAATTTGTTGCTGAAGTTCGATGGCATGCGAATAACCGTCTTTGTCGGGAGTGAAAACAGTCTCGTGTTTCGCTTTGTCGCCGCGTAGAATTAACAAGTCGGTAATCCCCAGAAACTGAAGGTCGATCAATACGTATTCGGTCTCTTCGCGCGAAAAACCGCTGCACAAGATGTGTGGGACTACCGTGATGTTATATTTATTTTGGATGGCAGCAGCTACGGCTACTGTGCCCGGCCGGCGTCGCAGTCGGTTGCGCTGGAATAAACCGTTGCCCAAATCTTTGTAAACATATTCGCTACGATGGGTCGTAATGTTGATATATTTAGGGTCGAACTCACGGAGAGTGTCGATGGTTTTATATAGCTTTTCGATACCGTTACCTTTCAAAGGGGGTAGGATTTCAAATGAGAAAGCAGTCTTATGATTGTTTTTTATTAAATCAATAACTTTCATAGGTAGATGTTATTGGTTATGGATTATGCTGATTAACTGACAAAGATAACAAAAATAACGAAAAAGACGAAGGTATGCCTAACTATCTATTGGGTTTTCTGAAAAGTTTACTTCCGGATGTACTCACCGTGTGTCGGTTTTCGGAAAAAGTTCTACCTTTGTTTGCAACTAACTAACGAATGCTTACATCTTATGGAACAGGAAGACATTTATGTGATTACGTTTTCTCCTACGCATACTTCGCGGCGTGTAGCCGATGCGGTGGCGCATGGCATGCAAGGCCGGAGTGTGAAAGTCATTGATCTGACGTGCCGGCGCGGTGAGCCTTTGTCACTGACGATTGCTGACGGCATTGCGGTTGTGAGTGTACCCGTGTATGCCGGCCGTGTGGCTCCTCTGGCTTTGAAACGACTTTCGGCCATTCGCGGGAATCAAACACCGGTAGTGTTGTTGGCGGTGTATGGCAATCGCGATTATGAGGATGCGCTGGTTGAGCTGCGCGATGTGTTGTCATCGCAAGGATTTGTACCGTTGGCAGCCGGTGCCTTTATTGGCGAACATTCATATAGCCGGCCTGACTATCCCATCGGAGCAAATCGTCCTGACAAGATTGATGTGGCTTGTGCCGAGAATTTTGGACAAAGAGTGGCGGCCAAGTGGGCCGGACTCAATAGTCTGGATGCACTGGCGCCTTTCTTCATCAAAGGGAATGTGCCCTATCGCGAGGTAGGGAAACCGACACCATTGGCACCTGTGTGGAATGCCGAATCCTGCGTGCATTGCGGCACTTGCTTGGAGGCTTGTCCGACTGGTGCAGCCCGTTGCGAGAATGCGTGTATGACTTATGATGCAGCTCTTTGCATGAAGTGTTGCGCTTGCGTGAAAAGTTGTCCGGTCGAAGCACTCCGATTTGACACGCCGTACACGGCAATGCTTCATGCTAAATTCAGTGCCCGGAAAGAGCCAGAACTGTTTGTGTGACAGATAAGTTGTGTGGGAAACGATGCTGGCGGGGCTTGATTACGTTCGTGACTAGCCCGAATAAAGCGGTTGACAAGGCCTTGTCTGTGAGAGATTGCGGGTTGCTTACATAAGACGATACTGCTACCATCACACCGCAGTAATGGCATGATGGTAGCAGTGATAACAGCAAACTGCAAACGTTGTTGCTGGAGTGTGTGTTATAGAAAATCTTCCGAAATATAACCTTTAGGCAGGTTCCGACAGTTGTATTGTGAGGCCATAATTTCCCCGTAGGCTCCGGCCGAGCGGATAGCGATGAAGTCACCCCGTTGCACCCTGTTGAGATCGATGGCCTTGCCGAACACATCGGATGACTCGCAGACGGGGCCAACCACATCGTAGGTCTCAATCGGTTTCTCCGACGATGGATTTTCAATTTTGTGATAGGCTTGGTAGAGTGCGGGACGGATTAGGTCACTCATACCTCCGTCGACGATGGCAAATTGTTTATGTGTGCCTTGCTTTACGTAGAGTACCCGCGTGATGAGGCTACCGCACTGGCCTACGACTGAACGGCCGAGTTCGAAGTGTACTTGTTGCTTGGCTTGCAGTTTGAGGTGTTTGGCATAGCAGGTGAAATATGCGGCGAAATCGGGGACAGATTGCCGGTTAGGGTGTTGGTAATCAATGCCCAGTCCGCCTCCGACGTTGATGTATTCCACCACAATCTGATTGGCTGTCAGCTTGGTTTGTAGCTCGTTGATGCGGTTGCACAAGGCTGTGAAGTCACTCATATCGAGAATTTGTGAGCCTATGTGAAAGTGTAGTCCGATGAATCTTACATGCTTCATGGTTTGTGCCAGGTCGATAACCTTATTCATGTCTTCCATGCTGATGCCGAATTTGTTTTCGGCCAAACCGGTTGTGATGTGGGCATGTGTGTGGGCTCCTACGTTGGGGTTGATCCGGAAGGCTACTTGTGCGATTTTTCCTTTGGCTTCTGCCAGTTGGTTAATCACCTCGAGCTCGGGTATCGATTCCACGTTGAAGCAAAAAATGTCGTAGTCTAATCCTAGATTGATTTCCCAGTCGGCTTTGCCTACTCCGGCATAGACAATTTTGTTTGCAGGGAATCCGGCTTTGATGGCGGCACGTATTTCGCCACCACTCACACAGTCGGCACCTAGTCCGCTTTCGCGAATGATGGAAAGCACTTTTTCGTTGGCATTGGCCTTGACCGCGTAGTGCACATGGAAATTGCTGTGTTTCTCGACTTCTCGATTGATGGCTTTCAACGTATTACGCAATACGGTCGTATCGTAGTAGTAAAAAGGAGTTTCTAGATTTTGGAATTTTTCTAAAGGGAAAATACCTTTCATTGCGGTTTTATCTTTAGGTTGTTTTTATTAGTTAATGGTTGAATAATGATTTGCTGAGTGCTTGCAATGCCCGTTTTTTATCTTCTTCCTTGATGAGGAACGAGATGTTATAATTGCTTCCTCCATAAGAAATCATTCGCACGGGTATGTCGTTCATTGCTTGGATGGCTTTGGCTTCGAAACCGACATTCTCCCATTTCAAATCGCCTACCACGCAAACAATGCACATGTTGTGGTCGACCGTAACGGTGCCATATTTCTTGAGATCGTCGACAATCTCATGCAGGTGTTTCGTATTGTCGATAGACATTGACACGCCGACTTCTGAGGTGCAAATCATGTCGATAGATGTCTGATAGCTTTCAAATATTTCGAATACTTTGCGTAAGAATCCGTATGCCAATAACATGCGGCCGGATTTGATTTTAATGGCCGTGATGTTGTCTTTTGCCGCTACGGCTTTGATTTTTCCTTCTTCTGTTTCGTTGAAGATGAGTGTGCCGGGTGCTTGTGGCTCCATCGTATTGAGCAGACGCACGGGAATGTTTGCGTATTTGGCCGGCTGGATACAGGTTGGGTGCAAAATCTTAGCTCCGAAATAGGCAAGTTCAGCTGCTTCTTCAAATTGCAGTTGGCGCACGGGTGAGGTTTTCTCTACAATTCTTGGGTCATTGTCGTGCATGCCGTCGATATCTGTCCATATCTGGATTTCGCTGGCGTTGATCGCTGCTCCGATTAAAGAGGCTGTATAGTCGCTTCCACCACGTTGGAGATTGTCTATTTCTCCGTATGCATTGCGACAAATGTAGCCTTGTGTGATGTAAATCTCGGTATCTGGATATTTTTGCAGTTGCAGCGCTAGTTTTTCTTTGATGTATTTTGGGTCTGGCTCGGCATTCTTGTCCGTACGCATGTATTCGAGTGCCGGAATCAGTACAGCATTATATCCTTGCTCTTGTAGGTAGTTGGTCATCATGTTCGAAGAAAGGATTTCTCCTTGTGCCAGGATGATTTTTTCTTCGAATAGCGTAAAGAGATCTTTGGTGTAAGAGCGGATGAAGTCAAACTCGTCTTTTATAAAAGTGAGGGTTTTTTGCTTATATTCTTCTGTTGTATAAAGTTCATCAACGTGTTTTCTGTATTTACTTTCCAGATTATTGATGATTTCGTTGGCACCGTCGGGATTCTTTTTGTACAGATAGTCTGAAATTTCTACCAGTGTGTTAGTCGTACCAGACATAGCCGACAGCACTACGATTTTCTTTTCTCCATCAGTGATAAGCTTTACAACGTCTTTCATGCGTTGGGCTGAACCTACTGATGTACCGCCGAATTTTAAGACTTTCATTTCCTTGTATATGTATCTAATGGTTAATAATTAACTGTTTTAGTATTGTTTGTATTTCCTTTTTAGAGTTTATGAAGACTGTTGGTAAAAATCTTGTGTGATATCTTGGATGTGATGCGACAGGCATTGATAGACACGTCCCGGATAGGTTTTTGCCAACTGTAGGTTATGTGTTGTCATCACGATAGCCGAACCTTGAGTGCTTATGTCGTGCAGAAGCTTAACAATCTGATGGCTTGTTTCCATATCCAGATTGCCAGTAGGTTCGTCGGCCAAAATAATTTGCGGTGAATTAAGAATGGCGCGTGCAATGACTATGCGCTGCTGTTCGCCGCCTGACAGTTCGTGAGGAAACTTGTAACCTTTGTTTGTCATTCCCACCAATGTCAGTACTTCTTCGATGCGTTGCTTGATTTGGGATTGTTGTTTCCAGCCGGTAGCTTTGAGCACAAACTCCAGATTGTCGTAGATTACGCGGTCGGTAAGCAATTGGAAATCCTGAAAGACAATACCCAGCTGCCTGCGCAGGTTGGGAATGTGCTTACGTTTGATCGTTCCCATGTCGTAACCCAACACGATTGCTTGGCCTGCCCGGATGTTAAGCTCACCGTAAAAAGTCTTGAGCAGACTGGTCTTTCCGGAGCCAACTTTCCCGATAAGGTAAACAAACTCTCCTTCGCTAAGCTTGAAGTCTATGTTTGTCAGCACTTCATGTTCTTGTTGTTGGATATCTACGTTCTGATAGTCGATTAACATAGGGGCTGTTTGTGAACTATTTACTTGTGTCGTTTTTTCAGTTCTTTCACGAGGTCTTCTATACGCATTCCTTTTGACGTTAAAAGCACGATGAGATGATACAAAAGGTCTGAGGCCTCATAGCAGAGGCGTTCGTTCGCCCCGTTTGTCGCTTCGATGACTGTCTCTACGGCTTCTTCGCCCACCTTTTGTGCCATACGGTTGATGCCGGATTCAAATAGGGAAGTCGTGTACGAACCCTTCGGCATTTCCCTATAGCGTTTCTCGATGAAGTCTTGCAGGTAGCTGAGGAAACAGATATCGGCTTCGTTTTTCTCGCCCCAACAAGTGTCACTTCCCGTGTGGCAGACAGGACCCTCCGGATGTACTTTTATGAGCAGGGTATCGTTGTCGCAATCTGCTTTTATGGATACTACATGCAGAAAGTTGCCGCTGGTTTCGCCTTTAGTCCAGATTGTTTGGCGCGAGCGGCTGAAAAAGGTTACCTTTCCTGTTTCCACCGTTGTTTTGTATGCTTCTTCATTCATAAATCCTAGCATCAAAACTTGGCGGGTAGTATGGTCTTGGATAATGGCCGGGATAAGACCATTCATCTTGTCAAAGTTGAGTTCCATTCGCTTTTAAATTGGTTATCGGATTCGTACGTTTATATGTTGAGTGCAAAGATACTGTTTTAATTCGGGAATTTTGATTTCTCCAAAGTGAAAAACGCTGGCGGCAAGTGCAGCATCTGCTTTCCCCAGCAGAAAGGCGTCGCTGAAGTGTTGCATGTTTCCGGCGCCACCCGAGGCAATGATCGGAATGGACAGCCTGTCTGCAAGCTGTGCCAACGCAGCATTTGCAAATCCGTTTTTACTTCCGTCGTGATCCATGCTGGTAAACAGAATTTCGCCGGCTCCGCGATTGCAGGCCTCTTTTGCCCATTCGTAAAGGGTTTTGTCGGTTTCTATCCGTCCGCCGTTGAAGTAACATTTCCACCCTTGTGGAGTCTCTTTGGCATCGATGGCCACGACACAGACTTGCGATCCGAAATGTGACGCGATGTCGTCGATGAGTTGTGGATTGCGCAGAGCGGCCGAATTGATTGAAATCTTGTCGGCGCCGGCCTCGAGCAGATTTTCCACATCGTTCAACTCGTGGATGCCACCGCCCACCGTAAACGGGATGTTGATGTTCGCAGCCACCTTTCTCACTAGCTCGGTTAGCGTTTTGCGCTGTTCGTGGCTGGCCGTAATGTCGAGAAATACCAGTTCGTCGGCTCCCTGATCAGAATAAAACTGACCGAGTTCCACCGGATCGCCGGCTTGCCGTAAGTTAATGAAGTTCGTTCCCTTGACGGTTTGTCCGTCTTTAATGTCAAGACATGGTATGATTCTTTTTGCTAACATTTAGTTATTGTTTTCTGTTTGGTTGAGCTCGATGATCAGCCGAGTGAGCTGTCCGAGTGTAATTTTTTGTTCGTAGAGCGCTTTTCCGATGACTACGGCCGGAACGTTGGCGTCATTGAGTGCCCGGATGTCGGCTATCGAACTGATTCCGCCGCTGGCTATCAGGTAAATATTCGGAATCTCAGACAAGATTTTCTTGTAGATTTCGATGGAAGGTCCTTGCAACATGCCGTCGCGGCTGATATCGGTACACAACACTTTGGTGACGCCCTTTTCTGCATAGTTTTTCAGGTAGGGCAACAGTTTTTGCGAACTTTTCTTCAGCCATCCGTGTGTGGCAATGTGTTCGTCTTTGATATCAGCTCCGAGAATGATTTTCTGGTTGCCGAAACGTGTTATCCACGATTCGAACAACTGGGGCTGATTGGCGGCAATGCTACCTACGGTTACCATCTGTGCACCGTTTTCGAAAGCAATGGCAATGTCTGCATCACTCTTGATGCCACCGCCAAAATCGATAATCAGCGATGTGCGGCTGGCAATGCGTTCTAAGATGCGAAAGTTAACGATGTGTGCCGACTTGGCTCCGTCGAGATCAACCATGTGTAGCCGTCGGATACCGTTAGCTTCAAATTCTTTGGCTACTTCCAGCGGATCGGTGTTATAGACTACCGAGCGGTTGTAGTCGCCTTGCGTGAGTCGTACGCATTTTCCGTCGATGATGTCAATGGCCGGTATGATGTCAATCATAAGCGTGTGGTGTGTTTTAAAGTTTAAGAAAGTTTAGTAAGATGCGTTCGCCAACCCTGCCGCTTTTTTCCGGATGGAATTGGGTCGCATAGAAGTTATCTTTGTGTAGTGCCGCGCTAAAGGGCAATATGTAGTCCGTCTGTGCTGCCGTATGCTCGCAGATGGGTGCGTAGTAGCTGTGTACGAAATAAACAAATGACCCCTCTTCCCCTGCAAACAACGGGGCTTGTGCGTGAGCGATGGTGTTCCATCCCATGTGCGGAACCTTGTCTGTCGGAGCTTGCGGACAGAAACGACGGATGTCGACATCGAAAATCTGAAGGCCGTCGACGTCACCCTCCTCCGAATGCCGGCAGAGCAATTGCATGCCTAGACAAATGCCCAACACGGGTTGTTTCAGTTGGCGGATGGTTTGGTCGAGTCCCGTTTCACGAAGGTATTTCATTGTGGTGGCAGCTTCGCCCACCCCCGGGAAGATCACTTTGTCCGCCTGCATCAGTTGTTGGGCATCAGCCGTTATCAGAGGCTCGACACCTAGGCGCATCAGTGCATGTTTTACGGAGTAGATGTTGCCCGCGTTGTATTTTACAATAGCTACTTTCATAAAGACATGTGTTTTAGCCGATATTTGTTGTTTTTTTACTTAATGGTCTTATTTGATTGCAAAAATAGAAAAAATGTGCGTATTTATTATGAATAGGGTGAAAACATTTCGGTGTTTCGTGTGCCGGCTTGGTCAGCTCCGTATCCGGCTTTGGTCAGTAGCTTGGGGAGGCCTGTATCAGAATGTGGCCAAGGCTTGTCGGTTTTATTT
>CAZEPM010000024.1:0-20304 GCA_964514145.1 uncultured Bacteroides sp.
TTTTTTTCTTTGATTCGTTTGCCTTTTTCGAAAAAGCATGTACCTTTGCACTCGCTAAACGGAAAGTAGCGCAGTTGGTAGCGCACTACGTTCGGGACGTAGGGGTCGGGCGTTCGAGTCGCCTCTTTCCGACGAAAGACTTAACTTGGAGATGAGTTAGGTCTTTTTTTGTTCTTTGATGTTGGGCTAGGGTAGTAAAATGTTGTCGAGATGGGTTTTTAGGGTGTTCCATTGCTTGCTAAGTGCTTGCATGGAGGGCAGTAGCAGATTGGCCCCTTTGTCGAGCAGTACTTGGTTGGGGAGGGGTCCTGTGTTGACTGCGATAGTGAAGATGCCGGCAGCGACACCGGCTTCTATGCCTATGGGTGCGTTTTCAATCACTAGGGCTTCATGGGGTTGGAGTTGTCTTTTTTGAAGGGCTTTCAGATAGGGTTCGGGATTGGGCTTTCCGTGTGTGACGTCATAGGCTGTTATCAGTAGTTCTTGTTGGAAGATGTTTGGAAAGTTTTTGTTAAGCCGTTCGAGTAGGGAAGCTTGTCCTGATCCGGTTACGACCATGATGGTGAGTCCTTGTGCTTTGATTTGTTGTAAGACTTCAAGTGATCCGGGCATGGGTTGCGCCGTTGGATAGGTATTGAACAGTTCAGTTTTGGTGTGGTATATTTGTTTGATTTCTTCTTCTGTGGCGTCTTTACCTCGTTCTCTGCGGTTTACGATATTGATGGTATCTGTGCTTGTTCGTCCTTCGTGTAGATAGGCTTCTTCTTGCGATAGATGGAGACCGTATAGTTTCATTGCTTTGTGCCATGCACGGGTATGGTTGGGCATCGAATTAAACAAAACGCCGTCCATGTCGAAAAGAACGGCTTTTAAGTGGATGGCATTGTAGTGATGTTGTTGTAGATAGTTTTGTATTTCTTGTATATACATTTTGTTGATGATAAATGTCAGGTGTTAAAAGTTATATCCTAAACTGATGTAGATTCCTAGTTTTTCGGTGATGTTCGAATAGTTGAATGTGAGTTCAAACGGTCCCAGGAAGGTGTCGTATCCGTATGTGGCTCCACATCCCCACATGGTGTGTTCAAATAGTTGATCCCATTCGTTACTGTTGGTTCCGACATTGAACGTGCCGGTTACGTAGTGGTTGCTTCCCATGCGTTGACGTAGGCGTATGCCGCCGACGAATGCTTTCGAGAGTATCATTTGCATGTAATCGATTCCGACAAAGTTGAGTTGATGCTCTTCGAAACGTTGCGATAGGTTACCTCCGATCAGGTTGGCAATCGTAAATGTGTAGTCATTAGATAGCAGGGTACGTCCACTTATCCATGGTAAGATACTGAAGCGGTTGGTTATCCGAAAGGCTCCTTCCCAGGATGCATTGATGCAGGTGATTATTCGATTGCCGTTATATTTGATACCGTTGTTTGTGTAGAGTGTGGCTCCAATATTCCATTTCATTCCTTTGGTGGGGTAAGTGCGTCGGTCGTAACTGTCGAATTGCATTTGTCCGTAGTAGGTAATCAGTTGTTGGTTCTCGAGTACCATGTCTCCTCCATCGTAGTTGGCAGGAAGGAGCAGGTCTTTGTATTTATAATATTCGTAGCGCGAACCTAGTGAAAATAGGATGCTTCGCCAGCTTCGCGAGATGTTGATTTGTCCGCGATTGAGCACATAAGAATAGGTGCAGAATTTGTCCCCATTGTTATAGAGGTCTAGATCGTTATAGCCTATTTGGTAATTGACGCTCATATCCCAACCATAAAATGGTCGGAAAGTATATCCTATGTTTCCGTATGTTTGTCTTCCTAAGCGTAGTGTTAGTGAGGCGTAGTGTGATCTCTTTTTATTCAAGTTGATGTAGGTGTTCAGTATCAAAGCTGCCAATGATTCGTTGTTGAACCGAACACCTACATTGATTGCATTGTCGGGATCAGCTCCGGGATCTATTTCTGGTATGATGTCGGTTTCTGTCGTTTTTACGGTAAATGGGTCATGTGGTTTGGGGATGTAGTTTTCTGGGATACCGATTTTTTGTTTTATAGCTATGAGGCTGTCCCATTGCGCCATGGCTGCTCGCTCTCCTCTGATTTTAAGTGTGTCTATGGCTTGTTGTGAGAAACTGGCTGCTGAATATCCCTGAACGTCGACTTTGATGAGTATGTCGCTATTTTCAGCATTGTTTTTATATTTGTTCGAGCAAATAATATTGATGATTTGTCCCAACACATCACTCATAGTGTTGAGCTTGTCTGCCGAAGCCATATTGTCTTGCACGTCTACGCCGATGATGATGTCTGCCCCCATTTGTTTGGCTACGTCAACAGGATAGTTGTTGGTCATACCGCCATCGACCAATACCATGTTGTTCCAATGTACAGGTTCGAATACTCCGGGGATAGATATGCTGGCACGCATGGCTAGAGCGAGTTTACCGCTATGGAATACGTATTCCGAACCGTCTACGATGTTCGTGGCTACGCAAGCAAAGGGGGTTGGAAGTTTTTGGAAATCTATGGAGTCATGATAGCCCTCTGTCAGTTGGGAAAGGAGGTAAGCAATGTTGCGTCCGCTAATAACGCCACCTTTAATGGCATCTTTAGGGGTGTTGTTGAACGGAACGGAGAGTGTGTATTTTTCATCGTTTTGCTTCTTTACTAATAGCTGTTCCTTGCGGTCTACGGCATCGGTCAGCAAAGTCGGCCAATCTTGTATCATGATGATACTGTCTAATTGTTGGGGAGTGTAGCCTATGGCATATAGTCCGCCAATGATAGATCCCATACTGGTTCCTACAATATAGTCGATAGGAATTCCTGCTTTTTCGATGATTTTCAGTGCTCCGACATGTGCCATGCCCTTAGCTCCGCCACCACTTAATACGACGGCGACTTTCTTGCGCTCTGATTGAGCTTGTATAGAGAGAATGCTTGTCAGTAACAGTAGCAGTAAGTAACCTGATTTTTTCATGGACTCCTTTTTGATTCGAAGATAACGAAATAAGTCGTTAATTCAATATACACAAATGTGTGAATTAACGACTTATGAAGTTTCTTTATGACTTTAAAGCAGTTTTTTCTTGTTTTTACAATCTGGCTTGAATTGCTTTTGATTCTTCCTCATAGCCGGGCTTATTAAGCAGGGCAAACATGTTCTTTTTGTAGGCTTCGACTCCTGGTTGGTTAAATGGGTTTACGCCTAAGACATAACCACTGATACCACAGGCTTTTTCGAAGAAATAGATAAGTTGTCCAAGATAATATTCATTGAGCTCAGGAACTATCAATCGCAGGTTAGGAACACCTCCGTCTACGTGTGCCAATTGGGTTCCTAGTTCTGCCATCTTGTTTACCTCGTCCACCCGTTTTCCAGCCAGGAAGTTTAGACCGTCTAGATTGTCAGTATCTGTAGGTATTTCCAATTGATGAGCTGGCTTTTCAATTGAGATTACTGTCTCGAAGATGGTGCGTTCGCCGTCTTGAATCCATTGTCCCATTGAATGTAGGTCTGTGGAAAAATCTACTGAAGCGGGGAAGATTCCTTTGTGGTCTTTACCTTCAGACTCTCCGAATAATTGTTTCCACCACTCGCTTATGTAATGAAGTTTAGGATGAAAGTTGACCAATATCTCATTCTTCTTACCGTTTTGCGCATATAAGATGTTACGTACAGCGGCATATACCGCAGAAGGATTTTCCATATATGGAACTTTTTGATCTGTAAGTTTTTCCATATCACGTGCACCTTGTATGAGTTGTTCGATGTCGTGTCCAGCTATTGCGATGGGCAACAAACCAACAGGGGTAAGAACGGAGAAGCGTCCGCCAACATTGTCTGGAATAATGAAAGTCTTGTATCCTTCTTTGTCTGCCATTACACGTGCAGCTCCCTTTTTTGCATCAGTAATGGCAACAATTACCTGGCGAGCGATCTCTTTGCCACGTTGGTTTTCACATTGTTCTTTCAAAAGTCGGAATGCTAAAGCCGTTTCGGTTGTTGTGCCTGATTTGGATATATTGATAACGCCAAATTTTTTATCTTTCAGATATTCTGTCAACTCAAACAAATAGTCTTCGCTGATGTTGTGTCCAGCATGAATCATGATAGGTGCATCGTGCTTCGTTTGCAACCATTCAAAACTATTAGACAACGCTTCGTTGACTGCACGAGCACCTAGATAGCTTCCACCGATGCCGGCTACAATTACGACTTCACAATTTTCGCGGAGAACTTTGGCACATGCTTTCAGATCGTTTAAATGTTCTTGTGTGATAGCCGACGGAAGATGAAGCCATCCTAAGAAATCATTACCAAGACCTGTTCCTTCTTCAAGAGTTTGCATAGCAGCTCTTACCTGTGATTCGTAAGCGGCAATTCCTTCTTTTGAAATGAATTGGGCTACCTTGTCAATGTTTAAGCAAATGTTTTTCATAATGATATTGTTTGTATTATCTCATAGAATCTGTTAGGAGTTTTATTTCTGTCATAGGAGAAATACCTCTGTAAAGAATGTTGTAAACCGCATTTAGTATAGGCATATTGACCTGATACTTCTGATTGATTTCTTTCATGCATTTAGTGCCATAATAGCCTTCGGCAACCATCTCCATTTCGATTTGTGCACTTTTGACCGAATATCCTTTACCAATCATTGTGCCAAACAAATGATTCCGGCTAAAGCGTGAATAGCCTGTGACAAGTAAATCGCCTAGATAGGCAGATTTCCATACATTTCGTTTGATTGGATAGACAATATTTAAGAAGCGATCCATTTCCTCAAGTGCATTAGAGAGGAGTACGGCTAAGAAATTGTCTCCATATTTCAGTCCATAGCAAATACCGGCAGCTATAGCATATACATTCTTCAGGACGGCAGCATATTCAATGCCATCAACATCGTCACTGACAGAAGTTTTAATATAGGTCGTATTTAGTCTTTCGGCAAAAAGAGAAGCTTTTCTTATGTCTTTACATCCAATGGTGAGATACGAAAGGCGTTCGAGAGCGACTTCTTCTGCATGACATGGGCCTGATATGATGGCAATGTTTTCTTCCGGGACATCGAATGTGTGATGAAAATAACGTGAAATAATTTCATTGTTTTCCGGCACAATGCCTTTAATAGCTGTTACAACAAATTTATTTTTAATGGGTGTCTTTAGTTTCTTCAGATGATCTTTCATGTAAGGCGATGGTGTTACGAAAATCAGAATATCCGAATCGTGTGCCACTTGGTTGATATCCGAAGAAAAATGAATGCGTTTAATGTCAAAATGAACTCCGGTTAGATAAGCCGGATTGTGTCCTAAACGTTTGAAATCCTCAATGCGATCATCTCGGCGCATGTACCAATTAATACTATGTGCATGTGTCAGGATGATTTTGGCGAGTGCTGTTGCCCAGCTTCCTCCACCCATGATTCCTATTTTCCCACTAGGAAATGCAGACATGATATTTCTTTATGGTTATTCAATCTTGCTGATCCATCCGGCTACTTCATTCACAGATGGTTGAGCAAGATTTAGTTTATATTTCTTGTTTATTCCACAGATATCTTGATGAAGTTTTTGAGGATTAACATCCTTTATGTCGTTGATAAGATTATATCCGGCTTTTTGGATTAGCGGGATCCATTCTTCCGGGATTCCCAATGCTATGTATTTGCTGGCATTGTCTTTGGGAATTTTCTTTTCCGGGCGCATTTGAGGGAAGAATAGAACTTCCTGAATAGTGTTTTGACCAGTCATCAGCATAACAAGTCTGTCCATTCCGATTCCCATGCCTGAGGTTGGTGGCATTCCGTATTCAAGGGCACGTATGAAGTCTCGATCAATAATCATAGCCTCATCATCTCCTTTTTCGCTCAGACGCATCTGTTCTTCAAATCGTTTGAGTTGGTCTATCGGATCATTGAGCTCAGAATATGCATTGCAGAGTTCTTTCCCATTGACCATAAGTTCGAATCGCTCAGTCAATTCCGGATTGTTGCGGTGACGTTTAGTCAAAGGTGACATCTCAATAGGATAATCGGTGATAAACGTGGGTTGGATATAGTGTCCTTCACAAAATTCACCGAAAATCTCGTCGATTAGTTTGCCCTTACCCATTGTATCGTCAATCTCCATATTAAGCTTTTGACAAACTCCGCGAATTTGCGTTTCGTCCATACCCGTAAGGTCATATCCGGTATGTTCTTTGATAGATTCAAGCATGGTTACACGACGGAAAGGAGCTTTAAAGCTAATTACATTATCACCCACCAAAACATCGGTCGTTCCATTTACGTCCATACAGATTTTTTCAATCATCTGTTCGGTAAATTTCATCATCCAATTATAATCTTTATAGGCAACATAAATTTCCATACATGTAAACTCCGGATTGTGCGTGCGATCCATGCCTTCGTTGCGGAAGTTTTTTCCTATCTCGTACACACCTTCGAAACCTCCCACTATGAGCCGTTTCAGATAAAGTTCACTGGCAATGCGCAGATACAAAGGGATGTCGAGCGCATTGTGGTGAGTGATGAACGGGCGTGCGGCAGCACCACCTGGAATGGCTTGTAAGATAGGTGTTTCTACTTCGATGTATCCTTTGTCATTGAAGTATTCACGCATGGAGTTGTACACCTTGTTGCGCTTGAGGAAAATATCCTTTACCCCTTCGTTTACTACGAGGTCAACATAGCGTTGACGATAGCGAAGTTCTGGGTCTTCAAATTTGTCGTATGCCACTCCGTCTTTGTATTTGACTATTGGAAGCGGGCGAATACTCTTAGATAATACCGTAAGTTTATATGCGTGTACGCTGATTTCGCCCATTTGTGTTTTGAATACTTCACCTTCGATTCCCACAAAATCGCCCAAATCAAGCAAACGTTTAAATACTATATTATAAAGGTCTTTGTTTTCTTCGGGACAGATATCGTCTCGTGTTATATAAACTTGGATGCGTCCTTTGGCGTCTTGTAACTCAATGAAAGAGGCTTTACCCATGATGCGGCGCGACATGATGCGTCCAGCAATAGAGACTTTACGTCGGGTTTGCTCATCTTCATTAAATTCCGCTTTGATATCAATTGAAAAAGCATTGGTTATATATTCGGCAGCAGGATAGGGCTCGATGCCCATTGTTCTGAGTTCGTTCAGACTGTTGCGTCTGTTGATTTCCTGTTCGCTTAACTCTAAAATGTTCATCTTCTTATCTAACTCAATATTTCTATGTGGGCAAAAATACGAATTATTCTTTAATCCGTAGCATGGATGTTTAGCTTTTTCTCCTTAGAGAAATCGGGAGAGTTGTGTTTTTGAGAAAGGCACATCGGATACATACGTCTTTATTGTTGTTCTAATGGTTAGACACAATGAAAGAGGCATGTATCCGACGTGCGGAATGATGTGTGTAAGCAATTTTTAGAATCCGCCTAGTTCCAGTAGTTTGTCTACTGCAGCTCGCAGACCATCCAGGTATTTGCCCCCTGCCGTGGCGAAATGAGCTTGTCCACCTCCACCGCCTTGTATGAGTTTGGCAGCTTCACGCACCAGTTTTCCAGCATTTAATTCATTGTCCTTGACCAAATTTTCGCTGATGCCAACAGTAAGCGTCGGTTTGTCGTTTTCTATACTGCCGATAGCCACAAACAGATTGGTTGGGATTTCGCTTTTCAGTTGGAAAACAATGTTCTTAATCGTGTCTGCCGGTATTGGGAGTATGCCACTGATTACTTTTACGCCGTGTATTTCTTTGGTATTTTTAAGCAGATGTGCTTTTACTTGCAGCTCCTTTTCTTTCATAAATTTCTCGACCTGTTTTTTCAGACCGGCATTTTCTTCAATATATTTACGGATGGCTATTTTCAAGTCTGGCGCATTGTTGAACAGGTGTTTCAGTTCGATCATGGTGTCTTCTAACACATTCATCATTTTTTCAACTTGAATGCCTGTGACAGCCTCGATACGTCGAATACCTGCTGCGATAGAGCTTTCTGAGATAATTTTCATTATTCCGATTTGTCCTGTAGCCGCAACATGGGTTCCGCCACAAAACTCAATCGAGGAGCCAAACTGTACTACGCGTACTTCGTCTCCGTATTTCTCACCAAATAGGGCTATAGCACCTAACTTCTTCGCTTCTTCGATAGGTAGATTTCGGTATTCCGTTAGTGGAATGTTAGCTCGGATTTTTGCATTTACTAGATGTTCTACTTCGCGGAGCTGTTCTGCTGTTACTTTTTGGAAATGAGAAAAGTCGAAGCGCAGTCCTTCAGGGGTAACTAGCGAACCTTTCTGCTCTACATGGATGCCAAGCACTTGCCGCAGAGCTTCATCGAGTAAGTGGGTGCACGAATGATTGGCAGCGCAAGCATTACGCTTGTCGGTGTCAACACAAGCCATTAAGGGAGCGTCTAGATGGGTGGGTAACTGGCGTGCAATATGGATTGGAAGATTGTTTTCTTTTTTGGTGTCAATGATTTCAATCGTTTCGAATTCGTTTATCAACACTCCGGTGTCGCCTATCTGACCACCGCTTTCTGCATAAAAAGGTGTCTTTTCCAATACAATCTGATAGAGTGTCTGGTTCTTTTGTTTGATTTGGCGATAGCGTACAATGGAGGTCTCGTATTCCGTATAATCGTAGCCTACAAATTCCGTATCGACTCCTTCTTTGAGAGTGATCCAGTCGCCGGTTTCTATGGCAGCGGCATTGCGGGCGCGTTGTTTTTGTTTTTGCATTTCGGTGTTGAATTCTGCCATGTTGACCGACAAATTGTGTTCTCGTGTAATTAGTTCGGTCAGGTCGATCGGGAATCCAAACGTGTCATAAAGCGTGAAAGCATCTGTGCCGCTGATTACATTTTTCCCAGCAACTTTGGCGTCTTGCATGGTCTTGTCTAGCAGACGAATACCGGTCTCTAGGGTGCGCAAAAACGCTTCTTCTTCTTCTTTGATGACTTTTTCTATCAGGTTTTGTTGTGTTTTGAGTTCTGGATAGGCGTCACCCATAGTGTCTATTAAGACAGGCATCAACCGGTAAAGAAATGCCTGTTTCTGGTTAAGGAAAGTATAGGTATATCGCACGGCACGGCGTAAGATTCTACGGATGACATATCCGGCTTTGGCATTCGACGGAAGCTGTCCGTCGGTAATCGAGAAAGCAATGGTACGGATATGGTCGGCTACGACTCGCATAGCTACATCGGTTTGCGGATCTTTTCCATATGTCGTGTTCGTCAGTTTCCCGATAACCTTGATAATGGGTTGGAACACATCGGTGTCGTAGTTTGAGGTTTTGCCTTGCAGTGCCATGCAAAGACGTTCGAACCCCATTCCAGTGTCTATTACGCGTGCCGGGAGAGGTTCCAGACTACCGTCTGCCTTGCGGTTGTATTGCATGAATACCAGATTCCAGATTTCAATTACTTGCGGGTGATCGTGATTAATCAGTTCGCGACCGGGAATTTTAGCACGTTCTTCGGCCGGACGTAAATCTATGTGGATTTCGGAACAGGGACCGCAGGGACCTGTGTCACCCATTTCCCAAAAATTATCATGTTTGTTTCCGTTGAGGATATGGTCTTTGGGTAAAAATTGTTCCCAGTAGCCGGCAGCTTCGTTGTCGCGTTCCAATCCTTCAGTTGAATTTCCTTCAAACACGGTTGCATAGAGATTGGTAGGATCCAGTTTCAATACGTCTACTAGAAACTCCCAAGCCCAACCGATGGCTTCCTTTTTAAAATAGTCGCCAAACGACCAATTACCCAGCATCTCGAACATGGTATGATGATAAGTGTCGTGTCCTACTTCTTCAAGGTCATTGTGTTTACCGCTTACACGGAGGCATTTTTGTGCATCGGCCACCCGTTTATGTTTGGCAGGATGATTGCCAAGAATGATATCTTTAAATTGATTCATACCTGCGTTGGTAAACATCAGTGTCGGATCGTCTTTAATTACCATCGGAGCCGAAGGTACAATGACATGCCCTTTTGATTCGAAAAATTTCTTGAATGAGTCTCTAATCTCTTTTGCTGTCAGCATATACATATATTGTTATCTAGTTAATATTCCCAAAAAGGGACTTGCAAAGATAGCCGGTTTTATTATTTTTGCCTTAATGATCTGGCAAAATATTCACCGAATAAGCTTAACTCATCTTTAATTTTAGATAAAAAGCATGCGTACTGTCTATTATGTTTATAATCCACGTACTCGAACTTACGATCGTATATATCCCACGGCACGTCAGCGGGCGTTGAGTGTTCTGAGACGTTTGTTTATCGGAATGGGATTGGGAATAGCTTGTTTTTTGATTTTCCTTTTCTTCTTCGGAACACCTTCTGAGAAAGAACTCCGTACGGAGAATGCCCGCATGGAGGCGCAATATCGGGTGCTTTCGCATCGGCTCGATGAGGCTTTGAATGTCCTGCAAAGCATCCAGCAACGCGACGATAACCTTTATCGGGTAATTTTGCAGGCCGACCCTATTGCTGATGGCGTACGGCAGGCCGGTATAGGTTCACCCGGTCGCTATGAATCTTTGATGGATCTGGCAAATGCCGATTTGGTGGTCAATACGACAAAGAAGCTGGATTTGCTCCGAAGGCAGATCTACATACAGTCGAAATCTTTCGATGAAGTGGTGGAACTCTGTAAAAGTCACGACGAAATGTTGCGCTGCATTCCGGCCATTCAGCCTATTGCCAACAAGGACTTGAAGCGGACGGCATCCGGTTATGGAATGCGTATCGATCCCATATACAAAACCAAAAAGTTCCATACTGGCATGGACTTTTCTGCCAATCTCGGAACAGAAGTCTATGCTACGGGCAATGGCAGGGTCGTATCGGCTAGATGGGAGACCGGATATGGCAATTGCATTGAAATCGATCACGGGTTTGGCTATCGTACACGCTATGCGCATTTGCAAAGCATGAAGGTGCGGGCAGGGCAAGAAGTCGTGCGGGGAGAAGTCATCGGAAGTGTAGGCTCGACCGGCAAGAGCACCGGACCACATCTCCATTACGAGGTAAGCGTAAAAGGGAAGATAGTGAATCCCGTGAACTACTACTTTATGGATTTGAGCGCCGAAGATTACGACAAAATGCTACAGATGGCCGCCAATCACGGCCGGGTCTACGATTGACAGGAATGAAACAAAAACACGATAACATAGATGGTATATAATTCGAACAAAGAACTGAAAATCTACTACTCAATCGGCGAGGTGGCCGACATGCTCCATGTGCCCGAAACAACATTGCGCTTTTGGGAAAAAGAATTTGCCGGTTATATAACTCCTCATAAGGCGGGAAGACAAGTCCGCCAGTATACAAAAGAAAACATCGAACAAGTCCGTCTCGTCCATCATTTGATAAAGGAAAGAGGAATGACCCTGAAAGGAGCACGCCAGATGTTGACCTCAAACAAGAAGGCAGCCGTGCAGACCATGGAAGTGATCGACCGTCTGAAATCAATCAGGCAGGAACTGGTCGACATGAAGCAGGCATTAGACCGCACGGTGTATTGATTGGGAATGACAATACGTGCTCTCCCGGATTTTCATATCCGCAGGATGGAGAAAACTCCGTATCGCTTTCTTTCATGAACGCTTGCGAACATCCGACTTTTAATTCGTGAGCCGACCGGGACTTTCGTACGGCCGGGTCCGACTCTCCGCACGACCGTTTTCGGTCCCGACTTCCGTCTGTTCCAATCTCCCTTCAGAGAGGAGCCTACAAAAGGTCGTACCTTTTCCTACAAAAGGCCGTACCTTTTCTTGTCAAAGGTCGGAACCCTTCTCAGACGGTCTCTGGAGGGGGTGGGGATGTGGTAGAAACGGACGGGGGATGGTGTCAGAAAACGTTGCGTTTCCGGTCGGACTTTTGCGGGCGTTTGTCCGTTGGTAAGCAAACGGCAGGGTGCTTGACAGATCAGGCTTCAATCTTCCCGGCAAACAATCTGCATGCCGTCGTATGCCAAATGGATGTGTGGCGGCAGGGTGGCGGCAACTTCGGCATGCAGCCCGATATGGTGACTCATGTGGATGAGATAGGTTTCGCGCGCATTGACTCTTGCGGCAAAAGCCAAGGCTTCTTCCAGATTCTGGTGCGTCCAGTGTGCTTCGTGTCGGAGGGCATTGACTATCAGACAATCCACGTGGTCTAGATATGGCCGGCTTTCGTCCGGTATGGTCTTCATGTCGGTGATGTACACGAGGTTTTTTATGCGGTATCCCAGAATGGACAAGGGGCCGTGCATGACCCGAATGGGTGTGACCGGCACTTGATTTATCAGGAACGTATCTCCCGGATTTACGGTTTTCAACGAGAGCTGGGGTACTCCGGGATATTTGTACTCGGTAAAACAATAGGGGATTCGCCTCGTCAGGCGTTCGGCAATGTATGCTTCGGTATAGATGGTTACTTCGCCTAGCCGACAATAAGGGCGTAAATCATCGATACCACCGACATGATCGTAGTGTTCGTGAGTAACCAGCACGCCGTCTATCTGTTGGAATGGTATGTTGAGCATCTGTTGACGGAAATCGGGTCCGCAATCAACCAATATGTGTGTATCCTCTGTTTTTATCCATGCTGAGGCACGCAGCCGTTTGTCGTGCGGATCGGTGGAACGGCAGACTTCACACGTACAACCGACTTCCGGCACTCCGGTCGATGTGCCGCTGCCTAGAATTGTTATTTCCATGTTTCTTCTATTCTGATATTTGTTGCTTGTCAATGGATACAATTTACTTCCGGATGGAGTTCGATATCAAACTTCTCTGTGATATCTTTGCAAATGGCTTCAGCCAGCTTCATGATTTCAGTTCCTGTGGCTCCTCCCAGGTTGACTAGCACCAATGCTTGCTTGTCGTGTACTCCGGCACGTCCCAACGAACGTCCCTTCCAACCGCAACGCTCAATCAGCCAGCCGGCCGGAATCTTTACCGTGTCATCGTTTACTTCATAGTACGGGATATCCGGGTAATGTGTTTGCATCTCTTTTAGTTTCGAACGAGTTACCATAGGATTCATGAAGAAGCTGCCGGCATTGCCCTGTATGTTGGGATCTGGCAATTTGCTGTCACGTATTTCGCGTATAGCCCGGCAAACCGTCTGCAACGTTAGTTCCTGATGTGCCAACATGGATTGCAGGTTCCCGTAGTCAAGATGGTAGACAGGCAGCTTGCTCAACTCATACGTTACGTATGTGATGACGTATTTCCCTTTCCAGTCGTTTTTAAAACGGCTCTGACGATAATTGTAGGCACAGTCTTCATTCGTAAATATGATTTCTTTTGATGTCGCGATTTCCAGTGCTTCAACACGACAGATCAAGTCTTTTACCTCTACGCCATAAGCTCCGATATTCTGGATGGCGCTTGCTCCAACCTCACCCGGTATTCCGGATAGGTTTTCGGCTCCATACCATTCGTGTTCGACACACCAAGCGACAAAATCATCCCATATAACTCCGGCACCTACTCGTACTTGCACCGTTTGCTCGGTTTCTTTCACAACCGTAATGCCATTGATACATGAATGCAGCACAACACCTTCATAATCTTTCATAAAGAGCAAATTACTTCCTCTTCCGATACACAGAATGTATGGTAAATCTCCCGCAATGTACAACTGTTGTAACACTTTCTTCAAGGCGTTTACAGAAGAATATTCTATAAACTTCTTGGCGTATACATTCATCCCAAAAGTATTATATTTAAGCAAGGGATAGTCTGAATATTCATGTATCATAATATATATAAAGATTACTAGTTACTTAAATCCTCAAAAGCAGAAAGACGCCAACTGTACCCGAAACGGTTGAAAAAGAGGGTATTGTTAAATCCGCTGTCGATGGAACGAAATGCAACAATTTTCGTTTGTGACATCGGGCTATAGCGTTGCCCGTAATTAATGTTCGTCATGCGATCCGTTGGCAGAACCGGACGGAAAACGAACCACTGGTCGATATCAATAAGGGCTTCTATTACCCGAAAATCATCTTCTGGATCTGAAGTTATGAACTTCAATGACGGCTGAATGTGTTCTCGCTGATAGACGGAATCGTTGCAGAACCGATAAAAGAAATCGAGAAATTCTTCATTGGGATTTCCTTTCATAGATAGTTCGCTTATCGACTTCAATAACCAACACTGATTCTTGCGCTCGAAATTATAATGGCGACTAAGGTGCTTGTCTAAATAGAGCCATGCGACATACACACTGTCAGAACTGATTCGTGTCAAATCCATGTCTTCTTCCTTATCAAAAAGCAAATGATAATATTCGGCTTGACTATATAGAGGGTCGTATATCCATTCCTCGCGCAAAATAAACGTCTGGGTAGAATCGTTAATGAGCGGGAGAGGGAAATGGGTACGCGCCAACTGAATACGTTCATCGTGCATATAGGCATATACAAAATCATCAAAGGTCTGATCAAAGTGTTGGGTTGGTACACGTATTTCAGTGGAATCAGCCCGTAAGGAATCAGCAAGTAACGAGTTTGTTTCCTCAGATGTTGTTCCCTCGAGCTGACGATCATCCTTTATGTATTTACAACCATCACAAAGGAAGAGAATCGTAAATCCGATCAATAATGTTTTCATACATTCTAAAATTCATGCAAAAGTACCTCTTTTTATTAGAATATGCGCTACTTCATTTCGTATAAATCATTACCTTTGCACAGTTTAAGCAAACGATAAAGACAAAAAATATATAATAATGATAGCCAAAATCGAACAGCTCTTAACTGAGATTGAAGCTCTGACAGCCCATAGTGCTGAAGAAATTGAGTCGCTTCGTATTAAATATCTAAGCAAAAAAGGAATTATTAACGAACTTATGACTGATTTCCGTAATGTTCCTGCTGAACAAAAAAAAGAAGTCGGTATGAAGTTGAACGAACTCAAGCAACGTACGCAAGCTCGTATAGCTGAGCTTAAAGAATCTTTTGCCAATAATGAGCATAATGATATGGGTATAGATCTTACGCGTACAGCCTATCCGATAAAGCTTGGCACACGTCACCCATTGTCTATCGTAAAAAATGAGATTATTGACATTTTTGCCCGTTTAGGATTTAATATCGCTGACGGTCCTGAAGTAGAAGATGATTGGCATGTGTTTTCGTCAATGAACTTTGCTGAAGACCATCCGGCACGCGACATGCAGGATACGTTTTTCATTGAGAACAATGCCGAGAATGTGTCTCACAATGTGATTCTACGCACCCATACATCCAGTGTGCAGAGTCGTGTCATGGAAACGACCCAACCACCTATTCGGGTAATTTGTCCGGGGCGTGTCTATCGCAACGAGGCCATCAGCTATCGTGCCCATGCATTTTTTCACCAAGTAGAAGCTTTGTATGTTGATCGCCAAGTTTCGTTTACGGATCTTAAACAAGTCCTTTTACTTTTTGCACAAGAGATGTTTGGTAAAGACACAAAAATCAGACTGCGCCCTTCTTTCTTTCCCTTTACGGAACCTAGTGCGGAAATGGATATAAGTTGTAATATCTGTGGCGGCAAAGGCTGTCCGTTCTGCAAAGGTACAGGCTGGGTAGAAATCTTGGGTTGTGGTATGGTAGATCCGAATGTTTTGGAGCTAAACGGTATTGATAGCAAGCTGTATAGTGGTTATGCTTTAGGTATGGGAATCGAACGTATCACGAACCTAAAATATCGTGTCAATGACCTTCGCCTGTTCTCCGAGAACGACACAAGGTTCTTAAAAGAATTTGAAGCGGCTTATTGATTTATAATAATAAGTCTATTAATAGTATGCCTCAAAAAAGCAGCACTTCTTTTTTGAGGCATATTTCATTTAAGCTATCAGTAAAAAAATATGAAAGACAGATTATTTACGCCTAGCTATTATTTTATTCTTGCAGCCAATTTCTTATTATTCTTTGGATTTTGGATACTAATGCCTGTTTTACCCTTCTACTTGAAAGAAGTATTCCATACCAATGAAAGCAGTATCGGTATCATTCTTGCCTGCTACACCATTGCTTCCCTTTTCATCCGTCCATTTTCCGGTTACCTAGTGGATACGTTTGCACGTAAGCCGCTATACCTTATGGCATACTTCATCTTTACCCTCATGTTTGCCGGGTATGTCATTGCTGGTATGTTGACGTTATTTATTATATTCCGCATCATTCACGGTTTGTCATTCGGAATGGTCAGTGTCGGTGGAAACACGATTGTCATAGACATTATGCCATCTTCACGCCGCGGTGAAGGTCTGGGCTATTACGGGTTAGCCAACAACATAGCCATGTCTATTGGTCCAATGGTTGGACTGTTCATGCATAATGCCGGTATAAGATTTACCACCATATTTACTTATTCACTTGCCTCGTGTGCTATCGGATTCATCATGGCTTCCCTCGTGAAAACCCCATATAAAGTTCCTGTCAAGCGTGAACCTATCTCACTCGACCGTTTCATCTTGCTAAAAGGCCTGCCTGCCGGACTGACGCTATTATTGTTGTCTATACCTTATGGGATGACGACTAATTACGTAGCCATGTATGCTCAGCAAATTCACCTGACCATTGAAACCGGATTCTTTTTTACATTTATGGCTACAGGTATCGCCGTTTCACGGATATTCTCAGGACGTTTAGTAGATCATGGAAAAATCATCCAAGTAATATCGGCCGGAATTTATGTCGTCATTCTTTGTTTCTTTTTACTTTCGGCTTGTGCCATTATCGTCAAATGGAACCTGTTTTTGGCAAACACGCTATTCTTTGTCGTTGCCTTGTTTTTGGGTGTCGGTTTCGGAACCATGTTTCCTGCTTTCAACACGCTCTTTGTCAGTTTAGCCCCAAACAATCAGCGAGGTACGGCAACCTCAACTTACCTCACCTCGTGGGACGTAGGCATTGGTTTGGGCATGGTGGCCGGAGGTTATATTGCCCATGTCAGCAATTTCAGCTATGCTTATCTTTTTGGTTCCATACTCACTGTGCTTTCATGCCTATATTTTCATTATAAGGTGACACCGCATTTTAATAAAAATAAAGTATGATGAAGAAAAAGATTTTATATGATCATGTAATATCCTATTTTAAAAAAAACATTCCCATAGCAGAAACCGAGCTCCATTACGATAGCCCGTTCCATTTGCTTATTGCCGTCATTTTGTCGGCACAGTGTACAGACAAGCGAGTCAATATGATTACGCCTCCTCTTTTTCGTGACTTCCCAACACCGGAAGCATTGGCTTCTACTACCCCAGAGGTCATCTATGAATATATTCGTAGTGTATCGTATCCCAACAATAAAGCCAAACATTTGGTTGGAATGGCACAAATGCTGATTAAAGATTTCCGAGGCGAAGTTCCCGACAACCTAGACGACCTGATCAAACTGCCCGGTGTCGGACGCAAAACAGCCAACGTCATTCAAGCCGTAGTTTTCAAAAAAGCGGCAATGGCTGTAGACACTCATGTTTTCAGAGTCAGCCACCGCATCGGTCTTGTATCTGAGAAGTGCACAACTCCGTATAGTGTTGAAAAAGAATTAACCAAATATATTCCGGCCGAGATCATTCCGACAGCACACCATTGGCTGATTCTGCATGGTCGCTACACTTGCATCGCACGTAAACCCAAATGTGAGAACTGCGGTTTACAATTGCTATGTAAATATTACAAAAAAACAAATAATATACAGTTGGAACACGAAAAGTCTGACTCCAAAGGGCGTGTAATCAAAGAATTAAAAGAATTTTAGATATAATTTACATATAAAATTCCTACCTTTGCGGACAAAGTAAGGTTAAACAAACACCTAAATTGTAGATTCAAAACATAAACATATAACAAAAAAGACTATGCAAACAATTGACAAATTTAATTTTGCTGGTAAGAAGGCATTTGTCCGCGTGGACTTCAATGTTCCTTTGGATGAAAACTATAACATTACCGATGATACTCGTATCCGTGCAGCGATGCCTACTTTGAAAAAAATCGTGGCAGACGATGGAATCTTAGTGATCGCTTCTCACATGGGAAGACCCAAAAAGAATCCGGATCCTAAATATTCGCTGAAACACATTCTACCACGTGTTTCCGAGTTGCTGGGCGTAGATGTAAAATTTGCTGATGACTGCCTGAAAGCTCAAGACATTATCGCATCCCTGAAATCAGGAGAGGCCGTATTGCTGGAAAACCTTCGTTTTTATGCAGAAGAAGAGGGCAAACCACGCGGATTGGCCGACGATGCTTCTGACGAAGAAAAAGCAGCAGCCAAAAAAGCCATAAAGGAAAGCCAGAAAGAATTTACCAAGATATTAGCATCTTATGCTGACTGTTATGTAAACGATGCATTCGGAACAGCTCACCGTGCACACGCTTCTACCGCTTTAATTGCCGATTATTTTGATGCTGAGCACAAAATGTTCGGTTATTTGATGGAAAAAGAAGTCAATGCCGTAGACAAAGTAATGAACAACATCCAACGTCCGTTTACTGCTATCATGGGCGGATCCAAAGTGTCTACGAAGATTGATATCATCGAAAATCTGCTGACCAAGGTCGACAATCTAATCATTGCCGGTGGTATGACTTACACATTTATGAAAGCCATGGGAGGCAACGTCGGATCGTCCATCTGTGAAAACGACAAGCTCGATCTTGCTTTAGACATCTTGAAGAAAGCAAAAGACAATCAGGTTAATCTCGTATTGGCTGTTGATTCAAAAATAGGTGATTCTTTCTCTAATGATGCTAACACACAGATTGTTCTCTCAAAAGAAATTCCGGACGGATGGGAGGGCATGGACATCGGACCGGAATCAGAAAAACTTTTCGCCAATGTCATCAAAGAATCTAAAACCATTTTGTGGAACGGCCCAACAGGTGTATTCGAATTTGATAACTTCTCTCATGGCTCACGTACCGTAGGCGAAGCCATCACTGAAGCCACTAAAAACGGTGCATTCTCACTTGTCGGAGGTGGAGATTCCGTAGCATGTGTCAACAAATTCGGTTTGGCAAACGGAGTATCATACGTATCTACAGGAGGTGGCGCGTTGCTCGAGGCTATTGAAGGTAAGATTCTTCCGGGAATTGCTGCGATTCAAGGTAAATAACTTTAGCATTCCATATTATATTATTATTATTCATTAAAAGACGAGAATGACACCGATAACACGGATAAAGACACAGCTTATCCATATTATCGGTGTCATTTTACATTTCTAGAATTTATTTCAGCTGTATGCTGCACATGAAACTTTCATACATCCTATGCCTCTATTTCCTATTAGGACTCTGCACCTCTTGTCAGCGAAACAAACAAACAAGCGGAATCCGGCCCGACCTTACTATCGGTTTTTTCCCGTCAAGTGATATCCTTCCCTATTTCGTAGCTCAACAAAACGGCTATTACGATTCTCTGCAAGTCAGAGTAGAGTTACGTTGTTTACAAACAAAGACAGAACTCGACACCACATACAAAAAAGGAGAAATCGACGGTGCCGTCCTCTCGCTGATGGATGCCTTATTCCTTTCTGCACAAGGAAACAAAATCCATCCGGTAATGGCTAATGAAAGTTGTTTCTATCTCATAGGCTCACCAGACTCTTCACTGCTCCACATAAATCAGCTATATGAAAAAAGCATAGCTGTAAGCAGCTATGCCGAGTCCGACTATTTGGCTGACTATCTGATACATGCGGTCGGACTGACTACCGACGAAGTCAACAAGCCAAGTATCGGCAATCCGGTTACACGACTGGAAATGCTTATCAATCAACAAGTCAACGGTGCCATCCTTCAAGATCCGTATGCTACACAAGCCATTCGTGAAGGTGGTTTAAAATTATATGCTTTCCAACCGCTGAATCAAACGCTCAGCGTCACGGCATTCAGTCGGCAAGCATTGAATGAGAAAAACGAATTCATCAGGAAGCTGATTATCGGTTACAATAAAGCCGTCGACTATATCAACAATCAACCGACGGATTTGTGGTATCGCAAGGCCGCAAGTGCAGCAGGTCTTGGCGGCTCGTGGGAACCTCCTTATAAAATTGCAACCTATCATGCAGCACGATTCGTAGACCAACAAACCGCAGATTCCGTAGTCAGCTGGATGAAACGATACGAACTCCTTCCGGCTCGTTACGTAGAGGATGTCATCGACCGTACGTTAATCAAGAACATTAACACGGACAATTAGTCAGTCCCATTTAAACGGCTTCTTGTCCAAGGCCGGACAGAACACCGGCCATAGCCGGACAGCAGATTGGCCGGCCCTGTCCGCCGTACATGTTTTGGC
>CAZEPM010000025.1:0-14003 GCA_964514145.1 uncultured Bacteroides sp.
CCAACATCAACGTGGCACTGGAACGGGCACAGAAGCTGCTGTAAGCCGATGCGCGTGCCTTTACGACATGAGAAACATTCCTGAGTACACTGGAGGAAAAATATGATTTCAGACTCAAGGATTGTTTATGGATGTGTATGGAGAGTTATCGGGAAAGATGTTTCGGGTTCTGAGAATGACACGTCTCAAAAACAATAGTGTCACACATATATCCCCTTAACGCTACCTAAAAAAAAGAAACCGCTAACTTTTTGATAGTCAGCAGTTTCTATGTGGAGCATAGCGGACTCGAACCGCTCACCTCGACACTGCCAGTGTCGCGCTCTAGCCAGATGAGCTAATACCCCGATTTCAATTTGTGCTGCAAATATACTGTAAAAAATCAATACCGTCAAGCATTTCGAACGTTTTTTCATACGAACCGAACATAGTCACGGAACAATAACAAAGAAATAACTATAAATATGATGGAGAGTAATATCTGTCCGGCCAACACTCATATTAAAAGATGTAGGATTAGAGTTCCGTATTGCAGATGTCCTTCAGTAGAGATACTCCTTGCCCAATGTCAGTCACCGGCTGAATCACAAGGCTGCGTTTACCATTTTGTTCGCGCAAACTGCATTGGCGCGGATGATTCATTAGGAAAGCGAGTATTTTGTCAAATGCTCGACTCTGATAGTAGAGACTGTTTGGATTGCTTACGAAATAGAGTAACATGCGGTTGTTTTTCAGGAAGATGCGCTCTACACCTAGTTGTTTGCCTAGTTTCCGCATGGGTACAACTTGGAGTAGTGCTTGGGCCGGCTTGGGGAGTGTTCCGAATCGGTCTTCGAGACGATGGCGATAGGCTAACAGGTCTTCATCGCGCTCTAGTCTGTCGAGTTCATGGTAGAGCAGCATGCGTTCGCTACTACTGGGTACATAGGTTTCGGGCAGGAAGAGTTCGAGGTCACTTTCGAGTGTGCAATCGTTCACAAACTGTTCAGCGTTAGCAAGTTGTTTTTCGTTGATGGATTGCTGGTTTTCATAGAGTTTAGTGAATTCATTGTTCCTCAGTTCAGTGATGGCTTCGTTGAGTATCTTCTGATAGGTTTCATAACCAAGGTCAGCTATGAATCCGCTCTGTTCAGCTCCAAGTAGGTTTCCGGCTCCTCTTATGTCGAGGTCTTGCATAGCGATGTGTATGCCACTTCCGAGGTCGGCGAAATTCTCAAGTGCTTGCAGTCTGCGTCGAGATTCTTGTGGCAGGGTTGCGAGAGATGGTGCAAGCAGATAGCAGAAAGCTTTTCGATTACTTCGTCCTACCCTGCCCCGCATCTGATGAAGGTCGCTGAGCCCGAAGTTTTGTGCTTGGTTGATGATAATGGTATTGGCGTTTGGGATATCGACTCCGTTTTCAATGATGGTCGTAGCTAACAGGACGTCATAATCGTAGTTTACAAATCCGAGAATCACTTTTTCCAATTCGTCGGGCGGCATCTGTCCGTGTCCGATTGAGACCCGTACGTCAGGGATGAGTCGTTCAATCAGTGCCTTGAGTTCTATCAGGTTGTCGATGCGGTTGTTGACGAAGAATACTTGTCCGTTCCGACTCATTTCAAAGTTGATGGCTTCGGTAATAATTTCTTCGTTAAAGGTGTGTACTTCGGTCTGTATAGGGTAACGGTTTGGAGGCGGTGTCTGGATGACGGACATGTCGCGTGCTCCCATGAGTGAAAATTGCAAAGTACGTGGGATGGGTGTGGCGGTCATGGTGAGTGTATCGACATTGACTTTGAACTGTTTCAGCTTTTCTTTTACGGCTACGCCAAACTTCTGTTCTTCATCGATAATCAGGAGTCCGAGATCTTTAAAGATCACGTCTTTGCCAATGAGACGATGTGTGCCTATGACGATATTGATTTCTCCCTCTTTCAGCTCTTTCAGGACGCATCGTGTGTCGGAGGCTTTGCGTGCCCGGCTCAGGTATTCAACCTTACAAGGGAAGTCTTTCAACCGGTCTCGGAAGGTACTATAGTGTTGGTAGGCCAATACGGTTGTGGGTACAAGTACAGCTACTTGCTTGTTATCGCACACAGCTTTGAAGGCCGCCCGAATAGCCACTTCTGTTTTTCCGAATCCCACGTCACCGCAAATCAGTCGGTCCATCGGTCGGTCGCTCTCCATGTCAGCCTTCACCTCTTGAGTAGCTTTCAGCTGATCGGGAGTATCTTCGTAGATGAAGCTGGCTTCAAGCTCGTGTTGCAGGAAAGAATCAGGACTGTATCTAAATCCCTTTTCTTCGCAACGGCGTGCGTAAAGTTTAATAAGGTCGCGGGCAATATCTTTTATCTTAGTTTTAGTCCTTTCCTTTAGCTTTTCCCATGCTCCCGTTCCCAATTTGTTCAAGCGTGGTAACTCTCCTTCTTTTCCTTTATACTTGGCTATCTTGTGCAGTGAGTGAATAGAGACGAATACCACATCGTCGTTTTGATAAATCAGCTTGATGACTTCTTGGGTGGAATTCCCGTTGGGAATACGTGCCAGTCCGGCAAAGCGTCCGATGCCATGATCGATATGCACCACATAATCCCCCGGCTCGAATTTGTTAAGCTCTTTGAGTGTCAACGCAACTTTTCCACTCCGTGCCTTGTCACTCTTGAGACTGTATTTGTGAAAGCGGTCGAATATCTGATGGTCTGTGAAGATGCACAGTTTCAGGGTATTGTCTGCAAATCCTCCATGAAGGGTTTTCTCTACGGGCGTGAAAGGAATGCTGTTGCCTCGCTCCTCGAATATAGCTCGGATTCGGTCGATTTGTTTTACGCTGTCGGAAAGAATATAGATTCGATAGTTGCGCTTCAGGTAGTCCTGCAAAGCGGTGCAAACCAAATTGAAATTTTTGTGGAAGATGGACTGAAGCGTGGTGTCGAAAGTTAGTGTGGCGTCGGGGGTTTCCGTCGGTTTATTGCCAAACTCCACGCGCCGAAAGACCTGTATCTGTCGAGCAAAAGTTTCTCCGCTCAGGGTGTCCGGCAAGCTGACGCGCTCTAGTCCTTCTTCAGTCGCATAGGCTAGCGTAGCCTGCGGAGACAGAGTTTCGCCATGTATGGCTTCGATGCGCTCAGTTGTCCAATGGAGGTCTTTGATGGCAAGTAGCGTGTCTGGTGCGAGGAAGTCGAGAAACGACACCTTGTCACCATCGTGACCACCCATGTTTGGCACGATGGCCACGTGTGATTTCTTTTCTTTCGACAGCTGAGTTTCAATTTCGAATGTTCGTATGCTCTCAATCTCATCGCCAAAGAAGTCGATGCGGTAAGGATATTCCGAAGAGTAGGAAAAGACGTCGATGATGCTTCCGCGTACAGCATATTGCCCGGGTTCATACACGTAGTCTACCCGCTCGAAGCCGAAGTCGAACAAAATCTGTGCTACTTCGATCGGATCTTTCTGACTTCCCTGCTCCAATGATAAGGTTTGCGAAGCCAATGATTTTTTCGATACCACTTTCTCGGCCAGCGCTTCAGGATAGGTCACGATGTAAGTCGCCTTGTCATTTTTCTGCAGCCGGCTGAGAGTTTCTACACGCAAGATTTCGTTTGCCGCATCCTTTTGCCCATATTTAATTGCCCTCCGATAGGACGACGGGAAGAACAACACGTTTGACTCTCCATTGATCTGAACCAAATCGTGATAGAAATAGCCCGCATCTTCCAAATCATTGAGAATAAACAATATGGGAGTATGATGCTGATTGATGAAAGCAGAAAAAAACAAGGAAGCCGACGAAGCATTCATCCCTTGCAGAAACAAGGTCCGAACGGAGTCTTTCCCCCACACGGCCGCAAACGCTTTCACATGGGGATGGGCGGCATAAATAGCTTGCAATGACGATATATCCATAGAATTACAAAATCGGACGCAAAAGTAAATAAATAATATTTGCTAAAGAATAAGTGATGAATTAAATATTTTGATTTCCTTTGTCTTGTTAACATTATAACTAAATAACTAACTTCTTATTTATAAACACTAATGATTAATCGATTCGTACTTAATGAAGTGTCATACTTCGGTCCGGGCGCACGCGAAGTGTTGCCACAAGAAATCAAACGTTTGGGACTCAACAAAGCATTTGTGACAACAGACAAAGAACTGATTAAATTCGGCGTAGCAGAAAAAGTGCTTAAAGTGCTCGAAAGCGCCGGCATCCCTTATGTAATCTTTAGTGAGATCAAACCTAATCCGACTGTTGCCAATGTAAAAGCCGGTGTGCAAGCTTTTGCCCAATCTGGTGCAGACTTTATACTGGCCATTGGTGGAGGTTCTTCTATCGATACAGCTAAAGCAATTGGCATTATCTCGAACAATCCGGAATTCAGCGATGTAGTCTCTTTGGAAGGAGTAGCCCCGACAAAGAAGAAATCAGTTCCCATCATCGCATTGCCCACAACGGCAGGAACGGCTGCAGAAGTCACAATCAATTATGTAATCACCGACGAGGAACATCAAAAGAAAATGGTTTGTGTCGATCCAAATGATATACCAGCCCTTGCCATTGTTGACGCCGAACTAATGTACACGTTGCCCAAAAGTCTCACAGCATCTACAGGACTCGATGCGCTGACACACGCCATCGAAGGCCTTATCACCAAAAGCGCATGGGAGATGAGCGACATGTTCGAAATCAAGGCAATCGAAATGATTACACGCTATCTGGAAACAGCCGTATCCGAACCTACAAATGTTGAAGCCAGAAACGGTATGGCAATTGCCCAATACATTGCAGGCATGGCCTTCTCGAATGTCGGATTAGGAGCCGTTCATGGCATGGCTCACCCGTTAGGTGCCATCTTCGATATCCCACATGGAGTAGCCAACGCACTGTTGCTCCCCACCGTCATGGAATTCAATGCCCCGGCAGCTCTTGACAAATACACCGAGATTGCGAAAGCCATGAACGTCTACAAAGACAATATGACCAAGGAAGAAGCAGCTCAGGCTGCTGTAGATGCAGTAAGAGCACTTTCAATCAAAGTAGGTATTCCGCAACATCTTTCCGAATTGGGAATCAAAGAAGCAGACCTTCCTAAACTGGCAGCAGCAGCGATTGCGGATGTTTGTACACCAGGTAACCCGCGCGAAGTAACCGAAGAAATCATTCTTGAACTATATAAGAAAGTATTATGATACGATAGGTATCTTCATTTACATAACGCCGGCTCTCCACAATCAGAGACTTCACTCCTCAATGAGAAAAGTTTTCTGTTGTGGAGAGTTTTTTATTTGTCTGCCCTGTTTGTAAACTGAAAGAGATCGTACAGCGTGTTTATCTCTTTTACCCACATATATTTCCTCATTTTATGCTTGGCAAGAAAAAGCAACTTCACTACCTTTGCACGTAACGTATATACCTTGGAAAGTTATGAGCCAAAACCCTAAAGCTGATAGCGTTGTCATCATCCCAACGTACAACGAGAAAGAAAACATAGCAAAGATTATCCACGCTATCTTCAAACAAAAGCAGTCATTTCACATCTTGATCATTGATGACGGATCGCCAGATGGTACGGCTGATATTGTAAAAGATTTGCAAAAGAACTTTTCTGACCGGCTTTTTATGATTGAGCGGCAAGGGAAACTGGGATTGGGTACGGCTTATATTGCCGGATTTAAATGGAGTATCGAACACGGATACGACTATATATTTGAAATGGATGCTGATTTCTCACACAATCCCAATGACTTGCCTCGCTTGTATGCGGCTTGTTCTGACGAGGGTTACGACGTGGCTATCGGATCAAGGTACGTAAGTGGTGTCAATGTGGTAAACTGGCCTATGGGACGGGTTCTGATGTCATATTTTGCTTCGAGGTATGTGCGTCTCATTACCGGCCTTCCTATATACGACACGACTGCCGGTTTCAAATGTTATCGCCGGATTGTGTTAGAAACAATTCCACTCGACAAAATCAGATTCAAGGGATATGCTTTCCAAATCGAAATGAAATATACGGCATATAAGTATGGTTTCCGCATCAAGGAGGTACCGGTTATATTTATTAATCGAGAATTGGGATCTTCGAAGATGAACAGCAGTATTTTTGGTGAAGCTTTGTTCGGAGTGATTCGTTTAAAGTGGGAAAGTCTTTTTAAACATTACCCGCGTGAAAACAAATAATCTTTTCTCGTTAAAACAGATAAATTATGGCACGTACACTGATTGACAACGTATATTTGGTCAACGAAGGACAGGTGGCGAAAGGCGCACTCGTTATAGATGGCGAACAGATTGCTGAAATTCTTCGTCCGGATAAATGTCCGTCTGCAACTTGTCATACCTGCATAGACGGTCGGGGCTCTTATTTACTTCCGGGGGTTATTGACGACCATGTACATTTTCGTGATCCCGGTTTGACTCATAAAGCGGATATCGAAACCGAAAGTCGTGCCGCCGCCGCCGGTGGTGTGACCTCATATATGGATATGCCCAATACATTGCCGCAGACAACCACGCTTGAAGCACTTACCGACAAACAACAAATGGCGGCAGCCAAAAGCCGAGTGAATTATTCCTTCTATTTTGGGGCAACCAATACCAATGCTGTCTTGTTCGATCAGTTGGATCGTCAGCACGTATGTGGCATTAAGTTGTTTATGGGTTCGAGTACCGGCAATATGCTTGTCGACCGGACGGACAGTTTACACACGATTTTCAAAGAAGCCGGGATGATCATCGTGGCACACTGTGAAGATCAGCACATCATAGCCAATAATACACGCCTTTTTCGCCAATTTCACGGTGACGATCCAGATATATATTTCCATCCTCAGATTCGAAGTGAAGAAGCATGCTATCGTTCGTCGGCATTGGCTGTAGAACTGGCACACAAAACCGGAGCTCGGCTTCACATAGCCCATCTTACTACAGCTCGTGAACTCTCTCTCTTGGAAACGGTTCTTCTCACAGAAAAGAGAGTGACTGCTGAAGCTTGTGTGGCACATCTATGGTTTACTGACGATGATTACGCAACATTGGGGGCACGCATTAAGTGTAATCCTGCAATAAAGGCTCGTATCGATCGTGACAGTTTACGTCAGGCATTGACCAATGGTCGCATTGATGTCATAGCCACCGACCATGCCCCTCACCTATTGAGAGAAAAACAGGGAGGTGCATTGGGCGCGATGTCAGGTATGCCCATGATACAATTCTCACTTGTAGCCATGTTAGAACTTTCCGATCAGGGAATACTTACGTTGCCGGATGTTGTAGAGAAAATGTGTCACGCTCCTGCCAAACTGTTCCAAATACGCCGACGTGGATTCCTTCGTCAAGGCTATCAGGCTGACCTTGTAATGGTACGTCCACACGCTTCGTGGACTGTTACGAACGATACGATTTTGAGCAAATGCCGTTGGAGCCCATTGGAAGGCCATACCTTCGATTGGAAAGTAGAACGGACGTGGGTCAATGGCTGTATGGTCTATGCTGACGGGCAATTGGATGATACGTGTCGTGGACAGGCACTGGAGTTTGAACGTTAAAACAAATTTTCATTACATCAGTAGAGTGGTAATCATGCAAAATCTGTCTAAAACAATTGTTATACATTATTCCGTTCACGAACTGACCGACTATTTCAATTGGATTTATTTTTTCC
Organism: uncultured Bacteroides sp.; assembly: GCA_964514145.1. Lineage (GTDB taxonomy): Bacteria > Bacteroidota > Bacteroidia > Bacteroidales > Bacteroidaceae > Phocaeicola_A. Next base: position 7,650 of record CAZEPM010000025.1, read on the forward strand.
ATGCGTGGGGATTTGGGCCTCGTTTTGCTTCGATTGCTGATATTCACGGGTGTGATGCATGTCAAGCCCACTGGTTGCAGAAGTTTTCAGAAACCGAACAGCCCAAGGCTGCTGAAGCTCTCCGACTATTTAAGGAAGCAAACAAGCTACTGTCTCAATTGGATAGTGACTATCGGTCACATGCAGTTTTCCGTCTGTGTCGTGCAAACTCAATCGGAGATAATTTACTGCTCGATGAGATTGTTATCCCATTATTGCGCCAACAACGTGTAAAACGGGTCGATGATCCCTATTTATGCCTAAGTGATTTTGTCCGCCCTATAGAAAGTGGACAATCTGATATGGTAGGCGTCTTTGCAACAACCGTCGATCAGGCATTGGAACAAATTGAAGAGCAAGACCCATATCGTCAGATGCTTCTGCAAGTATTGGCTGAACGTATAGCGGAAGCAACAGCCGAACGTCTGCATGAATATGTCCGTAAGGAACTTTGGGGATATGTGCCAGACGAACAACTCACCATTCGTCAATTGTTACGCGAAGAATATCAAGGCATCCGTCCGGCCATCGGTTATCCATCACTTCCCGACCAGTCTATCAGCTTTTTGCTTGATGAGCTGCTCAATATGAATCAAATAGGTATTCACTTGACAGAAAACGGAGCCATGACTCCTAAAGCATCTGTCTGTGGCCTCATGATAGCTCATCCTGAGGCACGTTATTTCTCCGTAGGTAAAATCGGAAATGACCAACTTCAGGATTACGCAGCCCGTCGGCGATTTACACTAGAGGACGCACGTAAGTTTTTAGCGGCTAACCTATCTTCATAATCAGATTAAAAAACAATATATAACCATGCTATTCAGAATCAGTTTCTTTCTATTGGCTCTGGCAATCTTAACGGATTGGTATATCTATGTGAGATTTATCTGTCGGGTCACAAAACGGAACAGTCTCCGTCTGCTTTATTGGGCTCCTACGATATTGCTTATGCTTGCCCAATTAGGATTAGTGTTTTGCGAAAAGTTCAATAATTCACAAGTGCAACTTACAGGCATTTACATCATTATCTATATGGCTATTGTCGTTCCTAAGACTCTTTTCTGTCTGTTCGCTTTAGTCGGACAATTAGGCGGATTCATCTGGCGTCCGATCCGTATGGTCGGTGCAAGTCTGGGAATCATTGTAGGATTATGGAGCTTATGGATAGTTTTCTATGGAACATTGGGAGGATGGAAACATTATAAGGTCAAACAAATAACCTATTATTCAGAAGATATTCCGGAAACTTTTGACGGATATCGGATTGTGCAGTTTTCAGACTTGCATATCGGAACAATAGCCAAACACCGTCACCAAGTAGAACGACTGATTGACAGCATCAATGCCCAACAGGGAGATATCATCGTTTTTACAGGCGATTTAGTTAACAACCGGGCAACAGAACTCAATGGTGTAGAAGACATTCTTTCACGCCTGCATGCTCCCGATGGCGTATACTCTGTTTTAGGGAATCATGACTTCAGCCCATATCTGAGATGGCAGACTCCTGAAGCTCAAGCTAACAATCTGCAAGATCTTATTGCACGTGAGACACGTATGGGATGGCACATGTTAAACAATGATCATGCACTCATTCATCGTGGTGATACCTGCATAGCTCTTATTGGTGTAGAGAATGAAGGCTTTCGGCCGCATCTTCAGCGAGGAGATCTGCCTCGTGCAATGCAGGGAACAGAAGGATTATTCCGCATTCTGCTAAGTCACGACCCTACCCACTGGCGACAGGAAGTGCTTCCCGACACAGATATTCCGCTCATGCTATCCGGTCACACCCATGCCATGCAATTCAGTATTTTTGGCCATACGCCCGCTTCCTGGTTCTTTACGGAAAGTGCCGGTATGTATGAAGAAGACGGACAATCTCTTTATGTGAATCCCGGAATCGGTGAAGTCATGATTCCTTTTCGCTATGGAGCCTGGCCGGAAATTACGGTCATAACCTTGCGTGCGAAGTAAAAAATTATCTACTTTTGCAAACAGGAAAATAAGAATTCAAAATCATAATGAAGACATTCATCTATCGCATATATCAAATATGCATTGCTTTGCCTATTCTGCTTGTATTGACGATACTCACAGCTTTGGTAACAATTATCGGTTCATTCATAGGCAATGCCCATTTTTGGGGATATTATCCGGGAAGGATTTGGTCTCGGCTAGTATGTTACATTCTACTGATACCCGTCCACATCACAAACAATCCGGTTGTCGCACGCAATAAGTCATACATCTTCGTAGCAAATCATCAGGGCGCATTCGACATATTTTTAATCTATGGTTTTCTTGGACGTAATTTTAAGTGGATGATGAAAAAATCGTTACGCAACATCCCTTTTGTCGGCAAAGCATGTCAATCTGCCGGCCACATCTTTGTAGACAAGTCCGGACCCAAGAAAATCCAAGAAACAATCGAACATGCACGTACGACACTGACCAACGGAACCTCACTGGTTGTATTCCCCGAAGGCAGTCGGACACATACCGGTAAAATGAGCACATTCAAAAAGGGAGCCTTCCAATTAGCAGACGAATTACAATTGCCGGTTGTTCCCCTGATGATTACCGGCTCGTTTGAAATCTTACCCTGCACAGGAGGATTCATCAAACGACATCGTCTGACTCTGACCATACTCGACCCCATCATGCCGCAAGGACAAGGTATGGAAGATGTTCGCACAACGATGAAAAAGGCGTACGACGCCATACAACAAACACTCCCGGAAAGATATAAATAGAAAAGCGATCATTGCCGTATAACCGAAACCGAATCTAACGAAAGTCGACATCAATCCCGCCACAGCAAGTAGCCCATCTCTGACAAACCGATTCCTTCATCACAAACCACACCATACGAAACCCTCCGACAGACAGATGCCGGGATAGTCACGGCCGAAAACGGATGCGCGCCCGGTTGGATAATCTCGACTACCTAGCTGGATAATCTCAGCTACCCAGTTGGGTAGTTTCGGCTACCTAGTTGGATAGTCTCAGCTGCCCAGTTGGATAGTTTCGGCTATCCGGTTGGGTAGTTTCAGCTACCCGGTTGGGTAGTTTCGGCTATCCGGTTGGGTAGTTTCGGCTATCCGGTTGGATAGATTACAAATTATTCCTCTGCATTCCATCCTTATTTATTGGAAATTTGCGGGCGGGCATTCATATTTATTCCCATACCTGCAATTCGGTCGGTTCTGTATTGATTACTTAAAATTTAGTTGATAAAAATAAAAAGGAAACTAATACTGTGAAAAAAAACACATACGGTTGAACTTTTGTAAGTTTAAAAGGTCAAAGTGAAGAAAGTAAAAACGCAAAACGTTAATAATAGTGGTAAACGTGATTATGAAAAAGAATTTAGCTCTTTTCTGTTTGTTATGTTTGTTCTTTCTTATGGCGCAGGCACAGACTAACAAAATTACTCTATCGGGAGTTGTATGGGATACAGATCAAAACGAAGCAATGGGGCAGGCTACTGTTCAATTGCTCACGGCGCAAGACAGTTCTTTTGTGAAAGGTGCTGTAACAGGACGGAATGGCGCATTTCAGTTGTCGGGTATAGCTCCGGGAAATTATGTATTAAAAGTCTCCTTTATCGGTTATGTTCCTCAATTCAAATCTCTGCAATTAGTTGCCTCAAAACCGAGATTGAATGTGGGAAAGATTGAGTTGTCTGCAGATGCTGTTCTGATGAACGAGACTGTGATTGTGGCCTATGCTCCGCCGGTACAGATGATAGAGGATACCGTGGTGTTTAATGTGGCGGCATATAATGTGGCCGAAGGCTCAATGATTGAAGAATTAATCAAGAAACTGCCGGGTGCCGAGATCGATGATGACGGTAATATTACGATCAACGGAAAATCGGTAAGCAAAATCTTACTCAACGGAAAAGAGTTTTTTGGTGACGATCAGGAAATGGCTTTGAAAAATATTCCTGTGGATATGATTGAGAACCTGAAAACATACGAGCGTCAGTCGGATATGGCACGTATTACCGGAATTGAAGACGGAGAAGAAGAAACCGTAATCGATTTGTCTGTAAAGAAAGAAATAAATCATAGTTGGATCAGTAATGCGGACTTGGCAGGCGGTACGAAAAGCCGCTATCTGACGAAAGCGATGGTCAGCAGGTTTAGCGATGCAAACCGAGTTACGGTGATGGGAAGCATGAACAACGTAAACGACCGAGGTATCAGCGGACGCGGCCGGGGAAACAGAGGATTGTTTGTGCGTAAGGAAGCCGGTGTGGATTTTAATTCAGAAAACGAGACGCTGGAGGTGAATGGTAATGCCAGTTTCCGTTATGATAAAAACGAGAATCAGTCGAAAAGCAGCAGTGAAACGTTCTTGAGTGAAACCAGCTCCTTTGAAAATTCCGTCAGTCAAGGGATTTCTGCTTCGAACAACTTCAATACACGTTTTAAGATAGAATGGAAACCCGATACGCTGACAAACATCTTGATTCGGCCGGAGTTCTCTTATGGCCGCGACGAGAGTGTGTCAAACAATCAGTCGGCTACATTTAATTCAGACCCTTATGCCATCAGTGGTATTTCAGATCCATTAGATCAATTGGATGACTCGTCGTTGGATGATATCAAGGTAAACAGTAACCACGTGCAGTCTAGCAACACGAGCTATTCCACTACTGCTAAGCTCGAACTGCAGTGGTTCCGTCGGTTGAGTAGCAACGGACGAAGCATCACCTTGCGCGGATCAGCGGAATATTCGGATGGAAAATCTGAATCAATCTCTTGGTCACGCATCCAGTATTTTCTTGATACAGAAAGCGCTGAAGATGCGGAAGAAGCCATTAATCGTTACTCGGTGACGCCTACTACGAGTCAGAACTATTCAGCTCAGATAGCCTATAACGAGCCCTTATTCAAAGGAGCTTATCTGCAGTTGCGCTATAATTTCCAATATCGTTACTCGGAAAGTGATCGCTCAACTTACAATGTAGGTGATTTTGAGTTCCCGAATCTGCCATCAGGTTATAATGACGAGTCGAATAGAGATGATGACTTAAGCCGTTATGCCGAATATACCAACTATATTCATAACATTTCATTGACCTTTCGTTTGATACGCGATAAATATCGTTTGAATATTGGTGTTAACTACGTGCCTCAGGAATCGCACATGGAATATAAGTATCAGGGAATTGATACCGTCGTTGTTCGCAACGTAATTAACTGGTCGCCTAACATTGATTTTCGTTATCGTTGGAGCAAACAGACCCAATTACGCGTTCGTTATCGCGGCCAAACCAGTCAGCCGAGCATGACAGACCTTTTGGATATTACGGATGATTCGGACCCGTTGAACATTACGCGAGGTAATCCGGGATTAAAACCGTCATATACCCATAATGTCAATGGCGAATTCTCAACATTCGACCCGATATATCAGCGTAATATTATGGTACGTGCAGAATATTCGAATACGTTGAACTCCATTAGTTCGCGAATGACTTATGATGCAACGACTGGTGTACGCACCACCCAACCGGAAAACATCAATGGTAACTGGAATGCCATGTTGATGAACGTATTCAGCACCGCTCTGAAGAATCAGAAATTCACTTTCAATAATTCTTTGATGGGACGTTATTCAAATCAGGTTGCTTTTCTGACACAAGACACTGAGTCGTTGAAGAATACAACAACCAATCTGACCCTATCGGAAACAGCGCGGTTTAATTATCGCAGCGACTGGTTTGATGTGGGCATTAACGGAACAATCCGATATAGTGATGTAAACAATAAATTGCAGGAAAGTAACAACATGAATACGTATGACTTCTCATACGGTGGTGAAGCTACGGTGCGTTTCTCATGGAATATGGAGCTGACCACGAATCTCAGCAACAGCAGCCGGCGTGGTTACAGCAGCGCATCGATGAATACGGATGAACTGATTTGGAATGCGCAGCTTTCACAGAGCTTCTTAAAAGGCAATGCTGCGACTCTGACATTTCAGGTTTTCGACATTTTGCACAATCAAAGCAACGTAAGTCGTAGTATTACGGCCTCTAGGCGTACTGATACGGAGTATAACGCTATTAACAGTTATTGCATGTTGCATTTCATTTACAGGCTGAACATCTTTGGCGGTAAAAGCTCGCGTAGCAGTGGTCAGAATCGGCCGGAAGGTGGTCCCGGCGGCGGCTTCGGCGGCGGCGGTGGCTTTGGCGGCGGCGGCGGCTTTGGCGGCGGCGGCGGCTTCGGCGGCGGCTTCGGCGGCGGCAGATAAGAATTATTTTTTCTTGTTTTTATAATAAAGTAAAAGAGT
>CAZEPM010000025.1:14103-19863 GCA_964514145.1 uncultured Bacteroides sp.
CGGCGGCGGCAGATAAGAATTATTTTTTCTTGTTTTTATAATAAAGTAAAAGAGTTTTCTTGTTATCAGTTAAGAAAGCTCTTTTTCTTTTTTATACCTGTTCGGTTTGACCGATAAACCTGACACTCACTACTTATAGGGAGAGTGCAAATCTTGATAGAAATCAAATTCAAGGGTAATTTGCTTATTTCCGGATGTAATTTTTAGGTAAATATACCTACATCTAGGTATTGTACGTATAGAAACGATCGTGTACTTTTGTTTTTACAATGATTACAAAAATAAAATCATTAAACTATTAATCACTTTTTAAAACTAAAAGACATGATACCGATTATCAATTCAAAAGTACCTGAATTTAAGGTTCAGGCTTATCATCAAGATCAGTTTATCACCGTTAGCAACGAAGACATCAAAGGTAAGTGGGCTATCTTCTTCTTCTATCCGGCCGATTTCACGTTTGTCTGTCCGACCGAGTTGCTCGATATGTCAAACGTGTATGAACAGTTTCAGGAAATGAACGTAGAGGTCTATTCCGTAAGCACGGATTCCCACTTCGTACACAAGGCTTGGCACGATGCTTCCGAGACGATTCGCCAAATCAAGTTCCCCATGTTGGCCGACCCGACCGGTACATTGACTCGCGCGTTCGGTGTGATGATTGAAGAAGAAGGCATGGCCCATCGCGGAACCTTTGTTGTCAATCCTGAAGGCGTGATTAAGATTGTGGAAATCAACGATAACAACATCGGACGCAATGCTGAGGAACTGATGCGTAAGGTTGAAGCGGCACAATTTGTGGCCGAGCATGGCGATGAGGTATGTCCGGCACGTTGGAAAAAAGGAGCAAAGACACTGAAACCCGGTATCGATTTGGTAGGTAAGATCTGATGACGGAATCAGGAAGATTTTCAGGGCCTTGATAGCGTAGTGGCAAACTCTTGTCAGCACGTTGTCGAGGCCTTGTCACGAGGTAGTTAGGGTGTAGTCATCGCGGCGGTTGACAGCAGGGAGATAGCTGATTAAATGAGTTCGTTTGTGAGGAAGCTTTCCAGCTTTTCGGCCGACAGGCGCAGATAAAATTCGCCTTTATAAGCAATCGAGATACCGCCGGTCTCTTCAGATACAACAACCGCCAAAGCATCGGTTGTCTGTGAGACACCGAGCGCAGCACGATGACGCAGACCCAGTTTCTTGGGAATATCCAAACTGTGTGACACGGGCAGGATGCAACCCGCCGCCGTGATGCGTTTATGGGTGATAATCATGGCACCGTCGTGCAGTGGACTGTTTTTAAAGAAGATGTTTTCAATGAGACGTTGGTTGAGGTTGGCATTGATGACGTCACCCGTGCTGATAATATCGTTGAGCGGAATCGAACGTTCGAACACGATAAGTGCGCCCACCTTCTGTTTGCTCATGCTCATACAAGCCATCACAATGGGCATGATATCGGCGCGATCTGTGCTTTCTTTCTTCAAACCTTTGAGCAGGCGCATCAGCCGATTGACCTTTTCGTGCGAGCCCAATAACAGAAGAAAGCGTCTGATTTCTTCTTGAAAAAGCACGATGAGAGCTATGGCGCCGATGCTCACCAGTTGGTTGAGGATGGCACCCAACAGTCGCATCTGCAAGATGACGGATACCAATACCCAGCAGACAATGAAGATAAGCACGCCGGAGAACACTTTGATAGATCCCGACTCTTTCATGATTTTGTAAACATAATAGAGTAAGAGGGCTACGGAGAGAATGTCAATGAAATCTTTGATTCCGAAATTCAAGGTCATGGATGATAGGATTTAGTTAGCAATAGATGGGTGTAGGGTGGTCTCAAACAGGCAAATGGCTTCGGTGGCTTGCCGCACATCGTGTACCCGCAAAATGTGTGCACCTTTGGTGAGTGCCAGGGTATTGAGCACGGTCGTGCCGTTGAGCGCATTTTCCGGACAGCAGTCCACCACCCTGTTGATCATCGATTTGCGTGATATGCCGACCAGAAGCGGAAGATCGAAAAGGGCGAAGTCATCGAGATGGGCTAAGAGTTCGTAATTGTGTACGAGCGTTTTTCCGAATCCGAAGCCCGGATCTAAAATCAAGTCGTTGACACCAAGCGCATGAAGCTGCTCAATTTTTCGGGCAAAGTAGCTGAAAACCTCCGGCAGGAAATGGTCGTAGCGTGGACTTAGCTGCATGTCTTGCGGTGTCCCCTGCATGTGCATCAGAATATAAGGCACCTGCAGTCGTGCGACGGTAGCAAACATGTTTTTATCCATCTCGCCGCCGGAAATATCGTTGATGATGCCTACACCGTATTCCTCCACACACATGGCGGCCACATCTGCCCGAAACGTGTCGACCGACACAACAACGTCAGGACAGACTTCGCGCAAGATGTTCAGACCGAAACGCAGGCGGCGCATCTCTTCTTCCTGGCTGATGTCTGTCGCACCGGGGCGCGACGAATAGGCTCCGATGTCGATGATGGCACCCCCTTCACCCACAATCTCGTGACAACGCCGGCGGATATCGGCGGCTGTCTGTTGGCGGCTGTCTGCATAAAAAGAGTCCGGTGTAACATTCAGGATACCCATGGCCAACGGAGTGCGTAAGTCGAGCAGTTTGCCGTGTATATTGAGGGAGTATCGATTCATGTCGGTCGGATTTTGTTTTCGCAAAAGTACATACAATAATTGAGATCACGAATAAAGATAAACCGAAAAAGCCTATCTTTGTGATGAAATAAAGTTTCAATCTTATGGAGATATCATCAATCTATCGTCTTTATCAGCAACATCCACAAATCACGACCGATAGTCGCAACTGCCCCGAAGGATCTGTCTTTTTTGCTCTCAGGGGAGCCAGATTCAACGGCAATACCTTTGCTCGCAAGGCTCTGGAAATGGGATGTGCCTATGCTGTAATCGACGAAGAAGCCTATGCTGACCCGACCGACAAGCGGCTATTGCTCGTGGACGACTCGCTCAAAGTCTTGCAAAAACTGGCCAACTATCATCGACGCAAACTGGCTACACGAATCCTTGCCATTACCGGAACCAACGGCAAAACAACAACGAAAGAACTCATTGCACACGTGCTGATGAAAAAATATCGCGTGCTCTACACACAAGGAAACTACAACAATGCCATTGGAGTACCCCTCACCCTGTTACGGCTGACACCCGAACATGAAATCGCCGTCATCGAGATGGGAGCCAGTCACCCGGGCGACATCAAAGAACTCGTAGAGATTGCAGAGCCCGATTACGGCATCATTACGAATGTAGGAAAAGCCCATCTCGAAGGATTCGGCTCTTTCGACGGCGTGATTCACACCAAGGGAGAACTGTTCGACTATCTGCGCACCCAACCACAGTCTGTCGTCTTCCTCCACAACGGCGACCCTTATCTGGAGCCAATTGCTGCCGGACTGTCGACAATTCGATACGGAACACCGGATCCGAAGACCACTTTGATGGCCTGTGGCGAGGTCGTGGCCGCCACCCCTTTCCTTCATTTCCGTTGGCGGCACGACAACAGCCCATGGCACGAAGTAACCACCCACTTGATAGGCACTTACAATCTCGACAATTTGATGGCAGCGGTGACCGTCGGACGCTACTTCGGAGTTTTGGATACGCACATCGATGAAGCGTTGACGGCATACATCCCCACCAACAACCGCTCGCAACTGGTACACACAACGCATAACCACTTGATTGTCGATGCCTACAACGCCAATCCAACAAGCATGGCGACGGCTTTGACCAGCTTCTGCCACATGAAGGTCAGCCCCAAGATGGTCATTCTGGGCGACATGAAAGAGTTGGGAACACATAGTGTAAACGAACATCAGCATGTGGCCGACTTACTCAGCGAATACGGCTTCGACCGCACGTGGCTCGTAGGCAAAGCCTTTGCCACTGTCCAGTGTGCGGCAGCAGTGCACCACTTTGCCTACGTCGACGAGGTGGTTCAAGCCTTGAAAGCGGAGCGACCCGAAGGCTTTCACATCTTGATCAAAGGGTCGAACAGCATACGGCTATCAGAGCTCATTCCTTATTTGTAGTGCCTTTTCTTATAATACTTACTTTCTTATACAAAGAAATCAGTTGCAACCCAGTAGGATTGCAACTGATTAATTAATTGAGCAGTGTTTGTAAGAGATAAAAATTAGAATTAATCCATCATCATATCATCTCCGCCTCCAAATGCATCCCGTTCCGGCATTCTTCTACGTGAATTATCGTTTCGGCGATTCATCCGTTCGTCATTGAGGAGATTCATATTCATGCGCTCTACATTATACATCGTATTTATCTGTTGCACTGTCAGAAGACCTTTAAACTTATCATAATAAGTCTCTTTTACTTCTAACATCTTACGTCCTTGCTCAAAATCGTTTTTAATTTTCTGATCTAGTTCTTCATCTGTCATTTCCGATACTTTCTTACCTGCTTCCAAAGGTTGATTGCAATCCTTCAATGCTTGCTGATACTCTTGATATAGGGCTGTAAATTCTGCCGTCTTATCATTATCCAATTTCAATGCTTTAATTACTTGCTTCAGCTGCATTTCAGAAAAGTCTTCTCGTCTTCCTTTTCCACGTTTACCATCGTTTTGTGCTAAAGTACTACTTACAAATACAGCTACAAAAGCCATCAACATCATTAATCTTTTGTTCATAATTTTTCATTTTAAGTTATACAATAAAAACTATTCATAATTGTCGAGTGTCAATGTTACGTCAAGTTCAAAAAGTTGAAGTTGTAACTCCAATTCTTCATCCGAAAGATTCCTAATATATTGACCCATAATTGTAGAACCGGACATGCTGGCCAATTCTTGATAATTTTGTTTTTCTATGGTATCTTGAAAACCCAATCTGACAAAAAGCACCCCTCCAATAATCATGGCTGCAATGCTACCGACAGAAATCCAAATTCTACGTATACGCTGCCGCATACATTCTTTTCTGATTCGTTCCATCATCTTGTCAGGAAACGTATCAAAAAAGCCATCGGGAACCCGATACGGTATTTCTCTTTTTTTGTCTTCAATATCAATATTTTTCATATTACATCTGTGTTTGCAAATATTTCTTTATATTCTCTTTAGCATAAAAGAAATTGGTTTTCAATGTTTCTATCTGAGTATTTAATACTACAGCCATCTCACTATATTCCATCCTATCGTAGTAGCGAAGATTAAAGACCAATTGCTGTCGTTCTGGGAGTCGACGAATGGCTTTTTCAAGGAGTAACGTCCGTTCAAGTTCTTCGCTGGAATCGTCTGTTTCATCCAGTTGTGTCCAAATCTCATTGCCGACATCTTCAATCGATATCTTTGTTTGCTTATTGTGTTCTAAGAAGCGAAAAACCTCATTGGTCGCTATCTTATATATCCAAGTAGATAATTTGCTCGTTCTTTTAAACAACTTCCAATGTTTATATACTCTCAAGAATGTTTCTTGTAGCACATCTTCCGTATCGTCATGATTGTCTAACATCCGGCGTATATGCCAATAGATCGGTTCTTGAAAATAATTTATCAAACATCTGAAACCTTTTTCTTTGTCTGCACGAAAGAGTTCTATGATTTCCTCTTCTTTTTCTTTCATGTTTCACCACATTGTTTGTTCTTAATACCCGAATTTACTCAAAAAGTTCAATAGCCTATTTGTTTTTTAACTCTATGCTTTAGAATATTTACTTTTTTCTATTCATCTTCACATTTTAGATGTCATATTATCTTTATAAT
>CAZEPM010000026.1:0-19666 GCA_964514145.1 uncultured Bacteroides sp.
GCCAACTTTTAACATTACCAACCCAGCCGATATGCCCGAAAAACGACTACCTTTGTTTCTGTATTCCGACAACTAAAAACACACAGACGTCATGACATACGAAGAAACACTGACCTATCTGTATGAAAGCGCACCGCTGTTTCAGCAGATAGGTAAAAGCGCATACAAAGAGGGACTGGAAAATACCTACCGACTCGATGAACATTTCGGACATCCACACCGCCGCTACCGCTGCATTCATGTGGCCGGCACCAACGGGAAAGGGTCGTGCTCGCACACGCTGGCCGCCATTCTGCAATGTGCCGGTTACAGGGTAGGACTCTACACGTCACCTCATCTGATTGATTTCCGAGAGCGCATCCGAGTCAACGGAGAGCCTATTCCGAAAGCACGCGTAATCCGCTTTGTGGAAAAAGAACGCGCGTTTTTCGAACCGCTCCAACCTTCTTTTTTCGAACTGACCACTGCCCTCGCCTTTGCCTATTTTGCCGAGACAAATGTAGACATTGCGGTCGTAGAAACAGGGCTGGGCGGCCGACTGGATTGCACCAACATTGTCAACCCCGTTTTGAGCATAATCACCAACATCAGCTTTGACCATGTACAATACCTCGGCGACACGCTGCCCGAAATAGCGGCAGAGAAAGCCGGCATCATCAAAGAAGGTGTGCCGGTGGTGATTGGCGAGGCTTTACCCGAAACGCGCCCAGTGTTTGCACAACAAGCTGAACGCCGGCATGCTCCCATTGTGTTTGCCGAAGACGAAAACCTGATTCGTTCGGCTGTGCCCAATGCACACGGCGGACTGGTGTATGAAACACGTCACTGGGACACGTTGCAAGGTGAGTTGGGCGGTTTCTATCAGGAGAAAAACACGCAGACGGTATTGGCAGCCTTACGGGTGCTCGACGGGAGAGGCATCCGTCTCAGTGAGCAAGCCGTCCGCAAGGGATTTGCACAGGTGTGTGAATTGACCGGCTTGCGAGGCCGCTGGCAACGGTTGCAACAGTCACCGACCGTCGTATGTGATACGGGGCACAATCTTGGCGGTATGCGTTATCTGGTCAATCAGCTACAGACACAGACCTACGATCGACTACGCATGGTTTTCGGCATGGTCAGCGATAAAGATGTGACCGGTGTGCTTGCCCTGCTGCCACGTGAAGCGACTTATTATTTCACACAAGCTTGTGTGCAGCGAGCACTTCCGGCTGACGAGTTGCAACGCCTGGCGCAAGACAGAGGATTGCAAGGTGAGTGTTACTTCACTGTGCAGCAAGCCTTTGAAGCAGCCTGTCGGGACGCTTCGCCGGAGGATTTCATTTTCGTTGGAGGCAGTAGTTTCGTCGTAGCCGACCTGTTTCGATCGTTTTTCGACGGCATATCCTTGTGAAACCCGAATAAGTTGCCTACATTTGTCGAGATATCAACTTTATTAAAATCAAACTACCATGGATCATACGACCTATTGTGCTCCCATGAAGCGGGAGAATTTCCAACGGACAGTTCAAGGTAAAACGGTTGACTTATATCATCTACATACTGCACGCATTGAAATGGAAGTAACCAACTATGGTGCGGCCATCCTGTCGCTCATCGTTCCCGACAAGCACGGCAAAAAAGCCAACATCATTCAAGGGCATGACAGTCTGGACCATCTGATGAACTGCCCGGTCGGTGTGTTGAGTACGACCATTGGCCGATATGGCAACCGCATAGCTCAAGGAAGATTCACATTAGAAGGTAAAGAGTATCAACTGGCTACGAACAATGGGCCAAATTCGTTGCACGGCGGGCCTACGGGCTTTCACAAACGAGTGTGGGACGTTGTGGCACACACGGACAACCACATCAAATTCTACTATCAATCGAAAGACGGCGAAGAAGGTTTCCCAGGCACGGTTGACATCTACATGAGTTACACCCTCACTGAAAACGACGAACTACGCATCGACTATCGGGCGACAACCGATCGCACTACGATTATCAACCTGACACATCATGCCTTCTTTTGTCTGGCAGGCATCGGCCGACCGTCTCCCAGTATCCATAACAACATCGTAACCATCAATGCAGATCACTATCTGCCAACAAATGAAGTCTCTATCCCTACGGGCATCATTGCTTCGGTAGAAAATACTCCGATGGACTTCCGCACACCGCACACAATAGGTGAACGCATAGACAGTGAGTTCCAACAGCTGATTTACGGACATGGCTACGACCACTGCTATGTGCTCAACAAACGGGAAGTGGGCGAACTGAGTTTTGCGGCCAAATGTATCGAACCCCATAGCGGCCGGACACTGGAAGTCTATACGACCGAGCCGGGCGTACAGATGTATACGGCAAACTGGAACAACAACATGACGGGCGCTCACGGGGCAACCTTTCCCGATCGCAGCGCAATCTGCTTTGAGGCGCAACACTTTCCGGACTCACCCAATCATCCCTACTTCCCAAGTGTCGTGCTCCGACCGGAAGATACGTACCGACAGACAACCCTATATAAATTTAGCACCGAAGCATAATCTTTTCATCTTATAACCCTATATATATTATGGATATAGAATACGTTAGAAGTCGTTTTATCAAACATTTTGACGGCACCATCGGCTCAATCTACGTTTCGCCCGGACGCATCAATCTCATAGGTGAACATACTGATTTCAATGGGGGCTATGTATTTCCCTGCGCCATTGACAAAGAGATCATGGCTGAAGTCAAACCCAACGGAACCGACAAAGTGCGTGCATACTCCATCGATCTGAAAGACTACATCGAGTTCGGACTCAACAAAGAAGACATGCCCCGCACAAGCTGGGCAAAATATATCTTCGGCATATGCCGTGAACTCATCGGACGCGGCGTCGAGGTAAAAGGTTTCAACACGGCCTTTTCCGGCGACATCCCTTTAGGTGCTGGCATGTCGTCTTCGGCAGCCTTGGAAAGCGTGTATGCGTTCGCACTCAACGACATGTTTGGCGACAACCGGCTTGACAGGTTCGAACTGGCCAAAGCAGGACAGGCTACCGAGCACAACTACGTAGGTGTCAAATGCGGCATCATGGACCAGTTTGCCTCGTTATTCGGTAAGAAAGACCAGCTGATACGCCTGAACTGCAGCAATCTGGACTATCAGTATTTTCATTTCGCACCGAAAGACTACCGCATTGTTCTGATAGACTCCGCCGTAAAACACGAACTGGCATCTTCCGCCTACAACGAACGTCGGCAGAACTGCGAGAATGCAAAAACAGCGCTCAAGAAACATTATCCGGAAATAACCTGCCTATGTGACGCGTCTCCCGACATGCTCGAATCCGTAAAAGCCGACATCAGCGGAGAAGATTACAAGCGTGCGCGCTACGTCATCGAAGAAAACCGGCGCGTCCTGGCCGTCTCCGAAGCCCTGCAAGAGGAAGACTATGAGACGGTAGGCATCAAAATGTATGAGACACATCAGGGAATGAGCAAGCTGTATGAAGTCAGTTGCGAAGAACTTGACTTCCTGAACGAATGCGCATGGGAATGCGGCGTCACCGGTTCGCGCATCATGGGAGGCGGCTTCGGCGGCTGCACGATCAATCTGGTAAAGAACGAATTATGTGATGTCTTCATCGAAAACACACGGACCAGATTCAAAGAGCGGTTCCGTTACATCCCCAAAGTATATCACGTGACGATATGCGACGGAACACACAAAGTGGAATAAACAAACCGCAAACACAGACCATATACATTTTAATAAGATTTAGCCGAAAGCGGCATAATAATGACAGAATTCTGCTGAATAACATAGAACGGTTTTTCTTTTTTACACGGATTCATTTTATTTTTGCCGCTGATTATTAACACTTAAAAGAATAAAATCCATAATTCATGAAACGCATAAACAATCTTTTGCGGGGAATCGGCCTTTGTTGCGCCGTAACAGCATGTGCGCCGGGCAGTCAAGGAACGCTCACCCTATCCGGACTGAATCCCGCCAACTTTCAAACGGAAATCGACGGCAAACCCGTTCAGTTGTACACCCTGAAAAATCCGTCCGGCATGGAAGTTTGCATAACCAATTTCGGCGGACGCATTGTTTCGGTCATGGTTCCGGACAAGCAAGGGCAAATGCAGGATGTTGTGCTGGGCTTTGACAACATCGCGGACTACATCAATCAGCCGAGTGATTTCGGCGCGGCTATCGGTCGCTATGCCAATCGGATTAATCAAGGAAAGATTGTCATCGACGACAATGTCATCCAACTGCCGCAAAACAACTACGGACACTGTCTGCACGGCGGCCCGACAGGCTGGCAGGACCGGATATACACGGCCGAACAGCCTAACGACAGCACCTTGAACCTGACCATATTGTCTCCGGACGGAGACAACAACTTCCCGGGCAATGTGACGGCTCACGTAACCTACACCCTGAAGGCAGACAACAGCATCGACATCAAATACGATGCAACGACAGACAGAAAAACGGTGATTAACATGACCAACCACTCCTATTTCAATCTGTCAGGAAACCCGAACAATGCGATCACAAACGACATCTTATACCTGAATTCGGACAGCATCACACCGGTAGACAGCACGTTTATGACCACCGGAGAAATCATGGCCATTACCGACACGCCATTTGACTTTACAACGCCTAAAGCAATCGGCGAAGGCATCGACATGGAATACGAACAAGCCAAGTTGGGCATGGGCATAGACCATAATTTCGTGTTGAACACCAAAGGAGACGACTCGCAGATTGCGGCCAAACTGGTAAATCCGGAAACGGGAATCTCCCTGGAGGTATATACCGACGAGCCCGGCATTCAGGTCTATACGGGCAATTTCTTGGACGGTTCGCTCACCGGGAAGAGAGGCATCACTTATAACCAGCGGACAGGCGTATGTTTCGAGTCTCAGCACTATCCGGACAGTCCTAACAAACCACAATGGCCTTCCGTAATCCTCGAACCCGGACAAACCTATCAAAGCCATTGTATCTTCAAGTTCGGAATCGAACAATGACATGGCCTGCTTCGCGGCAGCGATTATCTTTTTTCATTGAACAATTAACAACCTTTTTTACCATAATTACCAATTAACCAAACATTTATGGATATTCTAGAATCACTAAGAAACAATGGTTTCGAAACGGTCGATTACGTTGTTGTCGGAATATACATCGTACTTCTCGTGGGATTAGGATTATTTCTCTCACGAAACAAGAAAGGAGAAGAAAAATCATCAAGTGACTACTTTCTCGCCGGAAACACATTGACATGGTGGGCTGTGGGTGCTTCACTCATCGCCGCCAATATTTCCGCTGAACAGTTTATCGGAATGTCAGGCTCGGCATACAAATCGGGTATTGCCATTGCCGCATATGAATTAATGGCTGCAGGAACCCTGATTGTCGTTGCCAAATTCTTACTGCCGGTAATGATCAAACGCAAGATTTTCACAATTCCTCAATTCCTACGCGAACGTTACAACTGGGGTGTAGGATTGGCATTCTCCATTTTCTGGTTATTGCTCTATGTGTTTATTAACCTGACATCCGTAGCATGGCTTGGTGCTCTGGCAATCAAACAGATTCTTGGTCTCCCTTCCGCACCTGACATGATAATGGGCATGCAGGTCGATATGACCCTTGTGTGGATCATTCTCTTCCTGTTCATCATCGCCGGTATCTATTCCATCTATGGAGGTTTGGCCTCTGTGGCATGGACTGACGTCATGCAGGTAACATTCCTCGTTGGCGGCGGATTGATTACCGCTTATGCAGCGTTGGACGTAATCGCATCGGAACTTGGCCTCGACGGAGCCTTGGGCGCATTGGGACATATTATGAATCAACTGACGAATACGCCCGGAGATACCCACTTTAACTTGATAGTCGAACGGAACGCCGAGCTATATCCGGTCATAAATGGTACGGTGACTCAGCCGTCCGACCCTTATTTTGACATCCCGGGTATTACGGTTATCGTAGGAGCACTCTGGCTTACAAACTTAGGCTATTGGGGATTCAACCAATACATCATCCAAAAAGGTCTGGCAGCAAGAAGCCTGTCGGAAGCCAAGAAAGGTATGATTTTCGCTGCATTCCTAAAAATCCTTATCCCTTTCATCGTATGTATACCCGGTGTTTGCGCATTCTACGTCGCCCATTATCAACCCGAACTTATGTCACACCTCGCCGGATCGATAGAACGTTCTGACGATGCCTATCCTTTCCTCATCCGCAACTTCACGCCTACCATTGTCAAAGGCTTGTCTTTTGCCGCATTGGCCGCAGCTGTTATTTCGTCATTGGCTTCGATGTTCAACTCAACATCTACAATCTTCACAATGGATATATACAAGCAATTCATCAACAAAAAGGCTTCGGAACGTAAGTTGGTGATGGTAGGACGTATCACCTCGCTGGCAGCACTCATATTGGCTCTTATTGCAGTATACCCGACAATGGGAGGAGCCGACCAAGCTTTCCAAGTATTGCAAGAATATTCCGGTTTCATCTATCCGGGAATTGTTGTCATCTTCGGTTTGGGTCTGTTGTGGAAACGCGCATCCGGAAAGGCAGCCGTTGTTACCGCGATTGGAACGTTCGTATTCAGTATCCTCTTTAAATTTGCAATGCCGGATACTCCGTTCCTGCTCCGTATGGGTTATGTCTTCATCGTCTTGGCCGTATTGTTCATCAGCATTTCATATATGGACAAAAACATTGTCAAAGCAGATTTACAGGATGCCGGTGCCATCAAAGCACAAATTTATTGGGGTCGCGTAATGCTAGTCTGTGCCATAATCAGCTACATTATCGCCGTCATCACCGTGACAAGCGACATCAGTGTATTGAAAAACTACGGATTCGAGTCTCTCTTCTTTTTAGGCTCACTCTTTATCGTATTATGGATTTATCTCAAATCCAATGCCAAAGATTTGGTACAAAACCCCAAAGCTGTAACCATAGATTTGACATTGTTCCGTTCAGATCGCGGGTTTACCATAGGCTCAATAGGAATCATAGTCATTCTGTTTGTGCTTTATCTCTCTTTGTGGTAATGTAACAAAACCGGATGCTACATTAAGTGCTATGCTACAATCATTAGGGCAGGTTTTCTTACCTGCCCTATCTTCTTTATAGATTTATCAGCATAAACCAAAACCATAGTTATAAACCATCAGATATGCTAGAAACAATTAAAGAAAAAGTATTCCAAGCCAATCTAGACTTAGTAAAACACGGGCTTGTTTTATTTACATGGGGAAATGTTTCCGCTATTGACCGCGAGAAAGGCTTAGTGGTCATCAAGCCAAGCGGAGTAGCCTACGACATTATGAAAGCAAGCGACATGGTGGTCGTTGATCTGGAAGGTAATATCGTAGAAGGGAATCTCAATCCATCGTCCGACACACCTACTCATCTGGTCCTTTACAAAGCTTTTCCGGAAATCGGCGGAGTTGTCCATACCCATTCAACATACGCAACCGCATGGGCACAAGCCGGTCTGGACATTCCGAACATCGGAACAACACATGCCGACTACTTCCATCAGGCCATACCGTGTACTGCAGATATGACAGAACCGGAAGTGATGGGAGACTACGAACTGGAAACGGGAAATGTCATCGTGAAACGTTTCGAAGGGATGAATCCGATACATACTCCCGGAGTGCTTGTCAAGAATCACGGCCCCTTCGCATGGGGAAAAGATGCGCATGAAGCCGTACACAACGCCGTCGTAATGGAACAAGTGGCCAAAATGGCTGGCATAGCTTATGCCATAAACCCACAATTAACGATGAATCCATTGCTCATAGAGAAACATTTCAACCGTAAACATGGTCCGAATGCTTACTACGGCCAAAACAAGAGATAATTGACTTTTTTATTCCGAAGAGACACCTCTCGCATAAAATCAGCTCAAGTTAACTCGTTATCTTTTCATTTTTCCATCTACAGAGAGAAAAAAGATAACGAGTTATTTTTTTATTCTTAAAATAACTGCGATATTTGACAAACGATATTGCGAACTTAAAAAATCTTCAAACAGTATAATCTATAAAAATTCCAGACTATGATTTTCGAAAACTACGAAATATGGTTTGTAACAGGAGCACAACTCCTCTATGGTGGCGAGGCCGTAAAAGCGGTTGATGCGCACTCGATTGAGATGGTGACCGGGCTTAATTCATCCGGTAACCTGCCCGTCAAAGTTGTATATAAAGGAACCGTAAATTCTGCGAAAGAAATTACCGATACTTTTAAATTAGCTAACAACGACAGCAAATGTATCGGTATCATCACATGGATGCACACATTCTCACCTGCAAAAATGTGGATTCATGGTCTGCAAGAACTTAAAAAACCGTTGTTGCATTTCCACACCCAATTCAACAAAGAAATTCCATGGGAAACAATGGACATGGACTTCATGAATCTGAATCAAAGCGCCCATGGTGACCGGGAATTCGGACATATCTGTACGCGTATGCGCAAGAATCGTAAAGTAGTCGTAGGATATTGGCAGGATCCGGAAGCACAAAAGAAAATTGCAGTATGGATGCGAGTTGCCGCAGCATGGGCAGACGCACAAGACATGTTAATTATCCGTTTCGGCGACCAAATGAACAACGTAGCCGTGACCGATGGAGACAAAGTCGCAGCAGAGCAAGTATTGGGCTACCACGTTGACTATGTTCCGGTTAACGACCTGATGAACTACTATCGGGAAGTGTCGGATGAAGATACATGCGCACTCGTTACCGAATATTTCAACCTATATGAACATGATGCATCTTTAGAAGACCCACAAACGGAAGCCTATACCAAAATCTGGAATTCAGCTAAAGCAGAAATAGCTCTCAGACGCATTCTGAAAGCTACCGGTGCGAAAGGCTTTACCACAAACTTCAACGATCTTGGAGAGTTCGACCAGATTCCGGGATTAGCCTCACAACGTTTAATGGCTGAGGGATATGGTTTCGGTGCAGAAGGCGACTGGAAATCGGCCGCACTATATCGCACCGTATGGTTTATGAGTCAGGGAATGACAAAAGGATGTTCGTTCTTGGAAGATTATACGCTCCATTTCGACGGCGAAAAAAGTGCCATCCTTCAAGCGCATATGCTAGAAGTTTGCCCATTGATTGCTGAGCAGAAACCCAAATTGGAAGTACATCGGCTGAGCATCGGTATAGACAGTGAGACTGCACGCCTTGTATTCACATCCAAACAAGGCCCCGGTGTGGCCGCTACTATCGTGGATCTGGGTAATCGCTTCCGCCTGATTGTAAACGACGTAGAGTGTATCAAATCAAAGCCATTGCCTAAATTGCCGGTTGCATCGGCACTCTGGATACCTATGCCCAACTTCGAAGTTGGTGCCGGTGCATGGATCTTAGCCGGAGGTACTCATCATTCCTGTTTCTCTTTTGACCTGACAGTCGAATATTGGGAAGATTATGCAGAAATAGCCGGTATTGAAATGGCTTATATCAATAAAGACACCACCATCAGAAATTTCAAAAAAGAGTTGCGGATGAACGAAATCTACTACATGTTAAACAAAGCACTCTGTTAAGATATCAATCATGAAGAGACACGAATTTTGACTCTTGACATCTTATGTTTGCTATTTTATCATAATTAGTTATTTACGATTACTTTATGCTTAAATATTTGTTTTAACATGAAACCAGATGCAAAATCAACCATCAAAACAGGAAAAGCAATACTTGGTATCGAACTTGGTTCTACACGAATCAAAGCGATATTGATTGATCAAGAAAACCAACCAATCGCACAAGGAAGCCACAGTTGGGAAAACCAATTGGAAAACTGGCTTTGGACATACAGCATCGATGCGATTTGGCATGGACTGCAAGACTGTTATGCCGATTTGCGCGCGAACGTAAAAGAGCTATACGACGTAGAAATAGAGACGCTGGCGGCTATCGGTATCAGTGCGATGATGCATGGATACATGCCGTTCGACAAAAATGCGAACATCCTTGTGCCATTCCGCACATGGAGAAATACAAATACCGGACAAGCTGCAACTATTTTGTCTGAATTGTTTGTCTATAACATTCCGCTACGATGGAGCATCTCGCATTTGTATCAGGCTATTCTGAATGATGAGCAGCATGTCAAAGATATCGACTACTTAACAACTCTTGCCGGTTATGTACATTGGCAACTGACCGGCGAGAAAGTATTAGGTATAGGAGATGCATCCGGTATGCTTCCGATAGACCCAACTACCCAGAACTACTCCGCGCAGATGATCGCTCAGTTCAATGATCTGATTGCGTCAAAGGCCTATCATTGGCAATTACAAGACATTCTTCCCTGCGTATTGTGCGCCGGTACAAATGCGGGATTCCTCACGCCGGAAGGAGCTAAAAGGCTCGACGTATCGGGACACTTGAAAGCAGGCATTCCATTTTGTCCACCTGAAGGAGATGCAGGAACGGGCATGGTCGCAACAAATGCCGTAAAACCGCGCACGGGCAACGTTTCTGCGGGGACTTCTTCGTTCTCGATGATTGTATTGGAAAAAGAGTTGTCTCAACCCTACGAGATAATCGATATGGTTACAACTCCCGACGGAAGTCCCGTAGCTATGGTACATTGTAATAACTGTACATCCGACCTCAACGCATGGGTCAACTTATTCAAAGAATATCAAGAGCTATTAAATCTACCTGTAAATACAGACGAGATCTATGAAAAACTATATAATCTCGCCCTTACGGGTGATGTCGATTGCGGTGGTCTGATTGCCTATAATTACATTTCCGGAGAGCCTATAACAGGCTTAACAGAAGGAAGACCGCTATTTGTCCGCTCTGCAAACGACCGGTTCAACCTGGCAAACTTCATACGCACACATTTATATGCTGCTGTCGGAGTATTGAAAATCGGCAATGACCTCCTGTTTAACAAGGAACATATCAAGGTAGACAAAATTACAGGACATGGCGGATTGTTTAAAACCAAAGGAGTAGGCCAGCGAATATTGGCTGCAGCATTGAACTCGCCAATCTCTGTGATGGAAACAGCCGGTGAGGGTGGAGCTTGGGGAATTGCCTTGCTCGCCTCATACTTGGCAAACAATCCAAACAAGCAGACCCTTGCAGACTTTCTAGATACACAGGTTTTCACCGATAATAGCGGCACTGAAATCTTACCTACTCAGGAAGATGTATCAGGCTTTAATGCGTATATTGAAGCATACAAAGCAGGATTACCCATCGAAAAAGCCGCATCTAAATACAAACAATAATCATTTATTACAATTATTCGAAACTTAAAAACATGTATATGAACGACGTAAAAGTGATGAATCGCGCAGCTGACAATATCCGAATCTTGGCTGCTTCAATGGTCGAAAAAGCCAAATCTGGACACCCGGGCGGTGCTATGGGCGGCGCAGATTTCGTTAATGTTCTATTCTCCGAATATCTGATCTACGACCCGGAAAATCCATATTGGGAAGGCCGAGACAGGTTTTTCCTCGACCCCGGACACATGTCGCCGATGCTCTATTCCGTACTCTCGCTAACCGGCAAATTCACGATGGATGAGCTGGCAGAGTTCCGTCAATGGGGTAGCCCGACACCCGGACATCCGGAAGTCAATGTGATGCGCGGCATCGAAAACACCTCAGGTCCCCTAGGACAAGGACACACCATGGCTGTAGGAGCCGCCATCGCTGCAAAGTTTTTAAAAGCACGCTTCAAAGAAGTCATGAATCAAACAATTTATGCTTACATTTCCGACGGAGGTGTGCAAGAAGAAATTTCGCAAGGAGCCGGACGTCTGGCCGGACATCTGGGACTAGACAACCTCATCATGTTTTACGACTCCAACGATATCCAGTTGTCTACAACCTGCAATGCTGTTACGAGTGAAAACGTTGCCGAAAAATACAAAGCATGGAATTGGAAAGTCATAGAAATCAACGGTAATGACGTTATTGCCATTCGTCAGGCACTAAACGAAGCCCTAGAAGAAAAAGAACGTCCGACAATCATTATCGGAAAAACCATTATGGGAAAAGGCGCTCGCAAGGCAGACAACTCAAGCTACGAAGCCAACTGTGCCACGCATGGCGCTCCGCTTGGCGGAGAAGCCTACATCAACACCATTAAAAATCTGGGCGGAGATGTTGACAATCCATTCCAAATCTTTCCCGACGTCAAAGCACTGTATGCCAAACGAGCACAAGAGCTGAAAGCCATTGTAGCTAAAAGATACGAAGCGAAAGCAGAATGGGCAAAAAACAATCCCGAACTCGCTCTAAAAATGGAAACATGGTTCAAGAATCTGCCTCCGGTTATTGATTGGGCAAGCATACAACAAAAGCCCAACGACTCTACCCGGTCAGCCTCAGCCACCGTATTGGGAGCACTAGCCATGCAAGTAGAAAACATGATCGTATCGTCAGCAGACCTTTCCAACTCAGACAAAACAGACGGATTCTTAAAGAAAACACATGCGTTCACCAAAGGCGACTTTTCCGGAGCCTTCCTGCAAGCAGGCGTATCAGAACTCACAATGGCCTGTTGCTGTCTGGGTATGTCGTTACACGGCGGAGTCATCCCGGCATGTGCCACCTTCTTCGTATTTTCCGACTATATGAAACCGGCTGTACGTATGGCCGCACTGATGGAATTGCCGATCAAATTTATATGGACTCACGACGCATTCCGCGTAGGAGAAGACGGCCCGACCCACGAACCCGTAGAACAGGAAGCACAAATCCGGCTGATGGAAAAACTCAAAAACCACAAAGGACACAACTCTATGCTGGTGCTCCGTCCCGCAGATTCTGAGGAAACAACCGTAGCATGGCGCTTAGCAATGGAAAACATCACCACGCCCACAGCACTCATTTTCTCCCGCCAGAACATTGAGTCTATGCCCGAAGGAAACGACTACAGCCAAGTAGAAAAAGGCGCATATATCGTATCCGGATCCGACGAACAGCCGGACGTTATCCTTGTCGCCTCCGGTTCTGAAGTCGCAACACTCAATGCCGGCGCCAAACTGCTCAGGGCCGACGGATACAAAGTACGTGTCGTATCCGTACCCTCTGAAGGGCTATTCCGCAACCAAAGCAAAGATTATCAAGAAACCATTCTGCCGAAAGATGCCAAGATATTTGGACTAACCGCCGGGCTGCCCGTCAACCTCGAAGGACTGGTAGGTGCCAATGGCAAAGTTTTCGGATTAGAATCGTTCGGATATTCCGCGCCATACAAAGTTTTAGACGAAAAACTCGGCTTCACGGCAGACAATGTCTACAAACAAGTCAAAGCCATGCTCTAAACAACGAGAATACAACGCGGAATAAACACAACCCCATCCTAAGGAACGACGGATGTTTCTGCCTATCGGAAGCATCCGTCGCTCTCTTTCCGTCTGTTCAGCCTGAGAAAAGGAAAAACTTCTTGCACTTAACTACTAAAAAGACAGATTTTATTACGACTTTTGTACACAAATAGCACAACCACGCTAAAAACACATACGATTATGATTAAACATCAAACCATAGGCCTCGCATCTGACCATGCCGGCTTCGAACTGAAACAATACGTCAAAAGATGGCTGGAAGAACATCACATGCCTTTCCACGATTACGGCACATACTCCGCAGATAGCTGCGATTACTCCGACTACGGTCATGCACTGGCCACCGGCATAGAAAACGGAGAATGCT
The DNA here is from genome assembly GCA_964514145.1 of uncultured Bacteroides sp. GTDB lineage: Bacteria > Bacteroidota > Bacteroidia > Bacteroidales > Bacteroidaceae > Phocaeicola_A. The sequence goes on from CAZEPM010000026.1 coordinate 13,737, forward strand.
TCCCCGGCATAGCTATATGCAGTAGCGGAGAAGGAATCAACATGACACTCAACAAGCATCAGAGCATCCGTGCCGCCCTCTGCTGGACTCCGGAAATAGCCCACCTTGCCCGACTACACAACGATGCCAACGTGCTAGTCATGCCCGGACGATTCATCGATCATCCCACTGCCGCCTCCATCCTAGAGGAATTTTTTCAAACCGAGTTCGAAGGCGGTCGCCATCAGAGACGCATCAACAAAATTCCACTAACACCCGCCCAAACACAGCAAACAAAGAGACCCACCTGAAAACAAAGGAAACGCCCATACCCCAAACAGCTCCGCAACAAACTTATTCAGAGAAGATTCGAAGAAAAAACGACCAACGGTCGGTCACGATGATAACCCCATGTGGTCACTGCCGTGACCGGTCTTTGCCGGCATGACAATCAGCCTCTGCCATATCATTGACCAACAACCTCCATCGTCTGTGGACAAAACCCCTCTTTTTGCGTCCGCCGTCCGAACAGGACAGCCAACCTCCGCAATACCGGAAACAGAAAACGAACTGCATTGTTTTTAAGTGCCTTTTTCTTAGTATCATTGCGTTCTTTTTTGTACTTTTGCTCCTTTAAATTAATAAGACAAAAGAACTTCAAACTATATATAACTGTGGCAGAGACAAAGTATATCTTCGTTACCGGTGGTGTTGCCTCATCGTTGGGCAAAGGGATTATATCATCTTCTATCGGAAAACTACTCCAAGCAAGAGGTTACAACGTAACCATCCAAAAGTTCGATCCCTACATAAACATTGATCCGGGGACACTGAATCCCTACGAGCACGGAGAATGTTATGTAACAGTCGATGGTCATGAAGCCGATCTTGACCTTGGGCATTACGAACGCTTCTTAGGCATTCAAACGACCAAAGCCAACAACATCACAACCGGACGTATCTATAAGAGTGTCATCGATAAAGAACGGCGCGGAGACTATCTGGGAAAAACCATTCAAATCATTCCACATATCACTGACGAAATCAAACGGAACGTCAAATCATTGGGCAACCGATATAAATTCGATTTTGTCATCACTGAAATCGGAGGTACGGTTGGCGACATCGAGTCACTGCCTTATCTGGAAAGCATTCGCCAGCTGAAAAGGGAATTAGGCAAAAACTCCTTGTGCGTGCATCTGACTTATGTTCCCTATCTGGCAGCTGCCGGCGAACTGAAGACCAAACCGACACAACACTCTGTCAAGGAGCTGCAATCCGTCGGCATACAGCCGGACATCATTGTCCTACGGGCTGAACACGAGCTCAACATGAATCTACGCAAGAAGGTCTCCCTCTTCTGCAATGTCGACGAAGATGCTGTTTTCCAGTCGATAGACATGCCTTCGATCTATGAAGTGCCTCTTCGCATGCAAGAACAAGGACTCGATCGCATCATTCTTGAGAAAATGGATTTGCCTGTCGGCGAGACGCCCACATTAGGTCTGTGGAAAGACTTCTTGAACCGACGCAACAATGCAACGAAAAAAGTACACATCGGATTGGTCGGAAAATACGATTTGCAAGATGCCTACAAGTCCATTCACGAATCGTTGTCGCATGCAGCTACCTACAACGATCGAAAGGCGGAAATACATTTCATCAACAGCGAGAAACTGACAGACGAAAATATTGCCGAAGCACTCAGCGGCATGGACGGCATCATTATCTGTCCGGGATTTGGCCAAAGAGGTATCGATGGAAAATTCGTAGCTGCCAAATATGCCCGCACGCACAATCTGCCCTGCTTTGGTATCTGCTTAGGCATGCAATGCATGGCCATAGAATTTGCGCGCAACGTTTTGGGATATGCCAATGCCAACTCACGTGAAATGGATGAGAAAACGCCACACAACATAATCGACATAATGGAAGAACAAAAATCCATTACCAACATGGGTGGAACCATGCGTTTGGGAGCGTATGAATGTGTATTAGAGCAAGGAAGCAAAACATTCGAGGCATATCAACAGACTCACATACAGGAGCGTCATCGCCACCGTTACGAATTCAACAACCAATATAAAGCCGAATTCGAGAAAGCCGGCATGCGCTGTGTCGGTTTCAACCCGGAATCAGACTTAGTGGAAATCATCGAAATAAGCAGTCTCAAATGGTACATCGGTACACAATTCCATCCGGAATACAGCAGTACGGTGCTGAAACCGCATCCCTTATTCATGTCTTTTATCAAAGCAGCTGTCAACCCATAAACCTTTGAATCATTTTCTTTACTAACCATATAACAGATATACATTCACAAAGCATGGAAAAAAATACGCTTATAGGATTCATCCTGATAGGTGCCGTATTGATAGGATTCAGCATGTTCAACCGACCCGGCGAGGAAGAACAAGCACAAATGAGACACTATCAAGACTCCATACAGGCTATAGTAGATCAACAAATCGCAAAGCAGGCAGAATTAGAAAGACAAGCGCAAGCTCTTATCCTACAAGACTCTACCTCTATCCTCTATCATGTACGTCAGGGGAATGAAGAGTTTATCACGTTGGAAAACGATTTGGTAAAACTCCAATTCACCACCAAAGGCGGACGCGTCAAATCAGCCCAACTCAAGAAATACAACGGTCAAGACCGGCAGCCGGTTGTTCTTTTCGACAACCAAGATGCCGACTTGAACTTTGCATTCAACGGGAAAAACGAAAACATATTAACGTCCGAACTCTATTTCACTCCGACCAAAGCTACCGACACAACTCTGACCATGCGTCTGGCAATGAACGGTGGCGGGTATCTCGACTTTAACTATAAACTGAAACCCGACAGCTATTTGGTTGATTTCGTTATCGAAGCACACGGCATGCAAAACTATTTCGCTCCGTCTGTCAACTACGTCGACATCCAATGGCGACAACGTGCACGACAACAGGAAAAAGGATTCTCGTTTGAAAACCAACACACGTCGCTATCGTATAAAGCCGTCGGCGAAAGCAGTGATTACCTGAGCAGTACGCAGCAAGAGACAAGCGACATCACAGAACGGTTAGACTGGATTGCCTTCAAAAACCAGTTTTTCTCGAGTGTACTCATTGCCGGACAGGATTTCGAGACTACCACGCTGACCTCTACCCCTCAACCGGAAGGAAGCGGCTACCTGAAGAACTATGAAGCCGGTACGAAAACCTTCTTCGACCCCACGGGCAAACAACCGACACAAATGCAGTTCTATTTCGGTCCGAACCATTTCAAGACCTTGCAAAAGATGAACAAGCTGGCCGTCAACAACAAAGACATCGAGCTGGAAGACTTGGTTTATCTGGGCTGGCCTGTCATCCGTTGGATTAACCGCTGGTTTACGATCAACGTGTTCGACTGGCTATCGAGCTGGGGACTGAACATGGGCATTGTCCTCCTGCTGATGACACTGATTGTCAAGGCGTTGGTCTATCCGGCCACTTACAAGTCCTATATGTCATCCGCCAAGATGCGCGTGCTCCGCCCCTATGTCGAGGAGATCAACAAGAAATACCCCAAGCCCGAAGATGCCATGAAGAAGCAGCAGGAAACGATGGCACTCTATAGTAAATATGGAGTAAGTCCGATGGGAGGTTGCCTGCCGATGCTCATCCAGATGCCGGTGTTCATCGCCCTGTTCAACTTCGTGCCCAATGCCATCGAGTTGCGCCAGCAAAGCTTCCTATGGGCTTCCGACTTGTCAACCTACGACGACGTCATCCGTTGGGGTGTACACATCCCTTTTCTGGGAGAACATTTAAGCCTGTTCTGCCTGCTGTTCTGCGTCAGCAACCTGCTCAACACCTTCATCATGATGCGTCAGCAAGACACCGGTCAGCAACAATTCAAGGCCATGAAGTGGATGATGTATCTGATGCCCATTATGTTCATCTTCATCTTCAACAGCTATTCATCGGGCCTCAACTATTACTACTTCATCTCCGGACTGATCAGCATCATCATCATGACCGTCCTCAGGAAGACCACCGACGAAGGCGCGATACTGGCCAGACTCGAAGCACGCATGCTGGCAAACAAGAACAACCCGAGAAAGCAAAGCGGTATGATGTCCAAACTGGTCGCCTTGCAAGAAGAGCAGAAACGCCTGATGCAGGAACGCGAACAGCGCGAGCACAAAAAGAAACGTTAATATTGGACTTAATACGGAAATAACCTTGCTACTTCTAAAAAGAAGTAGTACATTTGCAACCGCAAAACAGAAAGGTCGGTTCCGTAGCTCAGCTGGATAGAGCAACGCCCTTCTAAGGCGTGGGTCCTGCGTTCGAATCGCAGCGGAATCACCTCGAACGCAAAAGCACTCTTAGCTCAGTTGGTAGAGCAACTGACTCTTAATCAGTGGGTCCAGGGTTCGAATCCCTGAGGGTGTACACATTTCTCTGTGTAAATAAGCCATATGATAAAAACAGAGGCAACGCTCCCTGACCTTCGGGTCAGGGAGTTTCTTTTTTGCCCCCTGCGGGAAAACGCCTCCGACGTCCCAACGACTCACGGAGGAAGTGCACACCTCCACCATGCGGACGTACGAACCGGTTTGTGAGGACAATGCGCGCCTCCACCATGCGGGCGTATGAACCTGTTTGCGAGGACAGTGCGCGCCTCCACCATGCGGGCGTACGAACCGGTTTGCGGGGACAATGCGCGCCTCCACCATGCGGGCGTACGAACCTGTTTGTGAGGACAGTGCGCACCTCCTGACGTCTACCCGGGCAGGCCGTCACAATGAGCCTTCGTTCTCGCCATCATCCGGCGTAGAGCCGTCCGACGTCGAGCTTCCCGAGCTTAGCCCCTTCACCTGCCTGTAGTTCTCCAGCGATGCATACTGTACGCCGTCGTCGTCCACGCCGGCATTCTCGAACGACAGTTCGTTCAAGATGGAGGAACGCAGGTCGGAATCAATCGTGAACAGTATCTTGACGTTGCGTATCAGCCCCGTGTGGAACTTGGTGATATCCTCCACCCCCTCGCTGCCGAACGACACCCGGAACGTTCCCAGCCCCGGGATGCGCACGCGGTTGCCCTGTACCGTCTGGTTGCGGATGAACTTGCCGATGAGCTTGGCGGCGGCCGTCAGCTCAAAGTCGGCCACGGTGGTGTCCTCTGTAGCCATACGTGTCATGATTTTTTCACTTGCCGCCTTGCCCGTCTTGGGCACGGCGTACCACTTGCCCTGCTCGTCGGGCTTTTGCGGATTGCGTTTCCGCTGAAGTTTGTAAGATACACTCATAACTGTTTGTTTTTGATTGGTTTAACATATATCCTGCATAGTCCGGACAGTCGGTATCTGTCATGTCCGTCATGCTGATTTTCATCTCTGCCTGACCCGGTGCCCGACACATACGTATGTCTCACCTCGACACATACGTATCTCTCGACTCGACACATACGTAAGTCTTGCATCGACACATACGTATGTCTCCATCGGCGACTTTGGTGAGTCCGTGCATTGTATAGATTATTTACTATCAAGGAGCATGCCGTATCTGTCCATACGGTAAATATAGACATCCTGCCGGACATATCCAAGGAAAAGAGCGGGAATCTGTCGAAAAAGGGTGACGGGTGCAGGCTTGGAGTGATTTCCAGCTACGGACATCACAGGATGGGCTACACCGTAAGCCATGCGTGGCATCTGCCTGCATGTCGGGGAGATGTACAGGTACGAAGTGATTTTCCGGCTACGGACATCATATGTCTGAGCACACCGTGAGCCATGCGGGGCATTTGCCTGCGTGTCGGGGAGATGTGCAGGCACGGAGTGATTTCCGGATGCGGAGGCGGCTAGCCGTGTGTGCGCCCGCCAAGGTCTATCAGTGTGCGTACACGGCGGTTGAACTCGTCGGCTCGGAGCAGCTCTTCGAGCGTCAGGTGCATGCGGTAGTTCCAGTAGTTGT
>CAZEPM010000027.1:0-19637 GCA_964514145.1 uncultured Bacteroides sp.
CCGGTACGAAAACAAGATGACATAAAAATGAAAGTAACCCTAATCATTTTCATGTCATCTTCTGTTTATGGTCCGGACGAAGCCGGGTAATTCTATGGTCAGTGAACTTTTTGACAAACCGGCCTTGTTTGGCTGTTCAGAGGGTGTGTGTGGCGCTACATCGAAGGAAGCGTCTCGCCGTTTACACTGACATCTTCCATGCGGATGTTTTCACAGTTTTCGAAGATGCAGGGTTCTTTGCCTCCGCTGATATGAATGTCACGCAGAATGAGGTCGGAGATGGGAGCTTCTTCGAGTCCGACGATTTTGATGGGAGTTTTCACATCGTTTACGGTAACACCGGAGATGTGGATGTTTCGGAATACGGGTGTGCGTTCGCTCTTGGGCTCTTGAGGCATCTGGCTATACTTGAGGTTGAAGACGATGGCCTCTTGCCGGATGTCGTTCATTACGATGTTGCTCACGCGAATGTCTTCGACTGTTCCCCCTCGTCCACGCGTCGATTTGAGACGTATGCCGCGGTCGGTTCCCTGAAAGATGCAGTTGGAGATGGCTACCCGTCGCACATCGCCACTCATTTCGCTGCCGATGACCACTCCTCCGTGTCCGCTGAGCATGGTGCAGTTGGTTATGGTGATGTTTTCGCAAGGTGCGGCAAGGTTACGTCCCTGCAAGTCGCGTCCGCTCTTAATGGTGATACAGTCATCTCCCACAGAGATATGGCAGTTGCTGATGTGCACGTTTCGACACGATTCGGGGTTGATTCCGTCGGTGTTTGGCGATGGTTCGTTGATGATGGTGATGCCCTCGACGGTGACATTGTCGCAGAACTCTGGGTTGACAGTCCAGAAGGGCGAGTTAATGATTTTGACGCCTTCGATGCGGATGTTTTTACATCGGATGGGTTGGATGAACGGCGGACGCAGGAAACGTCGGTCGAGGGTGAGGTGCCAGTCCTCATTGGTTTCTGCGGCTAGCGCTTCAAGGTCGTTGGCTTCTTCAAAAAGTGTTTGATATTTATTGATGTCGCGTTTGCCATGTTCACGCAGGTCGACAATGACTCGCATAAACTCTTCCCACCAGGCTTTTCCTTGTCCGTCGAGCGTTCCTTCGCCCTTAATGGTTATGTTTTCTTCGTCGACGGCGTATATCAGCGGTGAGAAGCTTTTCATCATCACTCCTTCGTGTCTCATTTCGACGTAAGGCAGGTAGTCGTCGAAGTTATCGGAGAATCGCAGGATGGCTCCGGCTTCGAGTTCGATGGTGATGTTGCTTTTCATCCGGATAGGCCCCGTGAGATAGGTTCCGGCCGGGAAGAAAAGGGTACCTCCGCCATTGGCATTCAGGCGTTCGATGGTTTGGTTAATGAGTGTAGTGTTCAGTGTTTGGCCGTTGGTGTTTGCTCCGGCAGCTTTCATGTCGATGCGTTCGGCCCACCCGTTAAGGGTTAGTACGAGCGCCGTTCCTAACGAGAGTAGTTTTTTCAGCATGAGTTTATGAATTAAAGGGTTACAAATAAAGCGTTATTGTGTACAAACATAATGAAAAATGCGGGATGCCACAACGATTGTGGCTGGTTTTCTTTCGTGCTTGTCTCCAAACTGTTATCTTTGCTGCAATTAACTACCTAAACAGAAATAGCAAGCTTATGGCATCTAATTTAAGATTTAAAGTCGTTGAGACAGCTTTTCACAAGAAGCCTCGCGAGGTGAAAACGCCTGCTGAGCGTCCGTCGGAGTACTTCGGTATCTACGTGTTTAATAAGGAGAAGATGTTTAAATATCTTCCGAGCAAGGCGTATGCTGCTTTGATGAACGTGATAGAGAACGGTGCGATGCTCGATCGCAGCATTGCTGACGCGGTTGCTGAGGGTATGAAGCGTTGGGCAATGGAGTTGGGCGTAACTCACTACACACACTGGTTTCATCCCCTTACGGAGGGTACAGCCGAAAAACACGATGCGTTTGTTGAACACGACGGAAAGGGAGGTCTGATTGAGGAGTTCTCGGGTAGTCTGCTGGTGCAACAAGAGGCAGATGCGTCTTCTTTTCCTAACGGAGGTATTCGAGATACGTTTGAGGCACGTGGCTACTCTGCTTGGGATCCGTCGTCGCCGGCTTTCGTGATAGAAAACACACTTTGCATCCCGACCATCTTTATTGCCTACACAGGCGAATCACTCGACTATAAGACTCCATTGCTCAAGGCTTTGCGAGCTGTGGAGGATGCTGCTGTCAAGGTATGCCACTATTTCTATCCGGAAGTGAAGCGCGTGTATGTGTATCTGGGTTGGGAACAGGAATATTTTCTTGTCGACGAGGGTCTCTATGCCGCTCGACCGGATCTACTGTTGACCGGTCGCACTTTGATGGGGCATGAGTCGGCTAAGAACCAACAGCTCGAAGACCACTATTTCGGGGCTATCCCAACTCGTGTAGCAGCTTTTATGAAGGAACTCGAAATCGAAGCTTGGAAGTTGGGAATCCCTTGCAAGACTCGCCATAACGAGGTTGCTCCAAACCAATTCGAATTGGCACCTATCTACGAAGAGTGTGACTTAGCAGTAGATCACAACATGCTCATCATGGCACTCATGCGAAACATTGCGCGTCGGCACGGGTTTAGGGTTTTGCTTCACGAAAAGCCGTTTAAAGGTATCAACGGTTCGGGCAAACACAACAACTGGTCGCTCGGCACTGATAACGGTCGGCAACTGATGGCTCCGGGCAAGCTACCGACAGACAGCTTGTGTTTCATTGCGTTCATTGTCAACACACTTGCGGCCGTCTATCGCCATAACGGGCTACTGAAGGCGAGCATTATGAGTGCGACTAACGCGCATCGTCTTGGTGCACACGAGGCACCTCCGGCTATCATCTCTTCGTTCTTGGGTAGCCAAATCAGCCGTATGCTCGACCATCTGGAAGAATGCGATGATGATCATATCGATTTCAACGGCAAGCAAGGTCGGAGTTTGGGTATTCCTCAAATACCTGAAGTGATGATTGACAATACCGACCGGAATCGTACCTCTCCTTTTGCTTTCACCGGAAACCGCTTTGAGTTTCGTGCGGTAGGATCTGAGGCCAATTGTGCCAGCGCCATGATAGCTCTCAACGCAGCTATGGCCGAACAACTGACCCTCTTCAAAACGGAAGTTGACTCCCTGATTGATTGCGGAGAACCTAAGATTCAAGCTATCTTAAAGGTAATTCGGAAATATATTAAGTATAGTAAACCCATCCGCTTCGATGGTAATGGCTATAGCGAAGAATGGAAGGAAGAAGCTCATCGGCGTGGACTGGACTGCGAGACGAGCTGCCCCGTGATTTTCGACAATTACACTATGGACTCGAGTGTTCACATGTTTGAGAGTACCGGCGTGATGACCCGCAAAGAGCTGAAAGCACGCAACGAGGTGAAATGGGAGACTTACACCAAGAAGATACAAATTGAGGCACGCGTCTTGGGTGATTTGGTGATGAATCACATCATCCCTGTGGCTACGCGTTATCAAAGTGAGCTTATCGACAACGTATATAAAATGCAACAGATTTTCGAACAGTCGGAAGCCCGGCAACTGTCTGAACGAAATATCGAATTGATACGCAGCATTGCCAAATATACCAGTACGATTAAAGAGCAAGTAGATACGATGGTGGAAGCTCGTAAGGTGGCCAACCGCATTGAGTGCGAGCGTGAAAAGGCGATATCCTATCACGACAACGTGGCACCTATGCTTGAAAAGATACGCTACAACATTGATAAGTTGGAATTGATTGTCGACAACGAGCTTTGGACTCTGCCCAAATATCGAGAACTGTTGTTTATCAGATAAGACCGATAAGTTAATACGAAAAATGCCATTAATCTTTCAACGGAGAAAGATTAATGGCATTTTAGCTATTGAAACGGAATTTACTTGTCTGTATCCTGTGAGATTTGCGTAGTGTCATCGCTTTCGTTTATAATGATTTCTTCGGCTTTCGTCCGTACATTCCGAAAGCGATAAGCATTGAAAAGGTCAGACAAGGCATAGACAATGGAGCTGATGCCTAATATAATAAAAGGTATGGAAGCACTGGTAAAAGGATTGAATAATACAAGCAGACCGGCTAGTGAGATAAGTATCGGAATAACATAAAAGCCTAATGAGATCGTCGTGTAACGGCATGCACTCATCAATCCGCCTATGAGATTAATACCGGCCAAGATAAGCATGATGCCCAAGACATACATCAGAATAGCAATGAAAAAGCCGGGCATCACTAACAGCCAGATACCCAGTAACGAGCTTCCAAGTCCTAATACCGGAAAAGTGCGAAACTGCCGATGATTGTCGACAAAAAAACTCCATAGAGCAATGATTCCGGGGAGCAGAAACAGCAACCCGATCATCATTACCAGATATAAACTTGCCTCACCCGGATACATCACTAAAAACACGCCAAGAATCAGCGCAAACACGCTCCGTATCCACGAATAATTTAATCGTCTTGTCATCATAATGCATTATTTTGGGTTTGAATATACGAATATACGAATTATTTTGCTCTTTTTCGTTTTGTGCGCTATTTTTGTGTGTACAGATTTAACCACAACATGACGACCATTTATCTTATACGGCATGGAGAGACTAACGAGAATGTAGCCCATATCCTGCAAGGACATATGCAGGGAACCTTGTCTGCGCAAGGCATCAGTCAAGCGGAAGAGTTGGCCAGGCGACTGGGTAATGTTCGTTTCGATGCATTGGTATGCAGCGACCTGCAACGCTGTGTAGACACCGCTAAAATTCTTAACCGAACACACCAACTCCCGATACAGACCACTCCCTTGTTGCGTGAACGGGATTGGGGAAGCTTTACGGGACGAGTCATTGCCGAAATACAAAACTCGCCCTTTCCTTTGGACGTAGAAAGTGTAGACGACATGTTAGTACGTGCAGCCACGGTAGTGCACGAACTTTCTATTCTCTACTCATCCCAGACGGTATTGGTTGTGAGTCACGGACTATTTTGCCGAGCTATTCAGGCAGTACATTTCAAACAAACTCTCAGTGAAATCAAGCCTATGAAGAATGCGGAATGCCGCATTCTGTATCTATAATATAATTTAATGAATGATAATTGTCCGTTTATTTTACGACATAAATTTGTTCGAATAAACACAAAGGCATATATTTGCTAAATAAAATTAGTTTTTTATATGAAAAAGACATTCTTAAAAGCCACATTTATTGCTTTTGTCTCCCTTTCATGGGGAATATCAGCCAATGCACAAATCAGTATAAGCAATATTCTGAAAGGAGTGACAAGTTCCGATTCTTCGACTACTTCTTCCTCATCGGATAGTAGTGGCAGTAGCATCATTTCCAGCTTAGTATCTATCTTTTCGAGTGATAAGCAGGCATCCACAAGCACGTTGGTGGGAACTTGGTCATATTCAGAGCCGTCAATCATCTTTGAGTCGGATAACTTGTTAACACAAGCAGGTGCTAAGGTGGCAGCTAATAGTTTGGCAGAGAAGTTACAAACTCAATTATCTCGATTTGGAATCGATGAAGGAGCGATGTCATTCACTTTTAACACGGACGGAAGTTTTACGGAAACGATTAATTCAAAGACGCTCAGTGGTACGTGGACGGTAGAAGACTCAACGTTGAAGTTGACTTATAGTAGTCTGAATCAAAGCATATCGGTTACTACACAACTTAGTGGCAGTAATTTAATGCTGGTAACAGATGCCAGTAAATTGCTGACTCTATTCAAAACAATTGGTAACAATTCTTCTATCAGCAGTCTGAGTACCATAACTTCGCTCATGGAAAATATAGATGGTATGCAAGTCGGTATTACCTTAGTCAAACAATAAATTTGTAGACAGAGAAAAAAAGATAGTATTTTCTTTTGTAAAGAAACAAAAAGCTTTATATTTGCAGCAAATATCAAACAAACGATTAAACAAGAAACAAACTATATGACTTTTATAATGAATACATATTGGTGGTGGCGCCGTTTACAACTCTTACAGTCGTAAAGGGAACAGTGCCACGTACACATATGTGAACATTTATTTTAACTCATAAATCGGGCTGTTGTACCTTACGACAGCCCGATTTCTTTTTTATGCCCAGATAAATATATAATTAATCATATCAGCAATGACAACAAATCAAATCAACTCAAAAGGATTCTATGGAGAATTTGGCGGAGCCTACGTTCCGGAAATTCTTCATCACTGTGTGGAAGAATTGCAAAAGAATTATTTGCAAATACTCAACGACAGCGCGTTTCGTTCGGAGTTCACCTCGCTTTTGCGTGACTATGTTGGACGTCCTTCTCCGCTTTATCTTTCCCGCAGATTGTCTGCGAAATACGGCTGTAAGATTTACCTCAAACGAGAAGATCTCAACCATACAGGAGCACACAAAATAAATAATGCCATCGGCCAAGTGCTTTTAGCACAACATTTGGGGAAACGACGTATCATTGCCGAGACAGGTGCGGGCCAACATGGAGTAGCTACAGCCACAGTGTGCGCACTGATGGGAATGGAATGTTTTGTCTATATGGGAAAGACAGATGTTGAGCGGCAACATGTTAACGTAGAAAAAATGCGCATGTTGGGTGCTACCGTTTGTTCTGTAACTGCGGGTAACATGACCCTGAAAGATGCCACAAATGAAGCAATCCGCGACTGGTGTTGTCATCCTGAAGACACCTACTATGTCATTGGTTCTACCGTGGGACCACACCCTTATCCCGACTTGGTGGCACGTCTGCAGAGCATCATTAGCGAAGAAATCAAGAAACAACTTACCGAACACGAAGGAAGAGACTATCCGGACTATTTGATCGCCTGTGTTGGTGGCGGAAGTAATGCTGCCGGAACCATTTACCATTACTTGGATGACAAACATGTAAAGATTGTATTGGCCGAAGCTGGCGGGAAAGGTATCGACACACCGATGAGTGCAGCCACTATTCATTTAGGTACACGGGGTGTGCTTCACGGTTCCTACTCGTTGGTTATGCAAAATGACGATGGGCAGATCATAGAACCCTATTCGATTTCGGCAGGACTAGATTATCCGGGAGTCGGGCCGCTTCACGCTCATTTGGCAACAACACATCGGGCACAAGTATTAGCCATCAACGACCAAGAAGCGCTAGACGCTGCTTATGAACTGACCCGACTCGAGGGAATTATCCCTGCACTTGAATCTGCACATGCCCTAGGCGTTTTACCCAAATTAAAATTAACCCCTACAGATGTTGTTGTACTCACCGTATCAGGACGAGGCGACAAAGATATCGAAACTTATCTCAAACATTATGCCACGATAAAAAACGAAAAAATATGAAGACTTATCAATATCAAACTGTTTGCAAAACCGTATTGGGAGATCTGCACACTCCGGTCAGCACATACTTAAAGATTCGCGACCTTTTTCCACAAAGCGTATTGATGGAGAGCTCTGATTATCATAGTGTTGAAAATAACCGCTCGTTCATCGGACTAAACCCTTTGGCCAGCATAGCCATTCAACACGGTAAGGCAGTATCAACCTTTCCTGATGGAAGTGTGGATACCAAACCAATCACGGCTGAATACCGCGTTGACCAAGCCTTGAACGAATTCCTTTCACACTTTGTTGTTACAGGCGAGAACCATAGCCGATGTGGATTGTTTGGCTACACAACATTCAATGCCGTGCGCTATTTCGAAAATATTCCGGTAAAAGATAGTCATGTATCCTATAATGACGCTCCGGACATGCTGTATATTCTCTATAAATACCTCATTATTTTCCATGATTACCACAGTGAAATGATGATGATCGAACTGAAAAGTGAGAATGAGATTGATCATTTAGACCAGCTTGAAAACCGTATTAACAACCCCAACTACACGCTTTATGAATTTTACACCACCGGTCCTTGTACCAGTACACTCACGGACGAAGAGCACAAAGTCAATATTCGTCGCGGCATAGCTCACTGCCTTCGTGGAGATGTGTTTCAAATTGTACTGTCGAGACGATTCATACAACCGTTCCGCGGAGATGATTTCAAACTCTATCGTGCACTTCGTAGCATCAATCCGTCTCCCTATCTCTTTTATTTTGATTTTGGAGGGTTTCATATCTTCGGATCCTCTCCGGAAACTCATTGCCGTATCAAAGGACGAAAAGCATACATTGATCCCATTGCTGGCACAACCCGACGTACGGGTGATCCGGAAAAAGATCGAATTGCGACAGAAGCTTTACGGGCAAATCCGAAAGAAAATGCAGAACATGTTATGCTCGTTGATTTGGCGCGCAATGATTTGAGTCGAAACTGCCACAATGTAAAAGTGGAAATGTTTAAAGAAATACAGTATTACAGCCATGTCATCCATCTGGTTAGTCGTGTCAGTGGCATACTTAATGATGATGCCAATCCTATCCGAACATTTATCGACACTTTCCCTGCCGGAACCTTATCTGGAGCACCCAAAGTTAAAGCAATGCAACTCATCAGTGAACTAGAACCTCACAACCGTGGCGCTTATGGCGGATGTGTCGGTTTTATCGGTTTTAATGGTGACCTCAACCAGGCTATCACGATTCGCACATTCGTTAGTCGTAATAACGAGCTGTGGTTTCAGGCCGGTGGTGGCATTGTTGCGATGAGTAATGACGAGGATGAGTTGCAAGAAGTCAACAACAAACTAGAAGCTCTGCGATATGCCATCAAATTAGCACAAGCCATGTAGACCCTCTCTGTTTATTTTAAAGAAAAACCGGTTCTGGTGTTGTTATGCTTAATCGGAACCGTTAGACATTTACATAAAACCGTATCAAATTATGAAAGTAGCAATAATTGATAATTACGACTCATTCACCTATAATTTAAATCATCTCATACGTGAGATTGGAGCCGATACAACCGTTATACGCAATGACCAATTTGCACTAGGCGATCTGCAAATTTACGACAAAATTGTACTGTCACCGGGGCCGGGTATTCCACGAGAAGCCGGATTACTCTTGGATGTTATTCGTACATATGCCGGACATAAGCCTATTTTGGGGGTATGTCTTGGTCATCAAGCCATAGGAGAAGTGTTTGGAGCTAAACTAATCAATTTAACTCGTGTGTTTCATGGAGTACAAACCAAGGTTCATCGTGTCGCATCCGATCCGCTTTTCCAGAGTTTGCCGGATACGTTCTATGTAGGCCGCTATCACTCATGGGTGGTTTCCAACGAAAATCTGCCTGAATGTTTTGAGGTTACGGCTTTGAGCGACGAAGGACATATTATGGCATTACAACACCGTACAATGAACATCCACGGTATACAATTTCATCCGGAATCCATACTGACCCCCGAGGGGAAAACAATCATTTATAACTTTATTTATAAATAACCAAACTACATGAAATCATTATGAAAGAAATACTTACCCGACTTTTCAATTACGAGACTTTGAGTAGCAAAGAAACTCGTGAGATTTTGCTCAACGTTACGCGCGAAACATATCCCGAAAGCCAAATAGCTGCCATGCTTGCGGTATTCCAGATGAGAGGCGTGACTGTCGATGAACTTTTGGGATTGCGAGAAGCCTTAATGAGCACTTGTGTTGCTGTAGATTTACATGAATATCGTCCTATTGATATTGTTGGTACAGGCGGCGATAACAAAAATACTTTTAACATTTCAACGTGTGCCTGTTTTGTTGTTGCTGGAGCGGGCTATCATGTAGCTAAACACGGGAACTACGGTGCAACCTCTGTGAGCGGAGCAAGCAATGTAATGGAGTTACATGGTGTAAAGTTTACTAATAACATCGATCAACTCCGTCGGTCTATGGATACTTGCGGCATGGTTTATATGCATGCGCCTTTATTTAATCCGGCGATGAAATACGTAGCTCCTGTGCGTAAGTCATTACAGATTCGTACCATCTTTAATTTAATAGGCCCCTTAGTCAATCCGTGCAGTCCGGCCTATCAACTTCTTGGGGTTGCTAATCTTGAACAGATGCGCCTCTATACAAACGTTTTTCAGCGATTAGGAATCGGATTCGCGATAGTAAACAGCCTAGACGGTTACGATGAGATTTCACTCACAGATCATTTTAAGGTTGTTACGGATCGGTTCGAACAAGTGTTCCATCCACACGACTTCGGATTTAAACTTTTTCAACATGCAGAACTCAGTGGTGGTCGAACACCTCAAGAAGCCAGTCGGATATTTGACGATGTGCTGTTATGTCGTGCTACACCTGCCCAAACCGAATGCGTATTGGTTAATGCAGCTTTTGCCATACAGATCATGGAACCTAACAAAAATATTGATGAATGCATAGCTATCGCACGTGAGTCCTTAGAAAGTAGTCGAGCACTCAATGCATTTCAACGTTTTCTAACCGTAAATTCTTAATAAGAGCCGTATGAAAGATATTCTTGAAACTATATTGATTCACAAAAAACTCGAAGTGGAACAACAAAAAGAGGCGGTAACCCAAGACCATCTTGAGAAATTACTCAATAGCGTTAGTCGTTCTCCTATCAGTTTACGCCAGAATCTGCAACAATCATCGAGTGGAATTATTGCTGAGTTCAAACGGTACTCACCGTCTAAAGGTGCTATAAATGCTGAAGCAGATCCAACGATAGTGATTCCTGCTTATGAACAAAACGGAGCTGCTGCACTTTCTATCTTAACAGACACAAAATTTTTTGGTGGTCAACTGTATGACATACAATCTGCCAGACCGTTAACTCATTTACCCATTTTACGAAAAGATTTCATTATTGATGAATACCAACTCTATCAGGCACGTATCATCGGTGCAGATGCTGTGTTGCTCATTGCCAGTATTCTAACAAAAACACAATGTCGTAATCTGAGTCAGATTGCGTCTAACTTAGGACTTGAAGTTCTTCTTGAAATCCATTGTGAACAGGAGTTGGATTACATTACAGACAATATAGCTCTCATTGGCATAAACAATCGAAATCTCGGCACGTTCAACACGGATGTCAAACACTCTTTTGATCTTTCCGACAAACTGCCTAAGAATCGGACATTGGTTTCAGAAAGCGGGATTTCGCAACCGGAAACTATTTCGGCCTTAAAAAAAGTGGGCTTTAAAGGGTTTCTTATTGGAGAGACTTTTATGAAAACTATTTCACCCGGAGAAACATTAGCTGATTTTATCCGCTCAATTCCATGATTATAAAAGTATGTGGGATGCGCGAACCCGACAATATTCGCGAGGTAGAAGCTTTAGAGATAAATTGGATGGGATTTATTTTCTATCCCCGTTCACCCCGATACGTGTCTGGCAAACCGGCATATTTACCTAAGCAGGTCAAACGTATTGGAGTGTTTGTCGATGCCACGAGTGAAGAAATCGGTAGAACAATCGAAGAGTTTCATTTAGACGGGATTCAGCTTCACGGGCATGAAACGCCGGCAGAATGTCAAGCCATACGTACAGTTTGTGCTTATGTGAACCCTGAATTATTGCTTATTAAGGCACTCCATTTGAACAAAGAATCGGATGTCAGACAGGCTAATTTATATGACAATATTTGCAATTTCATACTTTTCGATACGCCTTCTTCACGATTTGGCGGATCGGGAACAACATTTGACTGGAATTTATTGGCTGCATATTGTGGACAAACGCCTTTCATATTGAGTGGTGGCATTGGCATTCACAGTCTTACAGCCTTATCCTTATTTCATCATCCCAAATGGGCAGGCATAGACCTTAACAGTCAATTCGAAGACAAGCCCGGGTCAAAAAATATTGCATTACTCAATTCTTTTTTAGAAACTTTTAAAACATTACAACGATGAATCGTATCAATCAGTTATTTAACAACCCACACAAAAATTTACTTTCTATTTATTTCTGTGCAGGTGCACCTAAGCGCGACCAGACTATAGAAATAATACAAACGCTAGCGAACAACCAAATAGATATGATAGAAATCGGTATCCCATTTAGTGACCCTATGGCAGACGGCCCTGTAATACAAGCAGCTTCAACTTGTGCCTTACGCAATGGGATGACATTGAAACTGCTATTTGAACAGTTGCGCGATATCCGAAAAATTACAGATATTCCATTGTTGTTAATGGGTTACTTGAATCCTATTATGCACTATGGTTTTGAACGTTTTTGCCAGTTGTGTCAACAATGCGGTATTGATGGTATGATCATTCCTGATCTTCCATTTGATGACTATTTACAAATATACAAGCCTATTGCAGATCGTTATGATCTTAAAGTCATTATGCTGATTACACCAGAAACCAGCGATGAACGAATACGGCTCATAGATCGTTATACGGATGGATTTATCTATATGGTGTCTTCAGCTTCTACGACCGGCACACAAAAAATGTTCAACGAACAAAAGCAAGCCTATTTTAAACATATAGAGAGCATGCATTTACGCAATCCTCGGATGATAGGTTTCGGCATTAGCAACAAACAAACATTTGAATCTGCCTGCCGGTATGCTTCGGGTGCAATCATCGGAAGTCTTTTCGTAAGTTTGCTGGAAAAACACGGGTCTCCGCAAGAAGCAATAAACGAATTATACATGAAATTGGAAGAATAGAGACATTTTGCTATTTTTTCATTGGCTAGACCGCTGAGAAGACGATTTATTACTATCTTTGTGGTAAGATTATAAGATTTGACTATGTTACAGACCAAAACACCTGCAGTGCTCTTAATCTATACGGGAGGAACCATTGGAATGATACAGAACTCCAGTAATGGTGCCTTAGAAACGTTCAATTTTGATCATTTGCGTCGGCATGTTCCTGAGCTAAATCAGTTTAACTATCGAATTGATACCTATCAGTTTGATCCTCCGATTGATTCCTCGGATATGGAACCTGCATTGTGGGCTAAAATTGTAAGAATCATACATTATAATTATGAACGTTACGATGGCTTTGTGATTTTACATGGTACCGATACCATGTCGTTTACGGCATCTGCTTTAAGTTTTATGCTAGAAAATCTTTCAAAGCCGGTCATTCTTACAGGTAGTCAACTTCCTATCGGTATGTTACGTACAGATGCTCGCGAGAATCTGATTACGGCTATTGAAATCGCTGCTGCCCTGCATCCGGACGGCACACCGATTGTTCCCGAGGTATGCATATTTTTTGAAAATCGTTTGCTGCGCGGAAATCGTACAACGAAGTTGAATGCAGAACATTTTAATGCTTTCAACTCTTTCAATTATCCGGAACTAGCGACTGCTGGAATTCATATCAATTATATTGAAAGCCGCATTCGAAAACCGGACTTTTCTGTGCCGCTAAAGCCCTACTACTTATTTGATACGAATGTAATCATATTGACTTTATTTCCTGGAATTCAAGAAAACATGGTAAATCATATTCTTAATATGCCGGGATTAAAGGCTGTGGTTCTGAAGACATTTGGATCCGGAAATGCACCGCAAAAAGCGTGGTTTATCAAATCGCTAAAAAAAGCTGTAGATCGCGGACTCATCATTGTGAATATTAGCCAATGTCTGACAGGAGCCGTAGAAATGGAAAGATATGAAACCGGTATCCATCTGCGTGAAGTTGGTGTAATTAGCGGACACGATAGTACGGCTGAATCTGCAATTACTAAACTTATGTTTTTATTAGGCCACGGTATGAGTCCTCATGAGATTCGTTATCGAATGAATATGTCTATTTGTGGTGAAATCTCGGTATAAACGAATTCATATATTCTTATGAAAGAAGATATTCAATTAAGAGAACATAATAAGCAAGAGTTTCCTCCCATGCATACAGCAGAACACATTCTAAATCAGACGATGGTAAGAATGTTCGGATGCAAACGTTCACAACACACTCACATTGAACGTAAAAAGAGCAAGTTGGATTATGAATTACCTGTCGCACCAAGTCCGATACAGATAAAGGAAATAGAGTCTCGCGTGAACGAAATTATCGAAAGTAACCTACCTGTAGTTATGGAATATATGAATAAGGAAGAGGCTGCTCAACTTTATGATTTAGACAAACTTCCTGAATCCTCAAGTCAGACACTTCGTATCGTACGCATTGGAGATTATGATGCATGCCCCTGCATAGGTGTACATGTTACCAAAACCTCTGAAATTGGACACTTTTACATCAGTAGTACCCGATATACAGATGGTATATTCCGAATTGTTTTCCGGCTTAACTAAATAAGAGACCATAAAACAATGGTTGTCATTTTTTAAAGAAATACTCTTTTATGATGAAAAAATGACATTCATATCAAAAAATAGAAGATTCTTGCAGCTTGTAGAAAATAGTTTATTACATTTGCATCATCTATAAGAAAAAACTATTTAGCTGTAATAATTATGTATTATACTACTATCTGTATAACAATGGGAATGGCCACATGTACATGGCATACAACCGGAACTGGGATGACCCCTCGGGGGTAAGGTATAATATATAGTGTTTCTACGTGAGACGCGCTTACGGACGTAAGCAAAAAATCAAATTATTTATTTTTTCTATTTCTTATTTTTATTGGCATCATGTTTATATCTATAACATTGCCATGAATATTTATGTTTTTCAATCATGAAAGTAATGAAATTTGGTGGAACATCTGTAGGTTCCATAGAAAGCATATTGAATGTCAAACGTATTATAGAGTCACAAAAAGAGCCTGTGATTGTGGTCGTATCAGCTCTAGGTGGTATTACAGATAAGTTGATACAGGTTTCAAAGGTAGCGGCAAACGGCGATATCGCTTATGAAAAACTGTTTCGTGATATAGTTCGTAAACATCTTGAAATGATTGAGTTTGTGATTCCGTCTGGTGGAATCAAAGACAGTTTATTGCTGATTGTCGACTCTTTGCATAACGAGTTAAAAGATATTTATCAAGGTCTTTTCTTAATTAAAGATTTGTCTCCAAAGACTTCTGCAGCAATAGTCAGTTACGGAGAACGCATATCTTCACGTATTGTGGCTACATTGATAAATGGGGCATGTTGGTATGATTCACGTACATTTATTAAAACAGAAAAAAAACATGCCAAACATGTTTTAGATTCAGAATTGACAAATCGCTTGGTAAAGGAAACATTTGCAAAGATGCCCCAAATTTCTATTGTCCCCGGATTTATTTCAACAGATAAGCATAGTGGAGAAGTTACGAATCTGGGTCGTGGTGGTTCAGACTATACTGCAGCGATTATTGCAGCGGCACTTGATGCAAACAGCTTGGAAATCTGGACAGATGTGGATGGATTTATGACTGCGGATCCGCGTGTGATATCCTCTGCCTATACCATTAGCGAGCTAAGCTATGTTGAAGCAATGGAATTGTGTAATTTTGGAGCAAAAGTAGTTTATCCGCCGACAATCTATCCGGTATGTCACAAGAATATTCCCATTTTGATTAAGAATACATTTAAGCCGGATACCAAAGGCACGATAATTTGTGCGGAGAAAAAGTCAGAAAGTAAAGCAATTAAAGGAATATCATCCATCAACAACACGAGCTTGATAACTGTACAAGGCTTAGGAATGGTTGGTGTTATTGGTGTGAACCATCGCATATTTAAAACTCTGGCAGAGAGCGGGATTAGTGTTTTTCTTGTTTCGCAGGCCTCTTCAGAGAACAGCACTTCAATAGGTGTTTGTAATGAAGATGCTTCTGTTGCCTGTAAGGTACTTAATGAGGAATTCGCAAAAGAAATAAAAATGGGCGAAATCAATCCGATTATGGCAGAGAGTGGTTTGGCTACAGTAGCCATTGTTGGTGAGAATATGAAACATACTCCGGGTATTGCCGGCAAACTGTTTGGTACGTTAGGACGTAGTGGAATCAATGTGATAGCCTGTGCGCAGGGAGCATCAGAGACAAATATCTCTTTTGTTGTGAATGAAAGTTCGTTACGAAAAACCTTAAACGTTATTCATGATTCTTTCTTTCTGTCTGAATATCAGATGCTGAATTTATTTATCTGTGGAATTGGTACCGTGGGAAGTAGTTTGATTGAACAGATTCGTTGTCAACAAGAGAAATTGATGCAGAAGCGAGGATTAAAACTGAATGTTGTAGGTATTGCAAATAGCCATCATGCTATGTTCTCTCGTCGCGGTTTTGATCTGACTAACTATAAGGAAGAGTTGGCAAAATCAGAGTCCAATACGATCCAACGTTTGAAAAATGAGGTGATAGGAATGAATATATTTAATTCGGTATTTGTGGATTGTACGGCAAGTCCTGAAGTAGCCTCTCTCTATTATGAGTTCTTACAACATAACATTTCCGTAGTCGCTGCCAATAAAGTGGCTCCGTCTGCATCTTTCCGAGAATATAAAAGATTGAAACAAACAGCGCTTCGTCGAGGAGTGAAGTTTCTGTTTGAGACCAATGTTGGTGCCGGACTTCCCATTATAAATACAATTAATGATTTGATTAATAGTGGAGACAAGATATTGAAGATTGAGGCTGTACTTAGCGGTACACTGAACTATATCTTTAATACAATCAGTGCAGAAATACCGTTCAGTCAGACGGTGCGTATGGCTCAAAAAGAGGGTTATTCTGAACCGGATCCTCGCATCGACCTTAGCGGTAAGGATGTAGTGAGAAAACTTGTGATTTTAGCACGTGAAGCAGGATATGAGCTGGAGCAAGAAGATGTCGTGAAGGATTTGTTTATTCCCGATAGTTTTTTCACGGGTTCATTGGATGAATTCTGGAAGAATCTTCCTTCTTTGGATCATGATTTTGAGATACGCCGCCAAAAACTAGAACAAGAACATAAACGTTGGCGTTTTGTAGCGAAGTTAGATGAAGGCAAGGCTTCAGTTTCGTTATGTGCTGTGAATGATAAGCATCCGTTTTATACGTTAGAAGGTAGTAATAACATTATTCTATTAACAACCGAACGTTATAAAGAATACCCCATGATGATTCAGGGCTATGGTGCGGGTGCTGGGGTAACCGCCGCAGGTGTGTTTGCTGACATTATGAGTATCGCCAATATCTAAAGAAAAAGAATTAATAAATAAAGAAGAGAGATGATGAAGCGTTTGATTATTTTAGGTGATGGAATGGCAGACTGGAAAGTAGCATCACTAGGTAATAAAACATTGCTGCAATATGCACATACACCCTATATGGATTTATTGGCCAAAGAAGGTCGGACGGGTATGCTTCGCACTGTTCCGGATGGATTTCATCCGGGAAGCGAAGTTGCCAACATGTCAGTACTTGGCTATCATTTGCCAACGGTTTATGAAGGACGAGGGGTGTTGGAAGCAGCTAGCATGGGAATAGAGTTGGGACAGGATGATATGGCTATGCGCTGCAATTTAATCTGTATAGAAGATAATAAGATAAAGAACCATTCTGCAGGACATATTACAACGGAAGAAGCTTGTATCTTGATAGACTATTTACAGGAAAATTTAGGAAATCATCATATACACTTTTATACAGGTGTGCAATATCGTCATTTGCTCGTCATACGTAACGGATGCAAAGATTTGATCTGTGTCCCGCCTCACGATGTCCCTCTCCAGTCATTCCAACCCTTATTGGTGAGGCCTGCGATACCGGAAGCACAAGCAACAGCAGATATGGTTAATGAATTGATTTTGAAATCACAAACATTATTGGCCAATCATCCCATAAACCTACGTCGAATATCTGAAGGAAAAGATTCAGCCAATAGTATATGGCCGTGGTCTCCCGGATATCGGCCACAAATGGAACCGATGACTAAACGCTTTCCGGTATTGAGGTCAGGTTCTGTAATCTCTGCGGTCGATTTGATTAAAGGTATCGGACGCTATGCCGGATTACGCAATATAGAGGTTGAAGGTGCGACAGGATTATATAATACAAATTATGAAGGTAAGGCAAATGCAGCGATAAAAGCACTAAAATCCGATGATTTTGTTTATCTTCATATTGAAGCCAGTGATGAGGCTGGCCATGAAGGGGACGTCACTTTAAAGTTACGTACAATTGAAGATTTAGACAGTCGTGTTATCAAACCAATATATGAGGCTGTTCGTACATGGAAAGAACCGGTAACTATTGCGGTATTGCCAGATCATCCAACACCTTGTGAGCTTCGGACTCATACGGCAGAGCCTATTCCTTTTTTGATTTGGTATCAGGGAATAGAGCCAGACTCTGTGCAAACTTACGATGAATATTCTTGTCAACAGGGAGCCTATGGCCTATTATCCGGTGATGAATTTATTCGGTTACTTATGAATTAATAATCTAAATATGAAATACTATAGTACAAATCAACATGCACCGTTAGCAACTCTTGAAGAAGCGGTGATTAAGGGATTAGCGCCTGATAAAGGTCTATATATGCCAGAGAAAATAGATAAACTTCATAAAGACTTTTATGACCATATTGAAGAACTTTCTTTTCAGGAAATCGCTTTTCAGGTTGCAACTCAGTTTTTTGGTGAAGACGTGCCTGATGAAGTGTTGAGAAACATAGTCTATGACACATTAAATTTTGATATACCTTTAGAGAAAGTTTGTGATCGGATTTATTCATTAGAACTATATCATGGTCCTACTTTAGCATTTAAAGATGTAGGGGCACGGTTTATGGCTCGTTTACTGGGCTATTTTATTCGTAAAAGGAAAAGTCGTGACGTAAACGTATTAGTTGCGACGTCTGGAGATACGGGCAGTGCGGTTGCTAATGGTTTTTTAGATGTAGAGGGCATCCGTGTGTTCGTACTTTATCCTAAAGGAAAAGTAAGCGAGATTCAGGAAAAACAGTTTACAACTCTAGGAAAAAATATTATCGCAATCGAGATTGACGGAGTATTTGATGACTGTCAGGCATTGGTTAAACAAGCATTCCTAGATCCAGAGTTAAATGCGCATTTAAATCTGACGTCTGCAAATTCCATTAACATTGCAAGGCTTTTACCGCAGGCCTTCTATTATTTTTATGCCTATGCCCAGCTAAAGCGAATGGGTAAGGCAGACAATGTCGTGATGTGTGTACCAAGTGGAAACTTTGGAAATATTACAGCCGGACTCTTTGCGCAGGAAATGGGATTGCCGATAAAACGTTATATTGCAGCAAATAACAGAAACGACGTGTTTTATCAATATTTACAGACAGGAGAATATCAACCACGTCCTTCCATTGCGACAATTGCAAATGCTATGGATGTCGGTAATCCAAGTAATTTTGCTCGTATTCTAGATTTGTATCACCATTCTATCGATGAGATTCGCAAACATATCTCGGGAGCCTGGTATACAGATGAACAAATAATCGAATCTATTCGAGGAGTTTATAAACAGACTGGTTATTTGCTAGATCCTCATGGGGCATGTGGATATCAAGCCATAGCTGAGCAGTTAGAACCGAGTGAAAACGGCGTGTTTTTAGCAACCGCCCATCCTGCCAAGTTCCGTGATGTAGTGGAAGAAATATTAGAACAACCCATAGATATTCCTTCCAAATTGCAAGCGTTTATGGAAAGGGAAAAGCAAGCGGTTGGTATGAGGAACGATTTTATGAATTTTAAACAGTATCTATTGAGCCAATAAGATTGAACTCTTTGCCACATCTTCT
>CAZEPM010000028.1:0-5818 GCA_964514145.1 uncultured Bacteroides sp.
AACAAAAAAAGGAGGAAAGATCACTCTTACTCCTCCTTTTCTTTCACACGTAAACAACTAAATTATCCACTATTGTAAACCTTCCAATGCTTGTGTTGCAATAGCATCGTCAGGATCGATAGTCAAAATTTTATTCCAATATTCTTTTGAAATTTCATAGTCTTCAGCTACCAGATAGTAATATCCTAAGTAACGATAACATTCAATCACGTAACGGTTGTAACGTGGATCAGCATGCGACTCATCTGTAAGCAACGCTGCTACTTGTTCATAATATGGCTTAGCCAAACCTTCAGTCGTTTCGGGATCAAGTAGCGAATTTGTACGTGCACGCCAAAAATTACCTAAGTAGTTATCAGGTAAGAGTTCGGCCAGCTTAGCGAATTCAGCATCGGCTTTCAGCAAGGCTTCATGCTTCATCTCCGGAGTGTAGTTAATCGTATCAGCGGATGTACCTTCTGCATAATACAGTTTACCTAACTGATAATTTAACATCGGAGTTTTCTGTTCCTCAGGTACAGATTCAATATATTTATTATAGGTTTCAATAGCTTCGGTGTATTTTCCTACATGCTCATAACACGTAGACAATTCCTGCAAAGCCTCTGTACGTTCAGGATTCATTTCCAACGCTTTCTCAAAAGCAATAATTGCTTCGCCGTATAATCCCAAAGCACTCAGCAAATATCCGTCATACAGATAATCCAAATAGGTAAGATCCTCTTCCGGACATGCACTGAAGAACACGTCTGCAGCTGCCTTAGCTTCTTCATAACGTTGCAAGTCTATGAAATTATACATACGGAAACGATTGAATACCGTATGCTGCGGATTTCTCTTCAAACCTAAATCAGCAACAGCCAATGATTTTTCAAAATTTTTCGCCAAGAATAGAGCAAACGAACATTTAATCATATCGCTTTCTGTCGCTTCATCCAACTCGATAAAACGCAGATAAGCTTCTGCTGCTTGCTCGAACTTGTTGTCTCCATAATAAATTTCAGCCAATTTACGATCTACATCTATCGAATTAGGATCAATAGCTCTCAGCTGCTCCAATTTCTCAATAGACAATGCCGGATTGGCTCCTTTGTAGATATCTGCATACTTTAGATATGCTTCTTTGCAATTAGCATCAAAATAAATAGCTTCTTCATAACGCTGTCCTGCCGTACCCGGATCTTTACGAACAACAGCAATATCACCTGCGAACACAGATACATCAGCAGATTTACCGTCTGCCTTTCTAGCTTTTGTGGCATATTCATCTGCTTCGTCCAATTGGCCAGCATCTAAATAAGCACGACCGATAGCCAGAATCAGTTCTACATTCTTTTTATTTTTCCCTTTCAATAAGTCTTTTGCTTGATCTGCGGCTTCTTTAGGATCAGACTTGATCAATTCTTTAACTTTTTCAACACTGCTTTTCCAATCGTCAGTTTGTGCATACATTGGGCTAATAACAAGACATGCACCTAATAACAACAAATGAAATCTTTTCATATAAATATTTTAGTTTTTGATTTTATTCTTCATTTACATTAACGACCCGTATAGGTTGCGTTGCAGGAACTAAACCCGCTTTTAAAATTATTCTTTGACCTCTGTCCATAGTTAAAAAATTCGAGAATCCCCACGAAAGTCCATTGCGTGGGTCATTCAGCAATGCATAAATAGAACGAGACAGCGGATAAAGATCATAAAACAAATATGCTTGATAAGGTTTATACGAATTATCCGGTGTCGCTTCATCTTGCGCTGAGACAGACATTACTTTGACTTCATCACGAAATGACAAATGAGTCGAATCACTTCTGTTTGTCAACCAATTCACACCCACCACACCAATGGCTTGGGGTGTCTTCGCAACAAAATCAATTACCTCTTTATTATTTTGTAAAGCATAAACTTCTTTATTATCCAAAGGAGTTCCTTGACAGATAGAATCTACAGCATAGCGCACCGTACTTGAATTTGGATTATCAAATACTAGATAAATATCACTCAATTTAGATTCAGGATAGAGTTCTTTCCAACTCTGAACTTCACCAGTCAAAATGCGACGTATATCTTTTACGCTGATTAATGTATCCGGATTCTGACGATTGACAATAAACGCTAAACCATCGACAGCAATCTTTATTGAACGAGGAATAAACTTTTGACTTTCAAAATATCTCAGTTCCTCAGGTGTATAAGTGCGAGTAGCAATCGCCAAACGAACACTATCCTTTAGCAACAGATTAATAGCTTCTACTTCAGTAGTATAAATGGGATTAATTTTAGCCAATGGAGTTAAACCTTCAAATACATCTATCTCTTCTTGGATTATAGGTCGAAAACTTTCATCGGCTGTAATATAAACTTCACCAGAATTAAAGGTATCGGTACGTCCATCCTTAGGAGCTGGTTGGCACGCAACCAACCAGCCTAGGGATAGAACAGTCAATAATAAGTATATATAAACTCTCATTATTGTAATCTATAACGAACAGGTACTGTATACTTAACGTTTACAGCTTTACCGTTTTGTTTTCCGGGAATCCATTTCGGCATAGAAGTCAACACACGTACTGCTTCTCGGTCACAAGTAGGAGACAACGTACGAACAACTGTAACATCACGCACGCTACCATCTCTACTTACAACAAATTGGCAAATAACAACACCTTGAACTCCATTTTCCTGATCAATTGCCGGATAGCGGATATTATCACTAAGATATTTTAACAACGCTTGATCACCACCAGGGAAACTCGGCATTTGTTCTACCATATCAAATACTTCCTCCGGTTCTTCCTTAGCTTGAACTACGATCTGCTTTAAGTCAGCGATATCAACACCATGTTCATCATCGTTACCTTTTACGTCTGCGATAGAAATACTAGTTTTCGAAGTATTCAATTCGTCTTGGCTTTTCATTTGATCTTCATCAGGTACTTCATCGTCATCCTTAATTACAGGAGCAGTAAATTTAATGGTACTTTTCAATGCTGGAGGTGGAGGTGTAGTTTCCACCGGCTTCACAAATTCTTCCTGTTTTACCTCCGGTTTCTCTAATTGAGACAATTGAGTAACCTCTAGCATGGCATCATCACCAACGTGCTGCGGAGTTGCCAATTCAATAAGAGTTGGAAGAAAACATGCAATTATTACAACGACAAAGACAAAAATCATTGCCCGAGTATGACGTTTAGGTGAATCAGCACGTAATTTATATGCACCATATGCCTTATTCTTATTAACAAAGATAAGGTCACACCATTGTAAAGAAGTTAAATCCATTTTTGACATATCTATTCCTTTCTTTTTAAGGTGTTACACTTACTTATTCTGATTGCTGACGTAATTCACCTTTAGAGTCGAAATTCTTAATCAAGAACTCATCACCTTCAGTGATATCAGTAATCACATACTTACCAATATTGCATATTTGCATTTCATCGAGAGCATCAATCAAATTCTTATAAGAAGCATCATCTGTAGCTTTAATAATTACAGTAGGCGTTTCTTTACCACCTTTAATTTCAGAGAGTTTCTTTTTATAATCATCTTCTGATATTGCCAAATTCTGCCTATCAATTTTCAACTGACGAACCTGATTTACCGCTTCAATATTACGTTGTAACAGCATGGCACGCAGACCATCAGCATTATAAGACGTTTGCTTCAAAGACGTATAATCTTCATAGTTTGGTTGTCCGTCATAATAGAAGACTCTATCGTTACCTGCAAGCAACAATGTAATAGCTTCCGATGCTTTTACCTTTGTCTTCTGGTCATCAGTCAAATCTTCCTTCGCAGGCATGCTTATCTCCATCGTCTGAGGTTTACTCATCGTGGTACAAAGCATAAAGAATGTAATAAGCAACATGTTCATATCAACCATCGGAGTAAAATCTACTCGTACGGTCATTTTTTTCTGTTTACTCTTACTCCTTTTCTCATTTGCTCCTTCTTGTACTTCTGCCATAATACTTAACTTATATTAGTTTTTAATCTTCAGAAGTTGATTTTAAAGAGGTAATCAAGTTATAACGATTCTCCCTCAAATCCTGAAGTGATGACATTACTAATTTAATTACAGAATAAGGAGTATCTTGATCTGCTTTAATTGCAATACGCAAATCAGAATTTGCAGCCCGAGCATGACGAATCCAAGCTTTAAATTGATTGTCTATACTATCACAAGGGATACCCTCATTCTTCAAAATCTCATCCTGTTTATCAGAAGGCAAAGCAAGAAACTGTTTCATGCTACGAATATTCACGCCAAACGTAGGAGCTACAATAAATTTTTGTATCTCTGCTGGAGTAAAGGTCACACCATATTCATTACCTACACCTTCTAACACAGCACGCATATCCTGCTGTTTATCCAGGCTCATAAATATCTTACCGTTATCATCGACAAGAATCTGGAGGATATCAGTTTCTGGAATTTTAATTTCAGAAACTGATGCCGGAGTAGTAACTGTAACCGGCTCTTTCCTTACGAATGTTGATGTCAACATAAAGAAAGTCAGCAAAAGCACGGTTACGTCACTCATCGCCGTCATGTCGATGAACGTACTTTTCTTACTAATTTTAGCTCTAGCCATAATAAAAGGTTTTAAAGGGAAACCTTAATTATTTATGAGTTGCAGCATAAGTCTGCACGATAGAGAAACCTACTTCGTCAAGGCTATAAGTCAACTTATCAATCTTATTGGTATAATAGTTATATGAAATTACAGCTAAAGCACCTGTCAAAATACCGAATGCTGTATTAACCAAAGCTTCAGAAATACCAGTAGACAAAGCTACAGAGTCTGTTCCGCCACCGGCACCTAGAGCTTGGAATGAACGAATCATACCAATTACAGTACCCAATAGTCCGAACAAAGTTCCTAAAGTTGTAATAGTAGCAATAATCGCCAAGTTTTGTTGCATCATCGGCATTTCAAGAGCAGTAGCTTCTTCCAACTCTTTTTGAATAGCCAAAATCTTTTGTTCTTTTGTCAATTCATCATTCTTTTCAACCTCATCATATTTAGTCAAAGTAGCTGTAACCACATTAGCAACACAGCCGCGTTGTTTGTCACAAATAGCGTAAGCCTTTGTCAAATCACCAGTTTCCAAAGCTGCTTTAATGTTAGCCACAAACTTAGTCAAAGAACCACGACCATAAGCTGAGCGTAATGCAAAATAACGTTCAACACTTAAAGCGATAACAGTAAGCAACAAAGTTTGAATCACAGGCACAATCACACCGCCTTTATATACGGTACCCAACAAATTAACAGGGTGATTGTTAGGATCATTGTTAACAAAATTTGCAGGGTCACCTAAAAAGAACTGGAACACACATACAGCCACTATAAAACAGCAAATCATTACAATACCAGCATTTTTAATACCCCAAATCTTAGTAGATTTTTTCTTAGTTGTTTCCATAATAAAGTTTTTTAGTTTTAATTTAAAGTATTTAATCAATTATCGGATTATCTATATACAACTATAATTTATTTCATCGCAAAAAAATATCACACCTATATGCCTTAATATCGCATACGATTAAACAGAACCATATAGAAACAAATTATTAAATAAATTCATCACACGTCGACAGTCTACATCGTACTTCGTTCTATATTAAGCTTATATAGTTTCAATATTTTCTTTTTTACATTATATTCTTATTCCCTATAAGAATTTGTGTCAACAAAAATAGTAAAATAACAAACAAGCATAATATAATTCACATCTTTTAAACAAAAGAAATATCGTTCAACTCAGATTCTCTTTAAAACATTGATTTTTACAATCAACAAAGAGT
>CAZEPM010000028.1:5918-18935 GCA_964514145.1 uncultured Bacteroides sp.
TATATGTATTCAGTAGATTTTAAGAGAAAAACAGTGGTAAGTTATCAAGAAAATCCTGAACTTGCAAGTTAATAATGGCGATAGTTATACATCTCCGGCTTCAGATGTCATTTGTCAAAATCGTCAAAGTCCCATAAATCATTAACTTTCAATCATTTTTCCACGCTTTGCTCAACATCTCACTTTTTTTGCATTATCTTTGCACGCAAAACTAAAACATCATTTATGAACAAACAAGAAGTCATTATATCCGAATCATTAGACCAAAGTCTGTCGGCCATCATCGAAAATTGTCCGCACGACAGATTGTTTATTCTCACCGATACACACACATGCGAACATTGCCTGTCGCTCGTGAAAAGCTATCCATGCCTGTCGAAAGCCCATAGTATCACCATTCCCGCAGGCGATGTTCACAAAACAATCGACACACTGACATGCGTTTGGGATGAGCTGAGTAATCACAGCGGAAGCCGGCACTCGCTCCTGATTAATCTGGGCGGGGGTATGGTGACAGACCTTGGCGGCTTTGCCGCCGCAACGTTCAAACGAGGGATTACCTATATCAACATCCCCACTACGTTGCTGGCAATGGTAGATGCTGCCGTTGGCGGAAAAACCGGAGTCAATTTTAACGGATTGAAAAACGAAATCGGTGCGTTCGCTCCGGCAAAAGCGGTACTCATCGATACGCTATTTCTACGCTCACTCGACGATACGAACATTCGCTCCGGATATGCAGAAATGCTTAAGCACGGACTTATCAGTACAGAAAATCACTGGTCTGAATTAATCGGATTCGACCTTAATAACATTGACTACAAGCAATTACAGACACTCGTTGCACAATCCATACAAATAAAGGAAGAGATTGTTGCCAAAGATCCGTTGGAACACAACATACGTAAGGCGCTAAATTTAGGACACACGGTTGGGCATGCATTCGAGAGCCTTTCCATGCATGAGCAACGACCGTGTCTGCATGGCTACGCCGTGGCATGGGGATTGGTCTGCGAGCTCTATCTGTCGTATATGAAAACCGAATTTCCGCAAGACAAACTTCGTCAAACCATCCAATTTATTAAAGACACATACGGTGTATTCCCGTTTAACTGCAAACACTACGACCAACTCTATGAACTGATGACGCACGATAAGAAAAACAAAAACGGCATCATTTCTTTTACCCTATTAGGCCAAATCGGAGACATCCGTATCAATCAGTCGGCCACAAAGCAAGAAATATTTGAGACTTTCGATTTCTACCGTGAAACATTAGGATGCTGATACACAGATAACTACAAACAAACTACCGACTAAGGACATTTACCACGCTGACCAGCCTTGCATCGCTTGATGAGTAAGGCCGGTCAGTAACATAATCACGCGTTGTGTCCAAACGCATAGCCAACATTCTCTTATACACTCATATCGCTTTGATTGACGGCAAAGATTCGGACTGAAAAAATTGCATTCTCAGTATAAAGTACATCCCCGTTTTTTGTTACTTTTGCACGCACTTAATAACCAAATCTATCAAAACAAGAATAATACATAGACAAAATGGAATTACCAAGCAAGTACAATCCCGCTGATGTGGAAGGAAAATGGTACCAGTACTGGCTGGATCATAAACTGTTTAGTTCGAACCCCGACAACCGTGAACCATACACTGTCGTCATCCCTCCTCCCAACGTCACCGGCGTTCTCCATATGGGGCACATGCTTAACAATACCATTCAAGATATCCTTGTGCGACGTGCACGAATGGAAGGCAAAAATGCCTGCTGGGTACCCGGCACAGACCATGCATCGATTGCCACAGAGGCCAAAGTGGTAGCAAAACTGGCCGCAAAAGGCATCAAGAAGACCGATTTAACCCGCGAAAAGTTTCTGAAACATGCATGGGAGTGGACGGAAGAGCACGGAGGCATCATCCTGAAACAACTCCGCCGCTTGGGTGCCTCGTGCGACTGGGACCGCACCGCTTTTACGATGGATGAGAAGCGCAGCAAAAGTGTCATCAAAGTGTTTGTCAACCTATATAACAAAGGACTCATTTATCGTGGTGTTCGCATGGTAAACTGGGATCCGAAAGCTCTCACAGCACTAAGTGACGAAGAAGTCATCTACAAGGAAGAACATGGAAAATTCTATTACCTGCGCTATAAAGTAGAAGGAGACCCTGAAGGACGCTACGCCATTGTGGCTACCACCCGCCCCGAAACCATCATGGGCGACACGGCTATGTGCATCAACCCCAACGATCCGAAAAATCAATGGTTGAAAGGTAAGAAAGTGATTGTACCACTGGTAAATCGTGTGATTCCGGTCATCGAGGACGAATATGTGGACACCGAGTTCGGAACCGGTTGTCTGAAAGTAACCCCTGCACACGATGTGAACGACTATATGTTGGGCGAAAAACACAACTTACCGAGCATCGATATTTTCAACGATGACGGCACTATCAGTGAAGCCGCAAACATATATGTCGGCATGGATCGCTTCGATGTGCGCAAACAAATTGAAAAAGATCTTGCCGATGCCGGTCTGTTGGAAAAAGTAGAAGCCTATACAAACAAAGTGGGTTTCTCAGAACGGACAAATGTGCCTATCGAACCGAAACTTTCTATGCAATGGTTTCTGAAAATGAAACATTTTGCAGACATGGCATTGCCTCCAGTTATGAACGATGAGCTGAAATTCTATCCGGCCAAATACAAAAACACCTATCGAAACTGGTTGGAGAACATCAAAGACTGGTGCATCAGCCGTCAACTCTGGTGGGGACATCGCATCCCTGCTTATTTCCTTCCCGAAGGCGGATACGTGGTGGCTGAAACCGTAGAAGAGGCACTGGCGCTGGCAAAAGAAAAGACGGGCAATGTCAACCTCACAGTGAACGACCTGCGTCAAGATGAAGACTGCCTCGACACATGGTTCTCATCATGGTTGTGGCCTATTTCGCTGTTCGACGGCATCAACCATCCGGGAAATGCGGAAATCAGTTACTATTATCCGACCAGTGACCTCGTTACCGGCCCCGACATTATCTTTTTCTGGGTGGCACGCATGATTATGGCCGGTTATGAATTTGAGAGCAAAATGCCTTTCAGAAATGTTTATTTCACCGGTATCGTAAGAGATAAGATCGGGCGCAAGATGTCGAAGTCATTAGGCAACTCTCCTGATCCGTTGGAACTCATAGAAAAATATGGAGCCGATGGTGTACGCATGGGTATGATGCTCTCCGCACCTGCAGGCAATGACATTCTTTTCGACGAGGCTCTTTGCGAACAAGGACGTAACTTCTGCAACAAAATCTGGAACGCATTCCGCCTGATTAAAGGCTGGCAGGTTTCGGACACGGCTGAGACTTCCAAAGCAAGCAGTCTGGCAATAAGTTGGATGCGCTCAAAAATCAACCAAATAGCCATTGAGATTGAAGACTTATTTAAAAAATATCGCCTGAGCGAAGCTTTGATGGCCGTTTACAAATTGTTTTGGGATGAATTCTCAAGCTGGTATCTAGAAATGATCAAACCGACTTACGGGCAGCCGGTTGATGCCGCAACCTACCGCAACACCCTAATTTTCATGGATGAACTGCTGCGTTTGCTCCACCCATTCATGCCATTTATCACCGAAGAGCTCTGGCAACAACTTAAAGAACGGGAAAACGGTGAAAGCATTATGTATGCCAATATTAACATGCCGACTATATACGACCCAACCATGCTCAACGACGTAGAAACGGTCAAAAAAATCATCAGTGACATCCGTAGCATCCGTCTGCAACGTAACATTGCACAAAAAGAACCGTTGACACTCGAGATCATCGACGAAAATCCATTGGTGAAATATAGTCCGCTAATCGAGAAACTATGCAATCTTTCTGACATTCAAACCGTGAGCGAAAAAAGTGAGAATGCGGTTTCATTCTTAGTAGGTACAACGGAATATGCCGTCCCATTAGGTGGCCTGATCAATGTGGAAGAAGAGTTGAAGAAACTCGAATCCGACTTGAAATACCAAGAGGGCTTTTTACAAAGTGTCATGAAAAAGCTCAGCAATGAGAAATTTGTCAGCAATGCTCCGGCTAAAGTAATAGAAATGGAACGTAAGAAACAAGCTGATGCGGAGAGCAAGATTGCTTCACTCAAAGAAAGTATTGCTGCCTTAAAAAAGTAATTCGACAGTAGAAATCATTTCATACGTTTTCTCCGTAAAGCGATATCAGCGCACGAAACATGCCGATATCGCTTTCTTATTTTCGAGACTGTACGTATAAAGGCTTCCATAAACCGGCGTAGCATAATTAAAGACACTGACATTGATAAACATAAACTTTCGCTTATATTTGTTGAAATAAATAAGGCTACAGATACGTGTAGCCTTGAATTTAACAGTTAAATAAAGGAGTAGTTACTGCCCAAGAAAATAATCGTTATGTGTATCCCTATCAAAATATGTTTATAAACATCTTACGGTCTCAGGCAAATAATGACTACGTATACGCCATTTCTGAGGATATAAATTGTTTGCACGAGATCCCAAATTTTTAACAAATCCCAAAGCCTGTCCACGATACGTCACCAAAACATATCCATGAGAAATCTCCGACGGCAATTGCAACACTTCCTTCCTTAAATAAGCAATGGCTTGTTCATATGTCAGCTCATATGCTGGCCAAACACTGTTATTCTGTTTGCTGTTCATTGCCAACGCATGAGACGGAATACACTTTTTACCTCTTATTTCGCCGATAGTAACTCCTTCGACCATCACACGTAAGTATCGTTTCAAGATCTCTATGCGCTCCTCATGTACCATTTCATTTGCAATAATCTGCCCATTTGCGCAATACCAGTTCCAACTGTCAGATTGTTGTAACCATGTGCGACATTGCAAGGGAACAGACACAGACTTTGTTTTTCTATCTTTATTTTTTAGCTTGCTAGAGATGCGCTCACGCTGACTTTCTTCATAAGGTTTACGTACCACACAAAGAAAAAATCCCTCTCCCAAAGTCTTATGAGGTAAAAAACGATAGACAGGCAATCTTCTACCGGATAAATCGGAAGTCACATACCAATCTGCCCCGATCTGCACTTCTAATGGCTCAGCCCCCAATTCATCTATCATCCAATCCAAATTGTTTTCATCTTCGTAAAGATTATATGTGCAGGTGCTATATATAAGGAGTCCTCCCGGTTTCAAACTTGGCCAAATATCCGACACTATACGGCGCTGACGTTGCCAACAGGTTGTTACAGCAACACTACTCCACTCACTAATGGATGCAGGATCTTTACGAAACATGCCTTCACCTGAACATGGGACATCGGTCAAGATACAATCAAAGAAATGTTTCAATGGTGCAAAATCTGACGGCTCATTATTTGTCACCACTACACCTGCATGCCCCCACTTCACCATGTTTTCTGCCAACACTTGCACACGTCCGTGCATAACTTCATTACTCACCAATAAACTTCCTTCCGGAAGCAGTGAACACAAATGCGTAGACTTTCCTCCCGGTGCAGCACAAAGATCGAGCATCGTCACCGGTGAAGAAATGTATTGCTGAATCACTTGCTCGATAAACATTGACGAAGCCTCTTGCACATAATAACATCCCGCATGAAACAAAGGATCGAAAGTAAACGTAGGCCGCTCATGAAGATAGTATCCCGAATCTGACCAAGGAACAGGCTTCAACGATGCGAGTCGTCCGGCTTCCATAAATGGCTTCATCGGATTTAAGCGAATACTTACTATCGGCTCGCTCTGCAGAGCCATTTCAAACTGAGCATAAGCTTCCTCACCCAACAAATTCCGCATGTAGATTGTAAAGTCAAAGGGTAATTCCATATCCTAACGTTTAGCAAATACAAATGTAGGAAAATAAAACGAAAGGAGAACAACCTCTTACAAGGTCATCCTCCTTTCGATATTCATCTATCTTTCGAACCGAAACCTATCCGCACTTACTCGCCACGGTAACTAAAGCCATCCGGCATCGTAACTGAGCGCAAACAACATACAAAACAAGGATGGATACGGCAGTTTCTCTCCTCAGATCATCAGAACATTGTTACTGGTTACATAACTCCCTGAGCCATCATAGCTTTAGCTACTTTCATAAATCCGGCAACATTAGCGCCTTTTACATAATTGATATATCCATCCGGCTCAGTTCCATATTTTACGCATGCCTCATGGATATTCTTCATAATGCTCTTCAGACGTTCATCTACTTCTTCTTTAGACCAACTCAATTTAATGGCGTTCTGAGTCATCTCCAAACCAGACACTGACACACCGCCGGCATTGGCCGCCTTACCCGGAGCATAAAGAATCTTGGCATCTTGGAAAACTCGGATAGCTTCCGGAGTAGATGGCATGTTTGCACCCTCAGAAACAGCAATCACACCATTGGCAACTAGCTGACGGGCATGATCTCCATTGATTTCATTCTGAGTCGCAGAAGGCAATGCGATATCACCTTTTTCTCCCCATGGCTTAGCTCCTTCTACATACTTACAACCATATTTCTCGGCATATTCGCGAATACGTCCACGATACAAGTTTTTCAGTTCCATGATGTAATCGAGTTTCTCGCGATCAATACCATCGGGATCATAAATGTAACCGTCAGAATCAGACATCGTAACGACTTTTCCACCTAATTCCAATACTTTTTCAGCTGTATATTGTGCGACATTTCCCGAACCGGATATCAGACAAACTTTATCTTTGATATCAAGTCCGCGTGTCTTCATCATTTCCTGTAAGAAATAGATATTGCCATATCCTGTAGCTTCGGGACGAATAAGCGAACCACCAAATTCCAATCCTTTTCCTGTCAGTGTACCTGTAAACTCACGAGCAAGTTTCTTATACATACCAAACATGTAACCTACTTCGCGTCCCCCTACACCAATATCTCCGGCTGGAACATCAGTCTCCGGACCTATGTGACGCCACAATTCCAACATAAATGCTTGACAAAAACGCATCACTTCCGCATTTGATTTGCCACGCGGTGAGAAGTCTGATCCGCCTTTTCCACCACCCATAGGAAGTGTTGTCAACGAGTTCTTAAAGGTCTGCTCAAAAGCTAAAAACTTTAAAATGCTCAGATTTACAGAGGCATGGAAACGTAAACCTCCTTTATAAGGACCAATGACATTATTGTGTTGCACACGATACCCCATATTCGTATGAATATTTCCTTGGTCGTCTGCCCATGTTACACGAAACTGAAAAACGCGATCAGGAATACACAAACGTTCAATTAAGTTTACTTTATCAAATTCCGGATGTTTATTGTACTCTTCTTCAATCGTACTCAACACTTCTTCTACTGCCTGATGATACTCAGGTTCATTGGGGAATCTTCTTTTTAGATCCTCTAAAACTTTAGCTGCATTCATAAAATAAAGTTGTTTGTTTAACTAAATACCTTCTTTCTTCGATATATCTACAGACAAAGATATAGAAGCATTCTCAATTAGAAAACACTTTATCTATATTTTTTTCAATTATCTTCATTTTCACACTTTTTACTATCAATATGCAAGCGATTGATCGTAATTTATAATAGTTCAAGCGGATCTTTTATACACCGGATCACTATGCGGTGTGAGAAATCTGACTACTTTTTAAAACTCTTCCACACAGGTATCAAAACTAAAAGAGCAGATATGACTATAGACAGGACCAAAGGTCCATCAATTTTTACATTACTCGTCAACACTATGAAACACAAGGTTACCCATAATAACACAAGGCACACAGCTTGCCATTTTGACAATGGTTTTCTCATAACTTGAAGAATTAAAATGCTTAAACTGAAGATTTATGCCAGATAAAAAAGGGTATATCATATACACAGATATACCCTTTTGCATACTATTTACATGCCGATTTTATACATGTTTCTTCTTTTCTACAATTGCATCGATTACCGCCACTGCTGTAATATTCACGATATCACGTACTGAACTTTCAAAGTCTGTAAAATGAATTGGTTTGTTCAACCCCATCTGAATAGGTCCAATCATTTCCGCATCACCCATAGCTTGAAGCAACTGATAGGAAGCATTTGCAGAACTAAGATTCGGGAATACAAGTGTATTCACATCTTTATGAACTAAACGAGTGAATGGATATTTGGTGTCACGCAACTCTTTGTTCATAGCAAAATTTACCTGCATTTCTCCGTCAATAGCTAAATCCGGATATTCCTGCTGCATGTAATTCACCGCCTCGTGCACCTTTGCAGGACTTCCAACAGAGTCTGAACCAAAATTCGAGTATGAAATCATGGCCATTACGGGAGTTTGGTTAAAGAACTCAACTGTACGTTTGGACAAACGGGCTATGTCTATCAAAACATTAGTGTCCGGATGACGATTAATCAATGTATCAGCCAAGAAATAAGTACCTTTCTTGGAATTAATAATATGCATGGTTCCAAAGTAATTGAAGCCATTCTGGATACCTATCACTTCTTTGGCAACTTTGATTGTATTGGAGTATCGCGTATACAAACCAGTAATAAATGCATCTGCTTCGCCCGTTTCAACCATCATCATACCAAAATAATTTCGCTCAAACATCTTGTCATTGGCTTCCTCGTAAGTCATGCCTTCACGTGCACGCTTCTCAGCCAGAATATGGGCATAACGTTCTCGGCGTTCTGCCTGACAGTCATGGCGCAAATTTACAATCTCTATGCCTTCGAGATTTAAATCTAGGTCATTAGCCAACTTTTGAATGCGCTCTTCATTGCCTAGTACAATAGGATGACAGATTCCTTCCGCACGGGCTTCTACAGCTGCTTTCAACATATTCGGGTGTGTACCTTCTGCAAAAACAACACGTTGTGGATTGCTACGAGCTGTTTCATAAAGTTGACGAGTTAGTTTACTCTCCTGCCCCATCAACTCACGAAGATGAATACGATAAGCATCCCAGTCAGTAATAGACTTACGAGCGACACCCGAATCCATAGCAGCTTTAGCAACAGCAGTAGATACTTCTGTAATCAAACGTGGATCAACCGGTTTCGGGATGAAATAATCCGGACCAAATGTAAAGTTATTTACATGATAAGCCTCGTTGACCACGTCAGGAACAGGCTGTTTAGCCAACTTAGCTATAGCATAAACAGCTGCAAGTTTCATTTCTTCGTTAATTGCACGCGCATGAGTATCAAGCGCACCACGAAAGATATAAGGGAAGCCTATCACATTATTAATCTGATTAGGATAGTCAGAACGTCCTGTCGATATCAGCACATCCGGACGGGAAGCTTTAGCATCTTCGTATGAAATTTCCGGAGTAGGATTAGCCAATGCAAATACAATGGGATTAGGAGCCATACTACGCACCATATCTTGCGTAAGAATATTCCCCTTTGACAATCCCAAAAACACATCTGCACCTTTAATAGCTTCGTTCAATGTATGAACATCACGACGTTCTGTTGCGAAAAATTTCTTATCTTCGGTCAAATTGGGACGGTCAGAAGTAATGACTCCTTTACTGTCAAGCATCAGGATATTCTCTTTTTTTGCGCCTAAAGACACATAAAGGCGCGTACATGAAATCGCAGATGCACCAGCTCCATTGACTACAATCCGAACATCTTCAATACGTTTACCTGCAACTTCCAATGCATTCAACAAGCCGGCAGAAGAGATGATAGCCGTTCCGTGTTGGTCATCGTGCATCACTGGAATATCAAGTTCTTCCTTTAACCGACGTTCTATCTCAAAACATTCCGGAGCCTTAATATCTTCCAGATTAATACCGCCAAATGTCGGTGCAATAGCTTTGACGGCCTCAACAAATTTATCCGGATCTTTCTCGTTCACCTCAATATCAAACACATCAATACCTGCATAGATTTTAAAAAGCAATCCTTTTCCCTCCATTACAGGTTTACCACTCAAAGCACCGATATCACCCAAACCAAGTACAGCCGTACCATTTGAAATCACAGCCACCAGATTGCCTTTATCTGTATAGTCGTAAGCCGTATGTGGATCTTTTTCAATTTCAAGACAAGGTTCCGCAACTCCAGGTGAATATGCCAACGACAGATCTGTTTGTGTACTATATGGCTTTGTCGGTACCACCTCTATTTTTCCGGGTCTACCTTGTGAATGATAAAGTAAAGCAGCTTCTCTTGTAATTTTTACCATAATTCCTATTTTTTTATCTTAGTTTTATATTTTTACATTTATCAGCAAAAATAGAAATAATATTATGATATGTCCAGTTCATATTCTTTTTTAACTACAATTCATAATCTAGTAAACAATCCTCCCATTCATTCCATACGCTGTTCTATTCATAATGACTCAGGATTATCGGAAAGGACTTTCTATTGTCCGTTGACTGCACCAAACCCTATTTTTGCAAGGTTCACCCCTCTCGCTCCATCATCTCCACATCTTTGACTTTACGCAACAAATCAGACGCAAAAATAAACTTATTAAGTTTCTCATTGCTCGAAGTAAAGATATCTGTCTTTGTACCTTCCCATTCGTTATGTCCGTCGTATATGTAAAGAATACTATCGCCAATACCCATTACAGAATTCATGTCATGCGTATTGATAATGGTCGTTATATTATACTCCGTTGTGATATCGTGTATCAATTCATCTATCACCAGGGAAGTTTTAGGATCAAGTCCCGAATTAGGTTCATCGCAAAACAAATATTGCGGGCGCAAAGCAATCGCACGGGCAATAGCCACCCGTTTCTGCATACCACCACTAATCTCTCCCGGAAATTTCTGTTGGGCTTCTATCAGGTTCACCCTGTCCAGACAAAACTGAGCACGTTTTACTCGTTCGCGATAATTGTCATTAGAAAACATATCGAGCGGAAAACATACATTCTCAAGCACAGTCATCGAATCAAAAAGAGCAGCACTTTGAAAAATCATACCCATTTCCCGACGCAAAGCAATCTTCTCTTTCTTACTCATCCCCACAAAATCACGCCCATCATAAAGCACTCTACCCTGTTCCGGCGTAAGCAGCCCGACAATACATTTCATCAAAACGGTCTTTCCGGATCCGCTCTGACCAATAATCAGATTCGTCTTTTTACTTTCGAACTTAGCGCTGATATCTTTCAACACTATATTTCCATCAAAAGATTTACAAAGAGATTTCAGTTCAATCATTTTGTCAATAGTTGAGTAAGGAATAAATCAGAGAACAGTATCAATACACTGCTACACACTACGGCATTGGTGCTGGCCTTACCAACCTCAATCGAACCACCTTCCACCGTATAACCGAAAAACGATGATACGCTGGAAATGATAAACGCAAAGAAGAACGATTTGATGATACCACACCACACAAACCACTCATTAAAAGAATATTGAAAACCATACGTCAAATCTTCTATCTTTATAATATTCGCAAACCAAGCCGTCGAATAAGCACCGATAATACCGGCAAATATACTAAATGTCACCAGAACAGGAATCGTACTTACCAAAGCCAAAATCTTAGGCATAATCAGGAAATTTGCCGAATTCACTCCCATAATCTCAAGCGCATCAATCTGCTGGGTAACTCGCATTGTCCCTAGTTCAGACGCAATATTAGACCCTACCTTGCCGGCCAAGATCAGACACATGATAGACGATGAAAACTCGAGCAACATGATTTCACGCGTCACAAAACCCGTAACGAAGCGAGGCATCCAAGACGACTGAATATTCAACTTAATCTGAATGCAAATCACCGCTCCAATAAAAAACGAGATCAGTAAAACGATACCGATGGAATTGATCCCCAGCTGCTCTACTTCTTTCACATATTGTTTAAAAAACATCCGCCAACGCTCCGGACGACCAAACGTTTTAACCATTAGCAACATGTAGCGTCCCAATGTCTGTAATGCTTCCAACATATATTCAAAATCTTAATTTCAAGCAAAAGTACGTGATTTATGTTATAAAACTCCATCAAATCGAATAGTTTCGACTATTAATAACC
The DNA here is from genome assembly GCA_964514145.1 of uncultured Bacteroides sp. Classification (GTDB taxonomy): domain Bacteria; phylum Bacteroidota; class Bacteroidia; order Bacteroidales; family Bacteroidaceae; genus Phocaeicola_A. The sequence continues at coordinate 17,959 of CAZEPM010000028.1, forward strand.
TTTTTTAATTACAAAATCCTTATTTTTGCGCTCAAAAACAAGTGTATGCCACAAGCAAAAGAGATACAGCAGATGCATATTCCTGAAGATGGGAAAATGGTTCTCCGTACGGAGAATTTGGTGAAGAAATACGGGAAACGCACCGTTGTAAGCCATGTATCCATCAACGTAAAACAAGGAGAAATCGTCGGACTGTTGGGACCCAATGGAGCAGGAAAGACCACCTCGTTTTACATGACTACCGGCCTCGTCATTCCCAACGAAGGACACATCTATCTCAACGACCTAGACATCACTAAATATCCGGTGTATAAACGTGCCCAAAACGGCATAGGCTATCTGGCACAAGAAGCTTCCGTATTCCGAAAAATGAGCGTTGAAGACAACATCGCATCGGTTCTCGAAATGACCAACAAGCCCAAAGATTACCAAAAAGAGAAGCTTGAAAGCCTGCTTACCGAATTCCGATTGCAGAAAGTACGCAAAAACTTAGGCGACCAATTATCCGGTGGAGAACGCAGACGTACCGAAATAGCCCGTTGCCTAGCCATTGACCCGAAGTTTATCATGCTCGATGAACCTTTTGCCGGAGTAGACCCCATAGCAGTAGAAGACATCCAGCATATCGTATGGAAACTGAAAGACAAAAACATAGGTATTCTCATCACTGACCACAACGTACAGGAAACTCTCTGCATCACCGACCGCGCCTACTTGCTTTTCGAAGGTAAAATTCTCTTTCAAGGCACACCCGAAGAACTAGCATCCAATCAGATCGTACGCGAGAAATACCTCAGTCAGAGTTTCGTACTCCGCCGGAAAAACTTCCAGTTGGAAGAAGAACAATAACCTCGTACACTATTCAATCCATTCACCGCAGAACAATAACCGACAACACACAAAATCAACGCATAACTTCCCATCAGTAACCGGCTATTGCCAGTCTGCTGACCGGCCTTTATAGCGTTGCTGACCAA
>CAZEPM010000029.1:0-9158 GCA_964514145.1 uncultured Bacteroides sp.
TTGTGATTTGGGGCGGTGGTTATATAATTGCTTTGTACAAATCATTGTTCTTCCTCCCAATTCACTAATTTATAATAAAAATGTTACAACTCAATTCCCTTTCTTGCTTTTTGTCCACGCAGATATGGGTGTTTAATGAGATTAATTTCACTGACGTAATCTGCAATCTCTACAAATTTTGGTTGAGGATTTCTTCCAGTTAAAATAAGTTCAATATGATGCGGCTTCATTGTGACAATTTTGTCTGCAAGGTTTTGATCTAAAAGGTTGTATTCGTATGCGGCATTAAATTCGTCAATAATTAACATGTCAATTTTTCCACTAGCCATTAATTCGTCTGCTCGTCTTAGAAGTTTATTATGGCATTGAATCAACTTAACTTTAGTATCATCGGACATCTTAAATGTAAAGCCGTAATTTGTCTCGCTCCTGTCAACTGAAATATTGGGAATAAGTGATAGTGATTCCAATTCAGATGTTTTTCCTCCTTTTAATAGCTGAACAAAGTGTACTTTCATACCACTTCCAGCTGCACGCAATGCCAGACCAAGAGCTGCGGTAGTTTTCCCTTTTCCATTTCCGCAGTAAATATGAATTAAGCCCATTTTAAGACCTCCCATTCTCAATAATATCATTTTTCATAAAGATTCAAGTAATTATCAATCTCTTCCAAGTTGTTTTTCCAAATTTCTACTTGATCATCTTTTATAACTTCAACACTTCCCCCTTGAATTTCTCCATTTCCGCCACTTACTCCTTCCATGCATCCTTCGATGGATAAATAATTATCCTGTAATCTTTTGAGCAATTCTTCGTCTGGCTTCCATTTCCCTCTGGTTTCCAATTCAAGAAACCTACGTGCAATTTCTTCTGCCGCATAAGGATTATTCTCTAATAGCCATTGCCTCATTTTATCATCGTTTATATATGTCTCAACTAATTGATCTAATACTTGATCCTGAACACAGTCGCTGGTACATTTTGCATCGAACACATTTTGAATTCGATGCATCATTTCAGAAGCACCTGTATAAGCATCTTTCATTGTGCTATCCTGCCATGAGGCATTTAATAATGTTTGCTGGATATCTTTCTCTATCTGCTTTTCGAGTGTTGTGGTAGCAATGGCAGTATTGCGCTCACTGGTGCTTTGGTACTGTCGAATTGTTTTCTTACCAATTGCTTTTGCTACCACCTTGAATCCGCCATGAACTTGCAAGCCAAAACCACAAGCTAATGTATCCATTCTTCTGGAAGAGGAAACGTCGCAGCTTAAGTCAATATTTTTTGCATTTTCTACAAATTCCTTAACACTTTTTCTTCCCTCTAATCCTTTCCCGTATGCGAAAGCTGAAGATTGAATAAAATATCTCGCCAAATCCTTTTCGTTCTCCCAAGCGCTGGCCTTTAAAGCAAGATCTATTCCGGCGCCAAAAGCTCCAGGAGGATCCCCAAATATCCGAATCGTGCGTGCACGCTCTCCTAACTCCCCACATTCCATCTCCATCTCACGAATGTTGGCAAGAATATAATTTTCCTCCTCTGTTTCATTTAAGGAAGACACCAACAACACCGCCTCATCCATTAATACAACGGCATCTGGCCACGTATCACGCATTACACCTGAAATTCGGAGCGTAACATCAATTCTGGGATGCCCCAGTTCCTCGATTGGTATTACCTCCAAACGGAGCACACGGCCCTTTCGATCCCAAATTGGGCGAACTCCTAAAAGATATAGGAACTGAGAAAGTTGTTCCCCGTGCGTCCTCGCAATATCCAGAGAAATCATATTCATAGCAATTTTTTTAGGATATTTCCCCTCATCTTTCTGATAAGATTCAATTAGTTGATTTGCTAATACGATTCCTCTTTCATATGCGGCGGGGCTGGGAATTTTGTCCATATTCATCATAAAGAAGTTTCTGCCTGTGGGCAAAATTTTTCTTCCATTTTCGTCCGGCATACCGCTTTCTGAAGAAGGAATGAATTTCCCATTCAGTGCTGCAATAATTGATTCTTCTTCCTGATAAATACACTGCAATTTATAATAGGTCTCTTTAATATCTAAACTTAAGTTATCATTTTTTTCGGCATCTTGCAGGGCATTCTCCACAAAATCATGAATCCGGCGATGATATTCATATTCATTCTCAGCTTCATTTTGCTGAAAAATTCCATCTCCATGTAGTAATTCACATAGATAGTTTACAGCCTCTTCGTGCTGGGGATTTCTCCCGAAAATGTGCAATTTGGTTATTTTTCTGCCTTCTGCATAACGCAATAAAGACGATCTCACAAGTTGAACGCCATCATAAAAACTGTCTGCCGAATCTAGAAGTTTTTGAAGGGAAGGACTGGAAGATAAATGACTTACAATTTGTTCTTGCAAAGTTTCCTCCTGACCATTTTGGAGCTGATATGCTTCGCAATACTCATTTAATTTGTCCATTAAGCGGAGGCTTTTTTCGTCAAATCCACTGCTGCTAGCGGGGTAGTAGCTAAGTAAGGCTGCATTTGCCCTACGCTTTGCAATGGTTCCTTCTGACAATACGCCCACATGATAAGGATATAAATTAGGAAGAGAACCTAATACGGCATACGGCCAACATTCTTGTCCTAAACCATTTCCTTTTCCGGGCAGATATTCCAGACTTCCCTCTGTTCCCAAATGTATTATTGCATCTGCCCTCAAGACGTGTTCAACATATCGATATGTCGCAACATATTGATGTGTTGGCGGGCAATGGGGGTCATGTAGAATCCGACAAACTTCCCCCGTGCATTTTGCACCATAGCATCCTCGTTTTGGTTGAACCATAACAGTAAGGTTTCCAAATTGTATTCCTGTGATAATCAAGTCATCTCCCATTACCATACCTTCACCGGGAGGTGTTCCCCATGAGTCCAGCATTTGTTTCTGCATTTCAGGTGTCAGCCTGTGGAAATAACTTAGATATTCGTTATGCACGGGCATTTTATAAAGGCATCCACCACTTTCCACGATATCTTCTACACTTGTCCAACGAAAATCGGAAAATGCTTTTTTCTGTAAAATCATATTTCGCAGCGCTTCACCGTTTTCCGGAATATTCTCTATCTGATAACCTTCCTTTTCTAACCGGCGCATTAAGCAAACAGCACTTTCAAATGCATCCAATCCAAAAGCTTTTCCAATTGTAGCTTCCACACCGGAACACACAGAATTGTGTAATACAAGAGCCAGTTTCTTTTTACAATTAGGCTTTGTTCGTAACACCGTCCATTTTTTAACTCGATGTGCAAAAAACATTACGTTTTCCTTTTGCGCAACCATTTCCTGTGTTTTTTGATCTCTGCCTCCCACTAACACCGGCTCAATCATTCCTGCCATTTCTGGATTAAGATATGCAGATTGCAGTTCTAGTGCTAGAGGGTTGATATTTTCTTTCCATTTTGTAAGATCTGTAAAATAGCTGGAAATAGGATGAAACACAGGAATATCAATCTTTTGAAAAAGGCGCACAGAATTTTCCGCTATACTTAAACCATTTTGCGCCTTAATTAGATGCATTTGAAAATTAATGAGACCTTGAACAAATAGTTGTCCATTTACAGAGAAATAATGATCTACAATTTCTTCAAAGTCGTAACTCTGAACAATCTCACTTTTTTCTCCAGAAGAAAAAACGGGAATAACGCCAATGTTTATTTGATTCAAGGCTTCTATCAAAGAACTTTCTACCTGTAAATTTTGATTTAGCCATGAGCTCCGGTGACTTAGCATTCCCACATAAATATCAAACTTTTTTTCCTGCGCTTCCAAAAATGAGGGAATATCATAATAAACCTGCTTATTAAAAGGAGAATAAATTCCGTCAAAAGGCATTTTGATAGGCTCCGGAGGAATAGGGGCGCCAAGATCTTCAAAAAGATATTTACGAAGATATGCCATCATTCTAAATATATTTTCTTCACCACTGTAAGAGTTATATTCATTAATTTTAGCAATATGTTTGGCATCGGCACTTCCTCGATTCAGCAGCACCGCGTCGGCTCCTACCGGTAAAATACAAATATTTTGAGGAAGAATTTTAAAAAAATCTTCCAGAGTTTTATCCATTCTGTGACTACTGAACAACAATACCACTTTACTATTCTGAGAAGCCTTTTGCATATCTTCTAGTACTTCTTGTTTTTTTTGTGGAGTATCCAGCATGCCGGAAGTATAAGTACGCAATTCAATTTTCTGCTTTTGAGCAGCTTGCTTCCATGTTTCCGAACCATAACTACAACACAAATCGTAAAGTATCATATTTATTCGTCTCCTTCCAAGCTTCCTTCCATTTCCAGATAAATTTTCTGTAATGTTTCAATTTTGTCTTCGCTTGCTGCCCACATTTCCCTTTGCACAGCTTCAAGCATACGCTCGCTCATTGCATGGAGAGCCCACGGATTTTCCTTCTTTATCCATTCTCTCAGTTCCTGATTATTTAGATATGTTTCGTAAACAGAATCATACATGTAATCTTCTATGACATTACTCGTTGCATCCCATCCAAAGAGAATATCTACCATTGCAGAAAATTCCTGTGCTCCCTTAAATCCATGCTGTTTCATTCCTTCAATCCATTTTGGATTGTTAATTCTTGCCCGCATAATTCTGGCGGTTTCTTTTTGAATATTTTTTGTAACAACATGTCCAACGTCTGCCGCATTGGTTGAATAAGAAGAAGGAGCGATACCCTTCTGAGATTTCACAGCGCTGATAAGTCCACCATGATAATTATAAAAATCATCACTGTCCAGCATATCTGCCTCGCAGGAGGAAATATTTTTTACTGTTGCATCACATGTAGACAATCTATGAGCAAACAGATCCTGCACTTTATCCCCATGCATCTTTCTTGAATAGCCGTGACCACTCCATGTAATATAAGCGTTGCCTAAATCATCGCTGGTTTCCCATTTCTTGCTATTGATCAAAATATCGACACCTGCACCATATGTGCCGGGCGGGCAGCCAAAAATCCGCAAGGATGCCTGATCAAATGCCTGTTCGCGACTCATGCCCGCCTTCACGAACTGCATCACATCATTCTCTACATGTTTTTTTATGAAGTTATACTCATGATCCTCGTCCAAACTTGCGACCATATTTACAGCTTCATCTACTAACTCAATTAAATTTGGGAAAGTGTCACGGAATAACCCACTGATTCGCACCGTAACATCAATTCTTGGACGCCCCAGTTCTTTTAAGGGAATTACTTCCAATCCTATTACTTTATCTGTTTCCCCCAGCCATACAGGACGTATCCCATACAAATACAAAATTTCCGCAATGTCATCCCCATTGGTCTTGATTGTTTCGCCCGAATATACAACAATGGCAATATTTTCAGGAATCTCGTCCATCTCTGCTTTATGCGTTTCTAATAACTGATTTGCAAGTTTTTTCCCAGTTTCCCAAGATGACCGTGTTGGAATTTCAGTAGGATCAGTGGTATAAAAATTTCTTCCGGTCGGGAGGATATGTGCATTCCCACGGCTGGGAGCGCCGGAAGGTCCTTTTCGGACGAACTTCCCGTTCAGTCCATCCATAAGAGAATGAATTTCATCCACAGTATTTTCCAAACGTGGATAGATGTCTTCTTTGACAAAAGTAAGGCACTGAATCAATTCACCGCTTTGTGAAAGATCCATTTCTTCTTCTGCGGCAACCTGCTGCAAAATATCTCGTATTTTCTCCACAGCATACGATTGATTCTGCCACAACTGAAAGATTTTTCGACCAATCTCATCTGCCCATTCTAATTTCATGGCATTAGTTGTGCCGGCTTCATCACAGATTTGAGGAAAATCCAAAAGATGGTCCAAATTCCATCCCATCATCTTACATATTCCATGCCGAATAGAAGGGATGTTTCCATTTTTCACTCGCACCAAGAGTCGCAGCATATTGCGCAGCCGTTCCTCTTTGGGAACAATTCCAAAAATATGCAGTCCATCTTTAATCTCCGAAGACTTGATTTCACTTACCCAAAGATGAAGCTTCTCTGCGGTTTCTTCAAAATTTTTTTCGAAATCTTCTTGTGACAGATGCAGATCACGATCCAGATTAAGCTTGTGCGCAAGTTCTTGTATTTGTTCAGAAATAGCACAGGTTTTTGTATTTCCATTTTGTTTTGCATGATAGTATTTTGCCAACAATTCATCAATAACCGCTATGTCTCCATACACGCCTCCTTCTGACATGGAAGGAATGAGGTGATCAATGATACATGCTGCTGTACGCCTTTTTGCCTGTGCTCCCTCTCCCGGAACATCAATAATATAGGGATATAAATGGGGAAGCGTTCCAATGGCAATATCCGGATAACATGTGTCAGAAAGACCTATTTCTTTTCCCGGGAGCCATTCAATCGTACCGTGTGTCCCAACATGGATCACTGCGTTCGCGCCAAATATGTGTTCCAGATAACGATAAAAAGCTAAATACTGGTAAGGACAGACGAGATCTGTGGAATGATAGCATTCCTCTGCTTTTTCTTCATAAGCACGTGGCGGCTGTAAACCAATTAATATATTGCCGTTGATAATACAGGGAACAAGAATTTTTTCTCCAACTGCCATAAAATCTCCCGGAGCTTCCCCCCAGTCTCGTTTGAGCTCCTGACGTACTTTTTCCGGAACATCAGCAAACCACAACTTCCATTGTTCAGAATCAATCGTAGCTTCTGCTCGAGACAACAGTTCTTGGGAAGATAGAAATCTTCCATCATTTGTAAGTCCTGATGTGATTTTTTCAATAATTTCTTTTCCGCTGCAAAAATCATAGGAAGTCGTGTATCCCTGTTTTTTTAATGCACAGAATATTTCATAAATTGATTCCGGAGTATCTAAACCATATGCGCAACCAATCATGTCTGCTCTTGGCGGCATATTATGAAGAATAATTGCAACTTTTTTATCTTTGGAAGGAATCTTAGAAAGCTTCGCCCAATTTTTTGCCAGCTTAATAATTTTATCGGCTCGTTCCGGGATGAGGACAGGCTTATCTTTCATACCAAAAGGAGTTTGTACCTGTTCAGTACATGTCATGGGAACAGAAACAATCTGCCCGTCAAATTCTGCTGTGTACACATTTCCCAAATACATTGGATCCATGCCACGAATAGACTCTACCCACTGCTGATAAGAATAGTTTGTGTGCAAGGCATGAATTGCCGGTACACCTAAAATCTCAAAAATACTATCTTCTATCACTTTTTCGCCGCAGCCAGGAGAAGATAAAACACTCAGCGAATGTCCGGTAGTAATAATCATACTCTGAGGTACGGAACAATCATTCAACATCATATATTTTCTCAGCGCCGCTCTTAATCCGCCGCATTTTCCATCAGAAGAAGGCATAATACTGGAATACATAATAATGGGTGTGCAACCGTTTTTTTGGATTAAGTCATATAGTTGATCCAGATGCTCTGTATTTCCTGACTGAATTGTCTGAAAATGAGTCAGTACTCCCACTATCGGCTGTTGGCTTAAGGAAATTTGGTTCAGATATTCCTCATCGGACATTTTTTCGGGTTTTTTATAATAACCATCCCAAACAGGTACACAAACCTCTCCATAGGGACAATTTATACCAGCCACTTTATTTAACAGGCAACGCAAAAAATTCTCCCGGTTTTTCTCTCCACCGGCTTCCAAATAACTAAGCAATTCCAGAACGGTTGCTTGAGGCAACATACACCTGCGAGTCATTTCCTCCATCTCAGACTCTATAGAAGAATGAAAGAAATATGGTTTTTTCCCTTGAAAATACTCTTGAAATTTAAGATATTTTCTAAAGTATGACATACTTCCATGAAAATTAAAGACCAGAAAATCCGCTTTCATGATTCGTTCCATGCATTCCTCATATATATCGTCATCTTGGTCAATGTCAGTTGTATTATAAATATCCAATACAATATCTTTGATCTCTGTCTGTACCGTTTCAAAAGCTTGTCTAAAATCACAAATAGGTTGCTTTCCTTCAAAAAGTGCAGCAATTCGAAACATAATTCTTATCCTTATCATTGAAAACGCAGGGCGGGCTTTCCCCAAGCTCCCCGCCCTGCTTTTTACAAGTTATTTTTCTAATTTTACATAGTAAGTGAGGGTTCGATCGGCAAATGTATCAGGGTAAATTACAGCAGCCAAATCAGCAGCCATAATTTCGGATTGATCAATTCCAATCCAAAAGCTATCCCCGTACTGATATACTCTATCATTTTCATATGCTTTGCACTCGCTTAATAGCGGGAACGCTTCCATCACACCTTCCATTCCGTTGCAATATGACGGCGTTGAAGTATAGACAATAACATCTGCGTCCTGAATGCATTCAAAAGCAGCTTCCATTGTTAAAGTGCTTTCCGACATCCCGCTAAAGGCATTGACGCCGCCCATATCGGACAACATTGTGCCAACCCAGCTATCATCAGAGGTTCCGTATACGTAGCCGTCATAAACGCTGAATATAGCTACTTTGGGGTTTTCCAATCCTTCAATTTTGGACTTTACTTCATCAACAACTTTTTGCGCATTATTCATCACTTCATTTACCTGCTCATCCGCATTAAAGAACGTGAGAATGAACCGCATCCACTCCATACGAGCCAAATAATTGGTTTCCATATATTCGTTGTCGACAGCATAATTGATTCCCAACTCTTCAAATTTAGCGATTTGATCGGTTTGGGGATATGACCCGGTATACACGAAGACAATATCCGGATTCAAAGATTGAATTAATTCATAATCAGGTTCTCCCATGGATGCTCCGCCAATATCAACGATACTGCCATTTTCCAGTCCTTCTTTTATCGCAGGAATCCCTTCCCATTCATCGGCGCCTCCAGAAACACCGGCAATCGCTTCAATAATGGCATCATCATCTACGGTACGAAATGTACAAACCTGTGTGGAAGAAAGGAACACCGCATTTTCCACCGGCGTGCGGATTACAATGCTGTCCGCATACTCTGCCGGAACTTCTTCTACATCTTTGTCAATGAGAATCAATTCTCTCCCTTCACCATCAATTACCCTTTTAATTCCGTCTTCCAAAAGCTCGATTGAAAAATTCGGATCATACAAATTCTCTACAGATACTGTTTCCGAATTGG
>CAZEPM010000029.1:9258-18258 GCA_964514145.1 uncultured Bacteroides sp.
TTTCTTTTCATTTGAATCTTCTCCTTTATGATTCTTTTATTTTCTGTGCCTTTCGGCGTTCAGACAGTAATAAATTCATTGATTGTTCTTTTCAGATTCTCAATCATTCCCATAAGTGCAGTATCTTTATCAGGGTATTCCTGAGTGCCCGTATAGTGTTCCTGTTTCATAATTCCTAAAATCTTGTCACCCATATGTACCGCTTCTTGAGGGGTAATCAGTTCCCACATCAATTGATCAAGCAAATGAACATAGAGCGATACGCTTACAACCAAATTACTATCTCCAGATATATTGAACAGACGATCCGAAAAATCCGCTCTGCTTAATTCGTCAGAATGTTTATGGAATTCTTGCCACAGAGTTTCTTCTGTAATCCCAAAACGGTCAATTCGTTTCAATATATTGTGTTGTTTTTCGGGACAGAGTCCGGTCTGCAATTTCAGTGCTTCCTTCACAGCATTTTTTACGGCTTTCCCGATAAGTTCTCCTAATTTACTATGTTTCCCTGCATTGGTTAAACAAATATCAGATTCTGCATTGCACACCACAATTGTAGTGTCTGTTCCTGATCCGGTAGCCAATCCCATAGAATACCGGCTGGGAGCCATAAGTTCTTGAATTGCCGCAGTTTTGGCCTCTGTACAAGTGACCAAGGTTCGGGTTAATCCACCTTTACTCATATCAGTATTGATGAACAACATAATATTAATCGTACCCAATTTTATTTCTTTTGCCTGTCCATTTACCTCATGCCAGCTTGCCGGATCGCCAACACGCCCTCCGTTTACTTCTATCCCTCCGGTTACGATAGCCGTTACGATTAATTCTTCAAATTGTTCCGTTTTAATAGAGACATTTTCCATACTGGCGGCAGTAGACATGCCTGCTGTAGTAGCTTTATTAAGTCCAATTTCCTCTGCGATTAATGCCATGTGTTCTTCATAGGTGGGAGCTCTGAGCTTGCATGCCATACCTGCACCGGGATTCCCGTCATTATTGAATACCGCTGTCAAACCTTCCTGGTAGCCGCCATTCAGAGGACAAGTACTTAAGACACTTCTTTTCCCGGAAAACAGCACCACAATACACTTGCTGTATCTATGAACCGGATCTCCTGTTGGCAATGTGTGAATTTTCATCATCTCAATCCTCTGTTTCTGTTCAATGCATTTAGTTGCTGTTTTAATGCATCTTCGTGTTCCTGATTATGGTTTGTAATTAACTCAAATGTTAAAAATTGGGGTGATATTTGTTGAATAAGATTTGCTACACCATCTGCAGTAAACGGCTTATGGTAATCTATTTTGAAAATATGAGGATAAATCTGCATTAATCGTTCTTTATAATTTGTGGCTAATTGAGGAGGATGAGCAATAACCTCTTTTACATACTTTCCGGACAAGCTTTGATTTAAATGTATGCCTTTTATGTATTTGCACAGCTCTCCGTTTTTCTCTAACACAGAGTGAATGTATTGAACGGCTTCCTCCTGCGTAGTGATATCATTATTTGTATGTATTAAATGTCCTGTATCCAGCATAATTCCTTTTCGCTCGTAATGAATTTCATCCAAAAAGGTTTGTGTGACTTCCGGATTTGTGAGGGTTAACCCACTCCACCACAAATTTTCCGCCAAAAAATAAAATTGATATGGTTTGTCTTTTAGCATACGATTGATGATTTCTGCTGCTGCAAGGCATACCTGCTCATCTGTATGACGAAAACGATATGTCACACATTCTTCTAACGTGGACTCAGAAACGTGAAACACTACATATTTCACATTCAGTTGATGTGCAATTTCCAATTCTTCTTCCCATTTTCTTAAAAAGTCAGCTTGCTCACACCCCCCATAGTATTCTTTCCAGATTTTTTCTTCCCCATATTCTTTATTGAGCGCTTCCCGGTTTCCTGTCCAAAAGTCCATCCAACTGGGGAAAAAGCTTAAATGAATCCCGATTACATCAGAACATGTGATTTTTTCAGATATGTTCCGATTACCGCAGAGCATAAGCTCTACCCCATCGATTCCGTGATTTCCATAAAAATGTTTTAACGTATCTCGATCATGAAATCGATCCATATCCATTTTGGTATTTGTTATGTTAATTGCCGTTATCATTTATTTCTCTTTCTGCCAGTTCAAAGGCCGTCTTCAACAGCACGCAGTCTAAGCTGTTTTGATTTCGAATTTGTCTGGAAGGGCAGCCTTTTGGACAGTGAGTTTCAAATTTACAGAAAGAACATTCCCTATTTGGTACCGCATTAAGGTGAAAAAAATCGTCTTTTTTTATATTATTCACATTTCCCATATAAAACTCATCTTTCAGCAAAGAACCACAGGGATATAATCTGCCATCCGGCAAAACAACAGCAGAACGTCCGCAGGAGGCGTAACAATATGATTCATTATTGGAATGCTCAACCAACCTTTTTTTGGCAGTTTCTACTTCTCTGATTTGAATTTTACGACCAAAAAGACGGTTGAGTTCTAAACTTCTTTCATACATTTGGATTAATGCGTTTCTTAACTGATCGGGAGATGCCGATGACACTTCTTGACTGTTTTGCCCTCGCCCAGCATAACGAAGAAGGTCTAAACCAATTCCTCCGACATTGCCCAGATAGAATACAAAATCCACAAGTTTAGGAAGCTCATTCACATTGAGATTTGTAACAACAGTATTTACTCCTACTGTAATTCCCTGCATACCCAGCATGCGAATCCCATTTACTGCCTGTATTGTTTTCCCCCTTAACAAATTGTTTATTTCCGGCGTGCCATCCAAACTTATTCCTGTAGAAACAGAATATTTTTTTAGCTTACTTGCAATATTCTCATCCAGTAAAGTACCATTTGTCTGTAACTGAAAAACGGCATCTATATCGTTAGTTTTTACATACTGGCATATTTGCTCTGCCAAGGAAAAATTTAAAAGCGGTTCTCCGCCTGCGAATTGGATTTTTATTGGACTGTCACTAAACTGATCTATTATTTTTCTGGCAGTATCAAATGCCATATCACAAACAACTTCATTTTCACTGGCATAACAATATCTGCATTGAAGATTACATCTGCCCGTCAGCCACAAAACTAAAAGATATCGCTTATTCATTATCCGATAATATCCTGTCAATGGTTTCCGCATCCAGAACGCCGTTGTCAAACGGATTTTTTCTCATTCTGTGTGGCAAAACCAGTATAGCTGCCTGTTTCAAATCTTCTTCATTTACCTCTGTCCTTCCATCAAAAGCTGCAATCGTCATGGCGGTTTTGATCATGGCAATATCTGCACGGTGCCCATCCACATCCAATGCAATAGACAAAGTCGCTGCCATCATCAGGATTTTATTGTCATAGGTTACAGATTTTAATATGTTTTGCGCTTCTACGATTTTATCTGAAAGCTCTTTTTGCTTTTTCTCATATTTTTGTGCAAATTCTTCCGGGTTTTCGTCAAACTCCAGTCTTCGCCGTACAACTTCCGCACGTTGCTCTTTGTTATTTTCTCCTGCTACATCCACAACCAATCCGAATCGATCCAAAAGCTGTGGGCGCAGATCTCCTTCCTCCGGGTTCATCGTACCTACAAGAGTAAAGCGTGCAGGATGACTATATGAAATTCCTTCTCGTTCAATCGTATTGACCCCCATTGCCGCCGAATCTAATAAAACATCAACAACATGATCATCCAACAGATTCACTTCATCTACATATAAAATATTTCTGTTCGCCTGAGCCAGAATACCACATTCAAATTTTTTCTCTCCATGCTTAATGGCATATTCGATATCCAGTGTACCTACGACTCTATCCTCTGTTGCACTTACAGGCAAATCTGTAACTTCCATTTTACTTTCATAAATTTCAAAAGGTATTCCTTCTGCAATTTTAGCCTCACAGTCCGGACAAAATTCTGAGCCATGGGGATCACAACCAAATTTGCATCCTTTCACTTTTTTTATAGTCGGCATCAATTCCGCCAGTGCGCGGACAGCCGTAGATTTAGCAGTCCCTTTTTCCCCTCGGATCAACACACCACCCAGCAATGGATTGATGATATTTAATATCAATGCTGTTTTCATTTGTTCCTGCCCAACTATAGCGGTAAACGGGTACGTTTTTCTTTCTTTTATCATGATACTAATGCTCCTTTTTAATAGTAGATAATGTTTTTATAAAATTTACACAAACTGTGTAGCTGTGTGAACTGCTGATAAAATTGCACCGGCATGAAGATCTGATATGTTATAAACATCTGCATTTGTTTCCTTGGCAAGTTTTTCTGCCAAACGAAGCTTAATGAAGTCTTGTTCTACATCGATAATGATTGTCTTAATATGATCTGCAGCCAAAGAACGCCCTTCTTCTACGGCATCTGCAAAAGGATCTGAACTCCTGCCATACGTTGCTCGTCCGTCTGATACCAGTACTACTACGGGAAGCAGGTCTTTTTCCTTTTGCATGGCAGCTTTTATTAAGTGATGTGCAGATTCTATTCCGGCATAAAGGGGAGTTTTCCCTCCTGTCGACAGGGCTTCTAATTTCTTCGCAGCCAAATCCACGCTTCTTGTCATACCCAAGACCAGCTCTGCTTTATCTTTTCGAAATGTAATTAATGCTACTTTATCTCTTTTTTGGTATGCATCGCTTAGTAAAGATAGAATTGCTCCCTTTACTGCTGACATACGTTTGCCTACACCCATAGAACCAGAAGCATCTACTACAAAGACAATAAAATTTCCTGTACGCTTTTCTCGAACTTTGATTCGAATATCATTAGAATTAATGACAAAAGCCAACCCGTTTTTATTTCGATTTTTTTGGTACGGTGCTGCTGCTCTCAATGTTGCATCAAATGCAATATCTGAATTTTTAGCGGTATTAATAGTGCTTTTTACATATCGACCTTGCAAAGAATCCGTTTTTACCAAACTACGCCTACCACTGCCTTTTCTGACCAAGATTTTTCGTTTATCGTCCAGCCATCGCCCGACATCAAACTGTTCCCCTATTGCTTCTGTCTTTTCTGAGTCGTCTATACTATTGTTGGAAGGCGAAAAATTCTCTGAATTCTCTGTTTCATTTATTTGAGAATCATCAATTGTTTCTGGAGTATTAGATTCTTCCTGCGATGAGAAATCCTTTTCTGAGTTTTCTTCTGAATTGTTTTCTGTTGGAGGCGTCGTTTCTCTCTCAGGTTCTTCCGTTGATGGTTCTGCTTGCTGCTGAGAAGACAATTCTCTCATTCGGTGTGGCAATGCATATTTTGCTGCTTCCGTAATTGCCTCTTTATTCACCGCAGAGGCTCCGTTCATTGCACAAATCGCTTTTGCCGTTTCAATAATAGCAATTTCTCCGCGATTACCCTGACAATTTGCATTTTGCGCCAACTGTGCTGCAAGAGACAGTGCATGATCGGAAACTTCAATCAACGGAAGCCTTTCTTGTGCTTTTTTGATGCGAGCTGCCAATTCTATTTCTTCCTGCTTATATTTCTCTATAAACGCAACAGCATTTTTTTCAAAATCGATACGCCGACGTATAATTTCACAGCGAACAAGGGAATTCTCTTCTCCTTCCACTTCTACAAATAATCCGAATCGATCCAGTAATTGCGGTCGTAAACCACTTTCTTCGGGATTCATGCTACCTATTAAAATGAAATCACAGGAGTAGCTGTCTGATATTCCTTCTCTTTCCACACAACAAAACTTTTCACTGGCAGCTTCTAACAATGCTTTTGTTATATTATCGCTGAGTAAGTTAATTTCATCGACGTATAAAATATTGTTATCAGCATAATATAGAATTCCTCTATCTAATTGTTTTGTGCCATTTTTGACCGCATTTTCAAAATCAATAGCTCCTATTAATCGATCTTCCGTAACATTCAGCGGCAATTCAATTACTTTTTTTCCGCTTATATACTCCGCCCCTCGAACCAATGTAGATTTTGCAGTTCCTTTTTCACCGCTAATCAAGATTCCGCCAATGCGTGGATTTATAAAATTCCATATAAGAGCATTTTTTATTCGATCCTGCCCCAGCACAGCTGTAAAAGGGAAAACTTTTCTTTTCATAATTTTTATTTCATCTCCGTTAATAAATCAAACAACTCCGTTATGCAGGAAATCGAATGTATCTGCTCTGCAACTTTTCCATAGTATTTTTCACACTCTCGAGCAGTTCTCATTGAAAAGACCCTTTTGCCGAGACGAACAGCTTCTTTTACAATGTCGATATTTTTTTCATTTCCTATACCAACAGGAAACGCACTGTCCACTACACAAGATGCTTCCATAATCAGTTTCTCAGCCTGAAAGACTGCTTCTTCTCCAATTGTCTCGAATGGCTTCTCTGAAATGACTTGAGTGCAAATACTTTTTGCTATGGGGTAATCCGCATCATTTTGATGAATAACGCCAGCGGTTATAGCAAAACCTTTTCTGGATAATGCTCTGTAAAGATTTATTCCACTGGATCCGCCTCCAGTCATAAAAATATCATTTCCATGTGGTCCCTTCAATTCAACTGAGCCATACAATTCGTTATACTCTGCCCCTTTAATATCATAAAGCTGCTGAATAATCCCTTCATGAATAATCTCTTCCGGAACACCTTGCGCTACCACTTTACCATCGTTAACTAAAAGAACTGTTTGACATCCTTTTAAAGCTAAATCAATATCATGCAAAGAGAGTATACAGGTGATTCCACGTTCATTGGATAGTTTCTGCAATACCTTGATTACTTCAATTTTATGCTTAATATCAAGATGACTGGTTGGTTCATCCAAAATGATCAATTCCGGCTCCTGAACTAACGCTCTGGCAATCATAACCTTTTGTTTTTCCCCATCACTCAATTGGTTATAAAAGCGTTCCTTTAAAAAAGAGGCTCCAACTATTTCCAACGACTCATCAATAATTTTTCTGTCCTCATCAGAAAGACGACCTAAAAAATTTGTGTAGGGTGTCCTGCCCATGGAAATTAATTCATAAACCGTTGTTAGCGACGGGGTGACAGAATCAGTTAAAACTAAAGATAGCTTTTTTGCTATATCCTTTTTTTTCATTTTTTCAATGTTGATTCCCTCTACCTGCACTGCCCCTTTAACCGGAGCAAGCAATCCGGAGAGAGTACGCAGGATAGTAGACTTTCCTGCACCATTCGGTCCCAAAAGACAAATAACCTGCCCTCGCATTGCCTCTATATTGACATCCGAAATAACGGTACTTTTACTATATCCCACGTCTAAGCTCTGAGCTTGAATGATACACTCCATTTACATATCCCCCTTTCTGCCGCGCACCAACAGATATACCACAATCGGCGCACCTATAATGGAAGTCATTGCTCCCAAAGGTACTTCTGTTGGAGACAACACTAACCTTGCTCCCATATCACATAATCCGGACATTACAGCGCCAAAAATACATGCTGCCGGAATAACAATTCGGTTATCCGATGTTTTGAATAGGCTTCGTACAATATGAGGTACAGCAAGGCCAACAAAGGAAATAGAACCGGCAAAAGCCGTTACCACAGCAGTCAATACGCTGGAAACAAGTACCATTAAAAAACGAAAAGGTCGGATTGAAATTCCCATTGACTGTGCGTATTTTTCACCTAACAGCATCGCATTTAACGGTTTGCTCATTAAGAATGCAAAAAAAAGGAAGGGGATAGAAACTATATATAAAATTTTAACATGATCCCATGTAAATCCAGAAAAGCTTCCCATGGTCCAAATGGAGAAGGCGGCTATTTTTTCACGATCCGCCAACACAGTTAACACACTGGTTGCTGCACTGCAAACATATCCCATCATCATTCCTATAATCAAAAGGGTAGTGATGCTTTTTACTTTTTGAGAAGCAAAGATAACCACCGCCATTACTAACATGGCTCCAATGAATGCGCCTGTAAATAGTCCAAGTGAACTCATTGTTGTCATACCGAATGTGTATCCACCTAAAATAACAATACCAAGAAAGAGAGTAGAACCAGAAGAAATTCCTAAAATATAAGGTTCTACGATAGGATTGCTAAAAAAGACTTGAAGAAGGATTCCCGATGTTGCAAGACAGGCACCTCCTGCTAAGGCTGCTAATGTTCTAGGAAAGCGTATATTCGCAATAATAGAATAATGAGAACGCTCTACCTTCTGTGGATCAACAATACACCGTACGATTTCTGAAAGTGTAATTTCAACAGATCCCAGCATAATGTTTAAGAAAAAAACAAGTGTCAGGGATATGAGCCCAATTGAAAAAAGTATAATCCATCTGGAAATATTTTTCGCTTCCATATTAGCACCGTTCTCCTTTGCTCCTATCATATACTTGGTAAAGCATTGCATTGCAGATTGCTGCAACCACATTACTTCCACCCTTTCTGCCGTCTGCAACAATATATGGTACTTTACATTGCATAATCATTTTCTTCGACGATAATATATTTACGAAACCTACTGGAGCTCCGATAACTAATTGTGGATTTATTTTTCCATCATTAATTAATTCCGATAAATGAATCAGTGCAGTAGGAGCATTACCGACTGCGAAAATTAGTGGCTTGTCCTTCGAAAGGCATGCTGCTTTATTAATCGCAGCTATAGCTCTGGTATATCCCTTATTTTTTGCCTCTTCCGTTACATCTAAGTCTGATATATAACAATGCACCTCGCAGCCCAAGGCCTTAAGCGCAGGCTTGCTGATTCCAGATTCCGCCATATGTGTATCTGTAATAATTACTCCATTTTGCAGTAATGCGTGAATTCCAGATTCAACTGCATTGGAAGAAAATTTTAAATTCAATTCGTAGTCAAAGTCAGCCGTCGCATGAATGACTCTTTTCACAATAAGCTTTTCTTCTGGTGAAAAAGGAAAACTGTGTCTCATTTCATTTTCTATTATTTTCATGCTTTCCTTCTCAATTTCCAGCGGGTTAATTTTCTCAAAAAACACTTCAATACTCACTCCTATGGTAAT
>CAZEPM010000030.1:0-16558 GCA_964514145.1 uncultured Bacteroides sp.
TTATTTCGAATTCACGTAATGTTTGCAGAAGGTAAGTCGGAGTTTACCCCAACATTTCTTTCACTTGTGCCGAGATAGTCCGACCATCGGCCTTTCCGGCTAACCGTTTCGTGGCTACTCCCATGACCTTACCCATATCCTTAGCACTGGTAGCACCGGTTTCGGCAATGATGGCACGCAGTGCTTCTGCTAACTCAGCAGCCGTCAGCTGCTGGGGCAGGTAGGCCTCGAGCACGGCCACTTGCGCCATTTCAGCCTCAGCCAACTCAGCCCGACCTTCCGTTTTGTAGATGTCGGCCGAATCTTTACCTTGTTTCACTAGTTTCTGTATAAGCTTCAGAGCCACGTCATCGGTCAGCGTATCGTTAGCTCCCGGTGCTGTCTTAGCCTCTAAAAACACTTTTTTCACATTGCGCAAGGTCTCCAAACGAACCTTGTCTTTGGCTTTCATCGCCTCTTTGATATCATTACTGATTTGTTCAAATAAGTCCATAGTCATTATATTATTAAAATTGAATGATATTGCTGTTCGGATTCAGGTCCGGATTCGGGTCTGGATTCAAGTCCTGCGTCTCCGGCTTATCGGCTGTGTTTTGCCGAGATTTCGACACTAAGCGACGCAAATCGGTACTTTTACGCACATAGGTGGGCAACTCTTCGACTTCAAAAATCAGTTCGTCGTTGTCCAAATCATCATTCTTAAAGATGTACACCTGATATTTCTTTTCTTTCTTCTTCCCGAAGATATTGTCAGATCCGTATATCTCCAGGATACGTTGAATCTTATTGTTTTCTTCTTCTTCTCTGTCGACATTGATCAAGTCCATCGTATCTTGTCCGGCCAAATCTTTGACATCAAATCCGGAGGCCAGCAAGGTTATCTTAACTTTCGAACCTAACTCATTGTCTATCGAAGATCCCCATATCACACTGATGTTGGGATTAAGATTTTGCATGAATTCATTGATGCCATCCATTTCTTCTGTCATAAAATCACCTTCCAGGCTAAAAGAGATATTAAACAGAATGCGCTGTGCATGAATGATATCCGTATCGTTGAGTAACGGTGAATGAAGGGCGCTCTGTATGGCTTTTTCCAACCGGTTTTCGCCTTCACCAATGCCCGTACTGATAATCGCCACCCCACTGTCTCGCAACGTGGTGCATACATCCGCAAAATCCAGATTTATGGAACCACTCATATTAATAATTTCCACAATGCTGCGTGCAGCAACAGACAGTGTATCGTCAGCCTTTTTAAAGGCATTGAGCAACGTGAAATCCGGATAGATTTCCAACAGCCGTTGATTGTTAATCAGCATCAGAGCATCAACGTTGTCCTTAATCTTGTCTACTCCTTCCAAGGCCTGAATGATTTTATTCTTACCTTCGAAAAGGAAGGGTATCGTCACGATTCCAATAGTCAGAATTCCTATTTCTTTGGCTATGCGGGCAATGACCGGCGCTGCACCTGTTCCGGTTCCTCCACCCATACCGGCCGTAATAAATACCATCTGTGTCCCGTCGTTCAACAGTTCTCGGATGCTGTCTTTACTTTCTTCAGCAGCCTTACAGGCTATCTCCGGTTTATTTCCGGCTCCCAATCCCTTAGTAATGTTGGGGCCCAGCTGTAGCTTCACAGGAATCGGGGAACGGAGTAGAGCTTGGTTGTCCGTATTGCATAGAGCAAAGGTCACTCCCATGATGCCTTCTCTATACATGTGGTTGACAGCATTACCGCCGCCGCCGCCCACGCCTACCACTTTAATGATATTGGTTCTTCCATTATCATCTACCACCGGCTCAAACGGCATTATATCGTCTTCGTCTATAAAAGTTGTCATAATCAACAGGTTTTATATGAATATTTCGTTCTCTGCATCAATCATCTAACAGTTCCTTGGACATTTTTCCTAATCCACCAACCAACACATCAAAAAAACTTTTTCCTTTTCTAATTTTCTCTGCGACTTTGTGTGTCCGGTTTTTCATCTCCTCGGCTTCGGTCACCATTTTCTTGATAAGGGTCATCAGTTCGCGAGCTTCCACCAAGAAGGCCTCATCGTTGAGTTGCTCAAAAGCTTTTTCGGCCACCTCTTGTGCTGTTTGGATTTCTTTCCAAAGACTTAATGATTCAACGTCGGCTTCGTGGGAAATTTTCTTCGCTTCATTATGGTTTTCCATCTTCTGCGCTTTTTCCACTATCTTCGCTGCTTTTCTGATCTTCTCTATTGACAGCATGATGAGCTCAGACATTTTTCTGATTTCGGCTTGAGCCTGTGCATTAGTCTTGGCTTGGGTGACTTCGGCTTCCTTCTGACGGCGTGCGGCTTCTTCCGCTTCACGCGCAACTTGAAGAGCCTCAGCCTCGCGTGCCGCGCGTTCTTCGGCTTCTTTCAATGATGTCTCGTCGGTTTCTTGCTCAAAGAGATCTTTTGGAAATTTTTGCTTCTCAGGCAAACAACAATTCACTTTACCGGCCGCCAATAAGGAGAAAAGGGTATTCAGTTGCCCGTTCTTCATCAGCAGTTCCGGATTGGTTGCTTTGATGGGAAAGGTGACAAAGTTGGCTATCCGAATCTTCACACGTCGGTCAATGGCATTGTTCTGATTATTGATTTTATCAGCAAACGCATCTGTCAGATTACGCAAATTGGCACCACCACCGGTAATGATAATACCGCATGGCAATTCGTTCAGGTCGCGATAAGGAGACTGTGATATCTGGTTTTTGACATTTTCTATAATCTCCGTTGTCCGTGCTTCAACGATTTTGTTCAGCAAGATGCTCTGTATGCTACGGCTATCGTTTACGGGATACTTATCATCGTCGTTATTCTCACCTACGGTCGTATAGGCAGAGCCGTACTTGATTTTCAACTGTTCGGCATCCGCTTCCTCTATATGTTCGTTGCAAATGTCTTTCGTAATATTATAACTGCCCAACGGAATCACAATCAGATAACGCAGCAAACTATTCTTATAGACCGCAACCGTGGTGGTCTCTGACCCAAAATCTACCAACACACAACCCGAACGTTTTTCTATGTCTGTCAGCACCGAGTCTGCCAGCACCAACGGGGAGACAAAGAATCCTGCAATTTCTATTTTCGCTTGCATAAAACAATTCTGCAAGTTACGTTTTACCGAGGAGCGGGCTACGATGTTCAGATAATTCCCTTCCAGCTTGTTGGCAATCACTCCGATAGGATCTAACTGTGGTTTGTTGTTGATGCGATATTCCTGCGGAACCACCTCAAGAATGTCTAAATCCGTATAATGATACTGCAAGTTATCAGCCAACATTTGGTCTACGATTTCCTGATTGATGGTTGTTTCCGGTTCTAGCTGATGCACCACACGGTTCCTTCGCGTGTGAAGCGACTGACCGCCAATACCTACATACACTTTGGCTATATGCGTATCCTGCAACTGAGCTTCCAGTTGATTGATGATAGAAGTAAGTCCGAGAGCTGTCTTGTCAATGTTGTAAATAATGCCTTTACGTATGAAACCGGCAGCTTCTTCGTGTGCATAAGCCAACACCTGAATACTCCCATCACTACTTTTCTTCCCTGCTATTCCGGTAATCTTAGACGATCCCAGTTCGATAGCCACTATAAAATCCTTCACTGCTGTCATATACTTACTTCTCTTTTTTTGTACAAATGATTTGATTAGTAAACTCCACACTGATACGCGAATATTTGTTCCAGCCTACCGTGTTCAGTGCTTTCATATAAAATATCTTTAGCTTCTCCAACTTTTCAGGGATTTCCTCTGGTTTACCAAGAAAGATAATATGATCACCTACGCGGGGAACCAATTCCAGTTCTTGCTGAGGGGTAATATGTATTTGCTCTATCTGGTTATTCCAAAACGAGTTGTCTGCCATATAACATCCCAAGTCATACACCATATCCCGAACCGTCTGTTGCGTCACGGCACCCGTCACAACAGCCAAATGAGCCATACTGCTTCCTATCGGCATAATGTCTCCTTGTTCGTCCAGATAATATTGTTCGCCATTGTCAGCCATAATACGCAAAATGGGCGTGCGTTGCACCACTTCGATACACACGGAGCCTGTCGGTGTCTTATAACACTCAACGTTAGCAATTAAGGGATTCTCGGCCAAACACTCTTCTATCTGCCGACTCGAAATCTGGTTCATGAGTTTGTCTTGCGGATAGAGCTGCTTTTGTCGCAAGGTAGTCTCCATTTCTTCAGCAGACACGAAAATATCCTGATGCAAGGCAGCCTGAATTTTCCATTCCACCTGACGACACACGACATAATCCGAAGGATACGTGAAATACATCAAGGCAACGACTATATAACCGCCGAGCAACAAGATCGCGAGCATTATGAAGATTCGTCGAATCATGATGGCTGCAATATTTCGTTAATCGATGGAACCAAACAGTCTAAATCGCCAGCACCCAGCACCACAAGAATCTCCGGACGCCTGCGGCGAATCACATCGAGCACATCTGCCCGACGACACAAGGTTTTGGTTACCTGCGGCGCCAATCGGTCGTATATCAACCGGCTACTGACTCCGGGCAACGGACGTTCGCGAGCCGGATAGATCTCAGTCAGAATCACCTCGTCGAAGAGTGACAGACTCTCGGCAAACTCTTTATAGAAGTCGCGTGTGCGTGTGTACAAATGCGGTTGAAACAATGCCGTCAGCCTACACCCGCGATAAAGTTCACGCAAAGAAAGCGCACTTTGGCGAATCTCTGCCGGATGATGGGCATAGTCTGTGAGCAAAGCCCGATCGGCCGTCTTAAACCGAAAGTCGAAACGTCGTTCCACGCCCTTGAAAGTAACCAATCCGTCACGCAGCTCATCGTCGGTTGCGCCACACAATCGGGCAATGGCCGCAGCAGCTATTCCATTTTCAATGTTGATGCTCACAGGAACACCCAGCTCCACATCGGGTACTCGCCCGCCGGGTGTCACAAGATCAAACACAATACGTCCTTCACCGATGCGGATACGCTCGGCATGAAAATCACCATGTTCGCGTGCGTAAGTATATACACGAACTCCGGCTGGCACATCGGGCTTAACCTTTATCCCCTCGTGTATCACCAGACAACCCTCAGGGTGAATCAAGGTCGTGAAATGGCGAAAACTCTCCAAATAAGCCGCTTCCGTTCCGTAGATATCCAGATGGTCGGCATCGGCCGAAGTAATCACCGCCATGTAAGGCGACAGCCAATGAAACGAGCGGTCGAACTCATCGGCTTCAATCACAACATAATCACATTTGGAACTCAGCAACAGATTGGTTGCATAGTTTTGCGAAATGCCGCCCAAGAAAGCCGTACACCCCACGTGCGACCGATAGAGGATGTGGGCAAGCATGGTTGACGTTGTGGTCTTGCCATGCGTGCCGGCCACACACAAGCCAAGTTTCGAACGAGTAATGAAACCCAACACTTGAGCACGCTTGTGAATTTCAAATCCCCGCTCACGAAAATATTGCCATTCGCGATGTGTCTGCGGGATAGCCGGCGTGTAGACCACCAGTGTGTTGTCGCGATTACGACACGCTTCAGGGATGAGGTCAGGATTGTCTTCATAGTGCAGCTGCGCTCCTTCTGCCTGCAAACGGGCAGTCAGGTCACTCGGCGTACGGTCGTAGCCGGCCACCGTCTTACCCAACGAAAGGAAATAGCGCACCAATACACTCATGCCTATGCCGCCGGCACCAATGAAATATACTGCTTGCAATGTCTCAATGTTCATGTTGGTTCCGATATTGAATAGCTAGTTTAACAACCTCACCGGCAATGATCTCAGCCGAATTCTTAAATGCCAGCGTCCGGATATTTCGACTCAGTTGCTTCAGCCGGTCGCAATCGTTGGCTATCCGAATAGCCATTGGGACAACCTGCTCCACAGCCGCACTGTCTTTCACACAAATAGCCGCATCTTTGTCAACCAGTGCAGAAGCATTTTTAGTCTGATGATCTTCGGCCACATTGGGCGAAGGCACAAGAATCACGGGCTTGCCCAACAAACAAAACTCCGAGATAGAGCCGGCACCCGCACGCGAAATCACCAAATCGGCCGCGCTGTAAGCGTTTTCCATCTTCGAGATGAAGTCCGCGACGTAAATCATGGGCAAATCGCCGGCCTCTGCCACCCGTCTGCTCACCTCATCGAAATAATATTTGCCCGTCTGCCAGATAAATTGCACCGACGAGCGACAAATATCATCGAGATGTGCCAACATGCTCTCGTTGAGCGTCCGTGCGCCCAAACTACCACCCATCAGCAGCACCGTGTTTTTCTTCGGATCGAGCCCAAACGAACGTACAGCCTCATCGCGTGGAATCTTTCGTTCGAGCAAATCCTGACGCACCGGATTACCGGTCAGCACAATTTTGCGGTAATCGAAAAAGCGTTCCATACCGTAATAAGCCACACAAATCTTTTTGGCCTGCCTGGACAGCAGCTTATTGGTTACGCCGGCATACGAATTTTGTTCCTGAATCAGAGTGGGGATACCCATCATGCCGGCCATGCTAAGTGTCGGGCCACTGGCATAACCACCCACTCCCACAACGACTTGCGGGCGAAACCGGCGAATAATCCTGCGTGCCTTGAGTTGACTTTGAAGCAGTTTACAAACCACGCGGACATTACGCAACAGACGCTTGCGGTCGAAACCGTACACCGGAAGCCCCACAATCTCATAGCCGGCCGCCGGCACACGCTGCATTTCCATGCGTCCTTCGGCACCCACAAAAAGAATTTTTGCCTCAGGATAACAGGCTCGTATGGCGTTGGCAATAGACACAGCCGGGAAAATATGCCCACCCGTTCCACCGCCGCTGATAATGATTCTCAATTCGTTTGTCATCGTATTTCTCTATTCAATATCTGCAATCTGACCGGCAAGCCACTGCCAGATAGTTTTTTTCTGTCTTTTTTCTTGAGAGTCGATTCTGTCGGCTTTTTTTCGTCTCAAGATTGTCAATTTGCCGACTCAATTTCCAACTTACGTTTTTCCAACAAAAGTATAAATAAAACTTTAAAGCAAAGTTCTTTAAGTTTAGATTTCTGCATTTGTTTTTCAGATTCCCCCGCTGTCTGCCAAAAGTTTAACTGAATTTTCCAGTAAGGGTGTTTCGTTTGGTGAGCACGGCCTATTACAAACGTAGCGACACCCGGTCACCACGGTGACCAAGCGTCGCTACCAACAGGTTGAAAAAATGGATTACCGATATTGCTGAGGAGCGGCAATCTTTTGCCGAGAACTATGCCATACACTCCTCCATCTCCTATAACTTATTGATTGTCTTCTGCTTGCAGATTGCTGTCAGCATTCACTTCTTCCAGCCGTCTCACTTCCTCCATATCGCCTTCCTGCATGGCTTTTGCCGTTGCTTCACACAAATTGTTGTAGCGGCTTACGCTCAAAATCAGTCCGATGTAAATACAGTTTATCAGTGTCGACGTTCCTCCGCGGCTGATAAGCGGCAACGGCTGTCCGGTAACGGGCACAATACCCACGGCTACCAACATGTTGAACATGGCCTGCGCGACAATCATCAGCGCAACACCCATCACAAGAAAAGCCGGATAATCTTTGTCGCATTTGCCGGCAATCTTTCCGGCACGAATAAGTAACCAGATGTAGAGAACGATGACAATTAGACCGCCTTCAAACCCCAATTCTTCCAAAATGATAGCATAAATAAAATCCGAAAAGGCTTGTGGCAGGAAGTCCCGACCGATGGAATTGCCCGGTGCGCGACCAATGAAGTTGCTCGATGCAATGGCGATGTTGGCATGCACCGCCTGACGGTTGTCGTCGGTAATTTTGAAATCTTCGGGCGACAGGGGTTTGGTGTTGTTTTTCGTATGGTCGAAGAAGCGTCCTTTCCACGTAACAAATCGGTGCCCCATCGGAATTTTTTCGAGCGTTTCGTTGGGCGTGACACGCAAAAACGTAAAAAACGCAAAGCCGGCTAAAGCAACCACCAACACCAACATGCCGATATATTTCATCGGAATGCGCCCAATAATCATCATCATAAAGACAACCATGCCCAACAATACGGACGTAGAAAGATTTTCGAAGAAAATCAGTCCGCAAAAAACAAGGGTTACATACACGATATATTTGAACGCTTTGGGAGAGGCATTGTTTTCTTCCTGCATGGAGCCTAAAATCGAGGCCGTTGTCATGATGACAGCCAGTTTGGCAATCTCGGAGGGCTGGAAACTGAAGCCAAAGATGGAGAGCCAACGGGATGCATCGTTAATCTGCTCACCCTTAATCAATACCAACACCAGTAAGACGAAAGCGACAAGCAACGCAAAGGGAGTCAAGACTTTCCGAATCAGCTTCAGCGGTATGTTTTGCACGATGAACACAATAAACGCTCCCATCACCAAGTGTTCGCTGTGTTGCTTGAGAGGAGCCAGCTGATCGCCCGTTTTATAAATCAACATGCTAGCTGCACTATACACTTCGATGAAGGAAATCAGACACAGAAGCATAAAGATGACCCATACAGCTATGTCGCCTTTAAATATGTTTTTAGAGAGACTCATATCATCGGGGGTATTTACAAAGTTTATACTTGAAGCGCCCTTACACAGGCCTTAAACTGATCACCGCGATCTTCGTAGCTCTTAAACAAATCGAAACTGGCACAACAGGGACTGAGCAACACGGTTTGTCCGGGCTTGGCCAACTGTCGGGCGGCGTCTACCGCATCTTTCATGCTTTGCGTATCGGCTACCGGCAATCCCATCGAATCGAAGAAATCGTGTAGCTTTTCGTTGTGCAGTCCCAAATAAACGAGTGCACAGCATTTTTTTGCTACGGTGTCCTTGAGTTCGTTATAGTCGTTGCCTTTGTCCTTACCTCCCAAGATGAGCACCGTTGGTGTGGTCATGCTCTGCAAGGCATACCAACAGGAGTTGACATTGGTGGCCTTTGAGTCGTTGATATACTCCACGCCGTCGATTACGGCTACCCGTTCCAACCGATGGGGAACACCTTTGAAATCGCTCAGTGCCTCGCGGATGGTTTCTTTTTTTATTCCCTCCAGATTCGCTGAGATACCGGCAGCCATGGAGTTGTATAAGTTGTGTGTTCCCATCAGTGCCAGTTCTTCTTCTTCCATATTAAAGCTTCGCGGGCGTGTGATGTAGAGCTTATTGTCTTCCATGTAGGCAATGGCTCCCTGTTCTTTCAGTACGGAAAAGGGATAGAGCTGTGCATGCAGATTGTATTTCTTGAGTTCTCGCCGGATGATAGGATCGTCATTCCAGAAAATAAACGCGTCATCGTCGGTCTGGTTGCGAATGATGCGGAACTTGGCATCAATGTAATTCTGCATATTATGCTCGTAACGGTCGAGATGGT
The DNA here is from genome assembly GCA_964514145.1 of uncultured Bacteroides sp. Classification (GTDB taxonomy): domain Bacteria; phylum Bacteroidota; class Bacteroidia; order Bacteroidales; family Bacteroidaceae; genus Phocaeicola_A. The sequence continues at coordinate 9,401 of CAZEPM010000030.1, forward strand.
CGGGAGTGATATTCATCAGAATTGCCGTGTTGGCATGGAAATCATACATATTGTCTAACTGAAAGCTGCTCAGCTCGATGACGTAATAATCATAATTTTCCTCAGCCACCTGAAGCGCCAGACTTCGCCCGATGTTTCCGGCCAATCCAACGTTGAGCCCTGCACTTTTGAAGATGTGATAAATCAACGACGTGGTGGTGGTCTTTCCATTACTGCCGGTGATGCATATCATTTTAGCGTTCGTGTAACGTCCTGCAAACTCAATTTCAGAGATTATCGAGATATTGCGTTCCCTCAATTTCCTGACTATCGGTGCTTCGTTGGGAATTCCGGGACTCTTGATGACTTCGTCGGCATTCAGAATCAGTGATTCCGTGTGTTGTTCTTCCTCCCAAGAGATTTTTTTTTCGATGAACATCTGCTTGTATTTGTCTTTAATAGTCGAGCTATCAGACACAAACACATCGAAACCTTGCTTTAGCGCAAGCACTGCCGCACCTGCTCCGCTTTCTCCTGCACCTAATACAACTATGCGCTTCATTCTTTATCTGATTTTTAAAGTTATGATGGTTATGGCGGCCAAGAGTATGGTCACTATCCAGAATCGTATTGTGATTTTTGATTCATGAAAGACATTATTGGGTTTCGTAAATACATACGAACACTGGGGGTCGAGCTGCGTCATCGTAGTGCGGAAATGGTCGTGAATCGGTGCCCGCTTAAACAAACGCTGACGTACTCCTTTTTTCTTACCACACTTATAATAATGGACTTGCAAGATGACAGACAGATTCTCAACCAAAAAAACTCCGCACAAAATGGGTATCAACAGTTCTTTGTGGATGACGATGGCAAAAACCGCAATGATGCCGCCAATGGTCAGACTGCCGGTGTCGCCCATAAAAATCTGTGCGGGATAGGCATTGTACCAAAGAAAACCTATCAACGCTCCGATAAAGGCACAAATAAAAATAACCAGTTCCTCACAGCCGGGGATGTACATAATGTTTAAGTAACCGGCATACTCAATATGACTGGATACGTATGCCAAAATGCCTAGCGTAACCCCGATAATGGCCGAGTTGCCGGCTGTCATTCCATCCATACCGTCGTTCAGGTTGGCTCCGTTGGACACAGCTGTCACGACAAAAATGGTTACAAGCACAAACAGAATCCAGCCGCACGTTTCTTTGTATTTCCCCATGAACGACACGATATTGGCATAATCCAGATTGTTGTTCTTAAAGAAAGGGATGGTTGTCTGCGTGGATTTCTCGGCTTTATCTTGATGGACAATCTCTATGGTATTGTTGCCCTGAGTCTCCATGTTTTTACGAATGACGACATCCGGACTCAGATACAGCGTGAGCCCCACAATCAGCCCCAGCCCCACTTGCCCTATGACCTTGAATTTTCCATGCAGTCCTTCTTTATCTTTCTTGAACACTTTGATATAATCATCGAGAAAACCCAATGTTCCCAACCACACGGTTGTTATCAGCATCAGTATCATGTAGACATTATCCAACCTCCCCAACAACAAGCAAGGAATTAGAATTGCAACGATGATAATCACACCTCCCATCGTCGGAACACCGACTTTATTGGTGTTGAAGGGGTCGATGGATGCGTCACGTTGAGTCTCAGAAATCTGTTTCCGCTTAAGCAGCCGTATGAAATATTCTCCGAAGACAGTCGATATAAGCAATGCCAACATGATAGCCATCAACGAACGAAACGACACGTAGCCAAACATACGAGCACCCGGAAAGTGCAACTCTTGGAGATATTTAAACAAATAATACAACATCGCTGCGTCTTTTAATCTCAGTTTACAAATATTTCACGCACCACTTCACGGTCGTCAAAATGATGTTTCACGCCTTTAATTTCCTGATAATCCTCATGTCCCTTCCCGGCTATAAGGACAACGTCTCCCGTATTTGCCAACATACACGCCGTACGAATGGCTTCACGACGATCTGCAATCGCCAGCACCTGACGCTTTTGCTCAGTCGTCAGGCCAGCCATCATATCGTCGATAATAGCTTGCGGATCCTCAAAACGCGGATTGTCTGAGGTTATAATCAGTCGGTCACTCTGCTTCATTGCCTCTTGTGCCATCAGTGGGCGCTTGCCTTTGTCGCGATTTCCACCGGCTCCCACTACCGTAATCACTTGTCCTCGACCGCGCAACACTTCATGAATCGCATTCAGTACGTTTTCAAGAGCATCAGGTGTATGTGCATAATCGACAATTGCCGTATAACCACTCGGAGAACGCATCGCATCGAAACGGCCGGAAACCGGCGAAAGCATGCTCAAGAATAAAAGAATGTCGTCTGGCTTTTTTCCCAACAATTCAGCCGCACCATACACAGCCAACAAGTTTGAAGCATTAAAACGACCGATAAATCCCACACTCACCTCACGCCCGTTTATATCCAGCAACATGCCGTCGAAACTATCTTCAATCACCTTTCCCTTGAAATCACTCAGGCTGTGTAGCGAATAAGTTGCCACACGTGCCTTTGTGTTTTGCATCATCACCATCCCGTTTTTATCGTCCAGATTGGTCAGTGCAAAAGCATGTTTAGGCAACCCGTCAAAAAACATCTTTTTGGCTTTCAGATAATTATCGAATGTTTTGTGATAATCCAAATGATCACGAGTAAGGTTAGTAAAGATACCACCCGCAAAGCGAAGTCCGCCGATACGGTGCTGAACGACGGAATGCGAACTCACCTCCATAAAGACATACTTGCATCCTTCGCCGGCCATTCGTCCGAGCAACGCATTGAGTGTAACCGGATCCGGCGTCGTATGATCTGTCGGAATCGCCTCATCGTCGATATAATTGCATACGGTGGAGAGCAATCCGACCTTATAACCAAACTTACGAAACAGATGATACAACAAGGTGGCAATCGTTGTCTTTCCATTAGTACCCGTCACACCAACCAAGTCGAACTTCGACGTCGGATCTCCATAAAACAGAGTTGCCACACGGCCAATCACGGCTTCAGTGTCTTCCACCTGAACGTACACCACACCTTCTTGCACAGTCTCGGGCAATACCTCACAAAGAATGGCACTCGCGCCTTGTGCCACCGCGTTAGGGATATATCGGTGACCGTCTGATTGCGTACCGCGAAGTGCCACAAACAGATACCCTTTTTCCACACGCCGTGAATCTATCTGAATACCGGTTATCTCTACCGAAAGGTCAGTCGGTTGGTTTTTTATATGTAAAAAATGAACCAGTTCTTGTAATTTCATAGCTTATCTATTTATTGATTCTTCATTCTCATCATTTCGTCTATTTTCCTCAACCTGTTCCTGTTATGGTCTCAACGTCAGTTCAATGATCGCACCCTTGGTCACAAGAGTGCCTGCCTTGATGCTTTGAGCGGACACCTTGCCCTTTCCGTGCAATCGCACACGCAAACCTGTCCGTTCCAACAGGTAGACCGCATCTTTAGCCCCCATTCCATAGACATTGGGCACAAGTTTGTCTCCGTATTCCACCGATTGAAGCGTCACAACGCCCGTATCGCAACGAGCTTGTCCCCACCTTCCTTTCGTCGACTCCTCACTGCTCCAACGCACCTTGCGGTCAAGCGCTTTCAACACTTGAACGGTCTCCGTCAGATCGCCATTCTTCACGTCGGGAATCACCTGCGAGAGCGAATCCACAGCAGCCTTCAGGTCTAAAGTAAGATCTTTGGCATATACCCGCTCAGCTATCCGGCCGAACACACTACCGGCCATCAGACCGCCCGAGGCCGGTCCGTGAGGAATCTGTATGGAAACAATGCAGCTATATTTCGGCTTTTCAGACGGGAAATAACCGCAGAAACTCACCAAATAGCGCGACGAAAAACCTTCTGCCGTCCAGATTTGCGCCGTCCCCGTCTTGCCCGATACCTCAAATTGCGTACTTCCTGCCGGCTTGGCCAATCCTTTTTCCACCACTCCTCGTAAAATAGTCCGAATCTGGTTCAACGTAGAGTCTGAGCAGATTTTCGGATTGATCACCTCTACCGGATATTCCTCGACCACGCTGTTGTCTTTGACAGCAGCCGTCACAAAGCGCGGACGCACCATCTTGCCGCCGTTGGCGATGGCATTATAGAACGTCAGAATATTGATTGGAGGCAATTGAGTTTCATACCCGATACTCATCCAAGGCAATGTCGTTTTGGCAAAATACTTCTCATCGGGGCCCTTGATGTTCGGTATGCCTTCACCCGGCAATTGCAGATGCAAAGGTTGGTCAAGACTCATACGTTTCAGCCCGTCGACAAATTTCTGCGGCTGGTTTTGATAATATTTATTGATGAGATACGACACCCCCACATTCGACGACACTTCCAAAATGCGCGTCACGTCAATCTTCCCATATCCGCCGTGATGCCAGTTATGATCGCGCATGAAGCGTCCGCCGATTTTCATCACGCCGTTGCCTGTATCCACCACATCGTACGGCGTGATGTAACCATCTTCCAATGCTACCATAATCGAGGCCGTCTTAAAGGTTGAACCGGGTTCCATCATACTGGCAATAGCATCATTACGCACCTCACGATAGACTCCTTCGCCCACTTTGGTCATGTTGACAATGGCTTTGACGTCGCCCGTTTCGACTTCCATCAGCACAGCTACACCGGAATTCGCATTAATCTCTTTCAGTTTGTCGACCAACGCTTTTTCTGCAATGTCTTGCATGTTGACATCAATCGTGCTGACGATGTCGCATCCGGAAACCGGTGGCCGATCGACAATATCGAGCCATTTGCTCATCACTTTCTGCCGATGCATGATACCTGGCGTTCCGCGCAACAACGAGTCGAAAGCCAGTTCCAAACCGCTTCTAGCCGAATCAATGGCCGGATACATATCGCCTAACGTACGTTGTGCCAGCGAACCGAATGGTTTTTTCCGCTGATTATACGGCTCACCATAAAAACCTCCTGCATTCCGACTCCAGCAAAACACCGGCAGCCGTTTGGCTTCTTTATATTGGATATAGGAAATACGATGAGGATAAATGGCATAATTACGACTTTTCTTGCGCCGGCCGGCCAATAAATGACGCTTAAATTCGGCTGCGCTCTTGTTTGGAAAAATGGCATGAAGACCGGCACAAATCTCGTCCAGATGGTTCATCAGCGCCGAGTCTTTCCTTTCACCTCCAGCCAGAAAGTCTATATAAATCTTATATTCGGGCAGACTGCTGGCCATCAGCTGACCGTCGGCCGAAAGGATGTTACCGCGAGTAGGCTTCACAACCACATTCTCCTTGACCAACCGACTAGCCACCGCACGCCAGTAATCGTCTTCTTTAAGCATGATGATAAAGACCTTAATCATGATAAATGCACCGGTCAGCATCATCAGTATGATAATGACAAAGAAACGTGGAAGTATATTCTTATGTTGCGCCATGAGTTCACTTAATTAAATAAGGCGGGTTGGTAGACGTACGGAGCTCACTCTCTTCTTGCGAAATATAATCTTCGATACGCGACTGGCGGCTCTTCTCCGTCAGCTCGGAGGTTCGCGTGAGTGCATCATACTTGATGTCTGTCAGCTCTTTTTCCAACCGGTCGATTTCAATCATCTGCCGCTGCACATTGTAACGGTTACCTATATATATCACGGCATACACGACGAGCAACACCAGTAATTTCACCTGATGGCGAAAAAACCGATGAGTCAGGATATCGCCTCCCAAGATGGTTTTCCACGTAAGTTTCTTCTGCTCGGTCTCCGGTTCTGTCTCGGCATGGCCGGCCGCATCGGTTTCTCCAACCGGTTCATCGGGCTGCGAAGTTTCCGCATGACGAAGCAGTTCATCTAAGTCCAAGGGCGATTCTTTGCCTGATATCGTTTGTCTGTTTTCCTCCTTTGTCATTGTTCTCCTATTTTTTCAGCAATTCTGAGTTTGGCACTACGCGAACGTGGATTGCGCAGCAACTCGGCTTCGTCGGGCACAATCACCTTACTGTTGGCCAACCGGAAAGGCGTCCGCACCCGTCCGAAGAAATCTTTTTCCATTTGCCCGGCTACGTTTCCGGCCTTCATAAAGTTCTTCACCATCCGATCTTCCAACGAGTGATAAGTGATTACCACCAACCAGCCTCCGGGTTTCAACACTTTTATGGTCGATTCCAACATTTCCTTCAGGGCATCCATTTCCCGATTGACTTCAATGCGAAGTGCCTGAAAAACCTTAGCCAGCTCTTTTTTTTCGCGTTCGTGACCGTAAAACGGCTTGACAACGTTCAAGAAATCACCCACCGTTTGCAGGGGAGCCATCTTACGGGCTTTCACCAATGCGGAGGCCAACTTACGGCTGTTTTTCAGTTCGCCATAAAGATAAAACAAGTTGGCCAACCGCTCCTCATCATACGTGTTTACGATGTCGGCAGCCGTTTGCCGCGCACGTTTGTTCATCCGCATGTCCAACTGGCCATCGAAACGAAACGAGAAACCGCGCTCACTATCATCGAAATGATGAGACGACACACCCAAATCGGCCAACACCGCATCGACCTGCTCCACGCCGTAATAGCGCAAAAAATTACGCAGATAGCGGAAATTGCTCCGCACAAACGTAAAGCGGGGATCGTTGAACACATTACACTCGGCATCCTCATCCTGATCGAAGCTATACAGCCGGCCTTTCTCGCTCAGTCGATTCAGAATCTCGCGCGAATGCCCGCCTCCGCCAAACGTAACGTCTACATACACGCCGTCAGGACGGATGTGCATACCGTCGACACTAGGCTGTAACAACACAGGAACATGATAGGCTGTTTCTTGATGCGTTTCTGCCATTTTTTTCTCGTTAATTCCTTTATACCTTAATTTAATATATAAATTGGTTGTAAAATTATACATTTCCTAGTAATACAACCTACATTTTCAACGAAAATCATAAGCCTTATTTATCAACACCCTGTTAATAAGTGACAATCTGATTGGAAACGTCATACCCGGATTCCGGACAGGCGTGGTCAGCACATTGACCATGCCCCGACACGACGCTTACCACGTGTGGAATAAAAACAGATCAAGGCTGGATAGTTTCAACTTTAATGTCTATCTTTGAACAAACTAAAAACAACAACTATGGTGTGGGAATTTACTTTG
>CAZEPM010000030.1:16658-18023 GCA_964514145.1 uncultured Bacteroides sp.
CTGATCGGACTAGACCGTGAATATCGTGCCAAAGAAGCGGGTTATCGCACACATTTTCTCGTGTCGCTGGGAAGTGCGGCGCTGATGATTATTTCACAATACGGGTTTGAAGACATCCTGAAGCACGAACAGGTCAACCTCGATCCGAGTCGCATTGCCTCGCAAGTGGTGACAGGTATCGGTTTTATCGGAGCAGGCACTATTATTCTTCAGAAACGGATGGTACGCGGGCTGACGACGGCTGCAGGAATATGGGTGACATCAGGCATCGGTATGGCCATCGGAGCAGGCATGTATTGGTTGGGCATTTCGGCGGCTGTGCTCACCCTTGTGGGACTGGAAGTGTTGAGTCATCTCTTTAAGAGCATCGGCATGAAAAGCTCGCTTATTGAGTTCTCCACCTCGCGGGCCGACGTAGTCAACCACATACGTGAACGCTTCTCTTCCAACGAGTTCCTCATTGTCTCGTACCAGATGGAACAGGTCAACCACGATCAGGGGGTGACCTACCAAGTGATCATGGTGGTGAAATCGCGCAAAAAAGAGGGCATCGATGTGCTGAAAGTCTTACAAGAATTCCAAAACGAAATGACCCTCTACCGGATAGAATAGTCCGGCCGTTCCCTAGAGCGCAAACGCAATCTGTTCGCCGCCGTCTGACGCCGCATACTTACGAAGCAATTCCTGCAGATAGTTTCCGGCTTCGACCAATCCCTCTTCGCCGCTATACCCGTTGATTACCGCCAGCAGACGCGTTGTCGAGAGGTCGAGTTTGGTGCGCTCATTGTCGCTCGTAGGTGTACCGATACCGCCCAAAGCATCCCGATAGACCGGCAAACCTTCAATGTTCAGCTTGCCTCGGCCGATACCCTCATACGGTTCTCCCGCACACCCGATGCCCAACACCAGCCGGTTTCCTTCAATTTTATCGGCATCGAATCCGCCAATCGAGAATCCGCTAGCAATCGAAACGACATTAATCAGATCGACCAGCGTGTTTATCTGATAAAGCGAACTGCCTTTGAGGATGCGTCGGCAAAGCGCTTCAGCCGACGGGCGGTAGCGGCTAGGATCTTTACCACAACATTTGTAGACTTCGCGCGTAGCCTGAATCGGACGCATCTGTTTGATCGATTCCGTTGTGTATCGCTTGCGATAGTCTTCCGTAAAGTGTTCGATTTCGTCCCACAACGGTTGACAAAAGGCAGAATTTTCGACTGTGGCAAAAACGGCCAATCCTTTAAAGCCCGGGCAGGCACGGAGTATCTCGTCGGACACTTCAATCTTAAAAGTCGATGTCATAAGCATATTCAGATTAGCATACGGCATTGCCCCATCAGCAAAAACCGTCCGGCAAAGGTAGTT
>CAZEPM010000031.1:0-17935 GCA_964514145.1 uncultured Bacteroides sp.
AATCAAAACAACTGACTTTGTGGTAAGCTTAAACCGAACTCACGTAAGTATATAAAATGATATTGGTCGATGGTGGTTACATTCCTTCATTTTATATGATGCGGACAGAGCTTCCTTTATCCGGCTATTTTTATATTGCAGATACATACATAGGTGTAATTGACACAAATAGAGACAACTGTATCATTAAGGCTGAACTTAAAAATTTTATCAATAAACTTAAAGATGCAACAGGTCTTGAATTTCGATTACCTACAGAAACCGAATGGAAATTTGCAGCTAAAGGAGGCGCGAAAAGTCAAGGTTACACATATAGTGGAAGTAATGATATTAACGAAGTAGCCTGGTATAAAGGTAACAGCAGCGGAATCAATGATATAGCAACAAAGCAAGCAAACGAACTTGGTTTTTACGACATGTCGGGAAATTATGCAGAAGTATGTAGCGACGACCCCGTAGGAATCGATGGAAGAACTTATGGAGGACGTTGGAACTACGAAGCATCTGACTGCACTACAACAAGTTGGGATAGTGGCGATACATCTACTGGTTTTATACCGGGTACAACAATTAGAGAATATAATGCAGTCGACGGAAGATATATAACCGTCCGGCTCGTGTACTCTGTTCCGGAATAACTATGTATACAGCAAGATAGCTGGAAATAGGATTTCGCTATCTTGCTGTATCAGTTTGATATTAATACATTGATTACAATCACAAATAAAAACAGAGGCCGTAATTACTGATGTTGTTCGCGCAACAAATCGTTAACCGTCTTCACCGGATTAAAGGTACTCAATGGAACTTCCACGAAGACCGTGTTCCAATCGCTCATCGAACCGTTCCACAAGCCCGGAAGTTCTAGTGCTTTCAGGTCTTTTCCATTTTTCGATTTATAGGAAATAAATCCGGTTGCCGGATCTACATATTTGAGCAAATCGAATTTCTCGTCTTTATAATTACGTATACCACATACTAAGTCTACCGGATTAAAATGTGTTCCTTTCTCGAACATGGCGTTCTTTTCGGGATCTGCCATGTCAATCTGCGAACTTTCCAGAATCTGCAAAGAGATTGTTCCGTCCGGATTGTATGCCAAAAACGGGCCTCCACCCGGTTCGCCAACATTTTTCACCATGCCACATACTCGAATCGGACGATTTAACTTGCTTTTCAGATAGAGAATCAAATCGCCGTCTTCCATGTCTTTGATATCCAACTTACGGCAATATAATTTTTGTTGCACAAAACGAATGATTTCTTCCACCTGTTTGTGTGTGTATTGTCCACTCTCGATTAGTCTCAGATAGTCGAATATCTTTTTCTGCAACGTCACCAGTACGCCGGCAATCACTTGCTTGTAAGTCACCGTATCATCTTTCAACCTGTCGGGCACGACATTGTCAATGTTTTTCACAAACACGATATCAGCATCCAAGTCGTTCAGGTTTTCTATCAACGCGCCATGTCCTCCCGGGCGGAACAACAGTTTTCCTTTATCATCACGGAAAGGCTGATTGTTCATGTCAACAGCTATCGTATCGGTGCTTGGCTTCTGTTCCGAAAACGTTACATGGTAAGTCACATGGAATGTTTCCTCATACTTCTGCACTTTATCAGCTACGAGTTTCTCGAACATCGGGCGGTGTTCCGGTGAGACCGTAAAGTGCACATTCACCTCATTGCCCCGACTTGCGGCATACAATGCACCTTCTACCAGATGTTCTTCCAATGGTGTACGCACACCATCTTCATATTTATGGAATTTCAACAGGCCTTTCGGCAATGCGCCATAATTCAATCCTGCACTTTCCAACAGACTGGCTACGACTTTCTTATACTCCCCAACAGCCATCAGTTCGTCCAGGCTCTGCCCCGTATTGTTCAGGCAAGTCTCATTTAAATCGTCATAAAAAGCAAAATGACGAATCTGATCAAAGAATGTTTTCTCGAAAGCTGTGATAGGTTCATTATAGTCAGCTCCCAAAAATTCAAACAAATTTTTAAACATCCGGCTAGCTGCTCCCGATGCAGGAACAAACTTAGTCACTTTCTTACCTCCGGCTTTATAGTCTTCCCACGCTTGAATGTAAGTTTGCTGTTCGACTGCATCCGGAACAACAATACCATTACCCGCAGAAGCTGCAGCCTCTAACTTTAAAAACGGGAAACCTTTCTCAAAACAAGCGAGTTGAGTGGCTATTTGTTCTTCACTAATATTTTTTGCAGCCAACAAAACTTTGTCTTCTTGTGTCAATATCATATTATTATAGATTTAAGTTGTCATATTCATTTAGATGTAATAGCCTCTTAAATTTTAGCCAAAAATATAAATATTTCCGCGAAGTATCATATTACTCTGATAAAAAAACTAACTTTACCAACAAATTTAAGCAACATGAGCGAACAAGATTTTTTCACTCCTGAAGAACGTAAGGAGCTATTCAGGCTTTACAAGAATTTGTTACATCTCTCCGGAAACATGTTAAAGGAAGATGACTGCAAGAAACTAAAAAGCCACCTTATGCTAGCCACTCAGAACCATTCCTTAAAACGCGATAACTTCCAACTGAATCCTATTATCAAAAACATGAAAACGGCCGTTATTGTTGCCGAAGAAATCGGGATGCAAAGAGCTTCTATCCTGGCCATTATGCTACACGAAAGTGTGCGAAACGAATTTATCACAACAGAAGGAATCCAACAAGAATTCGGAGAAGATGTCGCCACTATCATAGGAGGACTCATACGCATTAACGAATTATACGAAAAAAGCCCGACCGTAGAGTCCGAAAACTTTCGCAACCTGTTGCTCTCTTTTGCCGAGGACATTCGCGTTATCCTGATAATGATAGCTGAACGTGTCAACGTGATGCGTCAAATCAAAGACACAACCAATCTCGAAGCACGTACGCAGGTTGCCCATGAAGCTTCATACCTATACGCACCGTTGGCACACAAACTTGGACTGTATAAACTGAAATCCGAACTGGAAGACTTGTCTTTGAAGTACACTCAACACGACATTTACTACTACATCAAAGACAAACTCAACGAAACCAAAGCCTCACGAGACAAATATATCGCCGACTTCATTGCTCCTATTCAAAAAAAACTGGAACAAGCCGGATTAAGATTTCACATGAAAGGACGGACAAAATCGATTTATTCGATTGCCCAGAAAATGAAAAAACAAAACACCACATTCGAAAACATCTACGATTTATTTGCCATCCGCATCATTCTGGATTCCCCGCTCGAAAAAGAGAAACAAGAATGTTGGCAGGCTTACTCCATTGTTACAGATATGTATCAGCCCAACCCCAGACGTTTGCGCGACTGGCTATCCATTCCTAAAAGCAATGGCTATGAATCACTCCATATCACGGTAATGGGACCGGAAGGCAAATGGGTCGAAGTGCAGATCCGAACAGAACGGATGGATGAAATTGCCGAACGCGGACTGGCAGCACACTGGCGCTACAAAGGTATTAAGGGAGAAAGCGGATTGGACGAATGGTTGACATCCATCCGAGAGGCTCTGGAAAACAGCGACAACGACCACCAAGCAATGGACCAGTTCAAAATGGAGTTGTACGAAGACGAGGTTTTCATTTTCTCGCCCAAAGGAGACTTATACAAACTACCCAAAGGAGCAACCGTACTCGACTTCGCCTTTCACATCCATTCCAATATCGGATGTAAATGTATCGGCGCACGAGTCAATGAGAAAAATGTCCCCATCAGGCATCAATTATACAGCGGAGATCAGGTTGAAATCCTGACATCAAACACACAAACCCCGAAGCAGGACTGGATCAACATCGTTGTCACCTCTAAAGCGCGCAATAAAATCCGGCAATCACTCAAAGAAATCGTCGCACGACAGGCTTCTTTCGCAAAAGAGACCATTGAACGAAAATTCAAGAACCGCAAAATCGATTACGATGAAGCTGTCATGATGCGCCTCATCAAAAAAGAAGGATTCAAAGAAGTAACCGATTTTTATCAGCACATAGCCGACGAAACACTAGACATCAATGATTTCATTGACAAGTATGTTTCCATGCTCAAACGGGAAACAGAAATCTCAACGGAAGTAATCACGCGCAGTGCAGAAAACTACAATCTCTCACCGACTGCCCAAGAAGAGAAAGTCGCAGGAAACAGCGATGTCTTGGTGATAGACCAAAACCTGAAAGGAATAGACTTCACACTGGCCAAATGCTGCAATCCCATCTATGGCGACAATGTGTTCGGTTTCGTCACGGTAAACGGCAGTATCAAAGTTCACCGCGACGATTGTCCGAATGCTCCACAACTGCGCACCAAGTTTGGCTACCGCATCGTGAAAGCACATTGGGCTGGTAAAAAAGAAGGCATTCTCTATCCTATCAAACTGACCGTAATCGGACACGACGACATCGGTATCGTCAACAACATCACCTCAGTTATTTCAAAAGAGAACAACATACAACTTCGCTCCATCAGCATCTCTTCACACGACGGATTATTTTCCGGAACACTGACCGTTATGGTCAACGACACGTCTAAATTAGAAATGTTGATTCGCAAACTACGAACCGTAAAAGGGGTGAAACAAATCAAACGAAACTAACAAACAGACTTCTAAAAAACACATAAGCACAATGAAAACAACACTGACTACACTCTTGATGTTTCTCATCTGCATAAGAATCGGTTTCGCACAACAAAGTGAAAAGCAAGCAGATATAAAATTTGAGCAGACTACGTACGACTTGGGAACATTCGGGGAATCATCCTGTCCGGTTACCTGTGTGTTTAAGTTCACCAATACCGGAACAGGTCTGTTAGTCATCCATCAAGCGATAGCCTCCTGTGGCTGCACCATTCCCGTCTTTCCGAAAGAACCTATCAAACCGGGTGAAAGTGCGGAAATCAAAGTCACTTACAACGGAAAAGGGAGACGTGCCGGATCTTTCGAAAAGACGATCACCATACGCGCCAACACGAAAGCGGAAATCCATCGCTTACAGATTAAAGGAAGCATGATTGCAGACATGAAATAGGCCACGCACACTCAACATCGTGGGCAGCCCTTGAACGCACACTGACCTCAGCCGTTTACCATGCTAACCAGCAGGGGTCAGTGTGCTTTATGAGCAAACAAATTAAGGAAAGCCGTCGGGTAAGGGGTCTCAAAGCGCATGAATTCCCTTGTCACAGGATGATAGAAATGCAATTTGAAAGCATGTAAAGCCAAACGCCCGATAGGTGAATGCCCGTCGCCATATTTCACATCACCAACCACCGGATGCTTCAAATCTTGCATATGGACACGTATCTGATTCTTTCTCCCGGTCTCTAATCGTAACTCCACTAGGGTATATTCGTCCGTACGCTTAACCACCTGATAATGCGTGACTGCTTTATAACCTCCGTTGTCCAACGGACTGGAATAGGTAACAAAGGCTTGATTGTCTTTCAGCCACGAAACCACCGTCCCCTTATTTTTCTCTAAAGATCCGGACACAACCGCCACGTAGCGACGGTCTGTTACCAAAGTCTCCCAATTCTCCTGCAACTTGCGCTTCGTTTTCTCGTCTTTCGCAAAGACCATCAACCCTGAAGTATCTTTGTCTAACCGATGCACAATAAAGATACGATGCTGACGGGCAGACCGTTTCACGTATTCGGTCAGGATGGAATATGCCGTACGTTCCTTTTCACGATCGGTTGCTATGGAAAGAAGCCCTTCACGCTTATCAACCACAATCAGATAGGCATCCTCGTAAACAATCCTCAACAAAGAACTCTTAAAGGCTTTTTGTCCCCGCTGTTTACTGAGTTGCACTATCATCCCCGGCTTCAAAGGGAAATTATACTGAGTCACAATGGTCTGATTGACATATACACAACGGTTGACCAGGATTGTTTTCAGTTTGTTACGGCTGATTCCCGGCATTTTATCCATCAGAAATTTCATCAGTTCAGCGGCTTCATGCACGCGAAACGTTGTGTAATGCGACATCGCCCGATTCCGTTGTGTGCGATGATTTTTGGGGGATTTTTCTTTCATAACACAAAACTAGATTTCTTTTTTCTCTAATAAAACGACGTTCTCTACATGATGCGTATGCGGGAACATATCGACCGGTTGAACGGCTGTCACCCGATATTTTGCATCCAGCAATTGCAGGTCGCGCGCTTGAGTGGCAGGGTTACAACTGACATATACGATGCGTTTCGGCCCGGCAAAAAGGATGGTGTCAATCACATCGGCATGCATGCCGGCACGAGGAGGATCTGTAATGATGACATCCGGACGTCCGTATTCATTAATGAACTCGTGTGTCAGCAGATCTTTCATATCGCCGGCAAAAAACAGGGTATTATCGATACCGTTAATCGCCGAATTCTCTTTTGCGTCTTCAATCGCTTCCGGCACATACTCAATACCAATCACCCGGCGTGCCCGACGGGATACGAAATTGGCGATAGTGCCCGTACCGGTATATAAATCGTAAACCAATTCGTTACCTGTCAATCCGGCAAATTCACGTGCTACTTTATACAGCACATAGGCTTGCTCGCTGTTGGTCTGATAAAAAGACTTTGCTCCGATTTTAAAACGCAATCCTTCCATCTCTTCGAAGATATGGTCTTTTCCTCGAAACGTCTGTACGTCCAAGTCTGTTATCGTGTCATTGCATTTATTATTGATGACGTATAACAACGAAGTAATCTGCGGAAAGCGATCGGCCACATATTGCAGCAATTCATTCATTTGTCTTTCATCGGTATTGTCGGCCACACAACACTGAAGCAACACCATCAGTTCTCCGGTAGACGACGTGCGAATCATCAGATTACGCAGCAAGCCTCGTTTTTCTCCTTCTTGCGCGCGGAAATTGAAAAACGTATAATCGTGTGCATAGGCATAGTCTCGGATAGCATTGCGAATCTGGTTTGAGATGTCATCTTGCAACCAACATGTTTCGATGGCCAGCACTTTGTCGAAAGCGTTTGGAATATGAAAGCCTACGGCATTCATCTGCTCATATTTGACCGACTGCGCCACTTCTTCTTCGGTCAGCCAACGCTTATTAGAGAAAGTAAACTCCAACTTATTGCGATAGAACCGAGTTTTGCGTGATCCCAAAATAGGTGAGATTTCCGGAAACTCTATTTTCCCGATTCGCTTAAGATTGTCATACACTTGTTGCTGCTTATAGCTGATTTGTTCCTCATAAGACAGACATTGCCACTTGCAGCCTCCACAAACGCCATAATGCTGACAAAAAGGAACGACTCGTTTAGGAGAATAAGAATAAAAACGGACTGCTACGGCTTCTGCGTAATTATGCTTTTTGCGTTTTATCTGCAGATCTACCACATCACCGGGCACGACATAGGGCACGAACACGACCATATCGTTTATTCGCGCTAAAGCTTTACCCTCAGCCGCAATGTCGGTTATTGTTACTTGTTCCAGTAAAGGAAGTTGCTTTTTTTTTCGAGCCATGTTAGTTATTTCATAAAACACGCGGCAAAGATAGATATTTTTGCTACACAAAGATGGCGTGCATTCTTCTTCTTATTATTTTTGCCATTAGTCTAAATCAAAACACATACAATATGATTACATTTACCGTAGCATTAATCTTTCTTGTGGTTGGCTATTGGATTTACGGACGATATATAAACAAACTCTTTGCTCCAGATGCCAACCGAAAAACACCGGCACTGACCATGACGGACGGTGTTGATTTCATTCCACTCCCGACCTGGAAAATCTTCATGATTCAGTTTCTCAATATTGCCGGACTCGGTCCCATATTCGGAGCCATTATGGGCGCACAATTTGGCACGGCGTCTTACTTATGGATTGTATTCGGAACTATTTTTGCGGGTGCTGTACACGATTTCTTGTCGGGCACACTCTCACTGCGGCACAACGGGGAAAGCCTTCCGGAACTCATCGGACGCTATCTGGGACTGACGACTAAAAAAGTCGCTTGCATGTTTACCCTCATCCTAATGGTACTTGTCGGAGCTGTGTTCGTATCCGGTCCTGCCGAACTGTTAGCCGGTATGACACCCGATTCACTCGACATTTACTTCTGGATGGCCATCATCTTCATCTATTATGTACTGGCTACCATGCTTCCTATAGACAAGATTATCGGACGTATTTATCCTATTTTTGCCATTGCTCTTCTATTCATGGCTGTCGGAATCTTGGTGATGTTGTACGTAAAAAGACCTGATCTGCCCGAGATGTGGAATGGATTTGGAACAAAATACGAAACGAACCCTATCTTCCCAATGATGTTTATTTCGATAGCATGCGGTGCCATCAGCGGTTTCCATGCTACACAATCTCCGTTAATGGCACGTTGCATCACCAATGAGCGCCATTGCCGACCGGTATTCTACGGCGCGATGGTTACCGAAGGCATCGTGGCACTGATATGGGCTGCTGCCGCAACCTATTTCTTCAAAGAAAACGGCATTATCGACCAAGCCTCCGGCATTGCCTATTCCGGAGCTAAAGTTGCGACAGACATTTCCATAGGCTGGCTTGGTTCGTTCGGCGGCATATTAGCCATTTTGGGTATTGTGGCCGCTCCCATTACCAGTGGTGATACGGCTCTACGTTCAGCCCGTCTGATTGTTGCCGACTTTTTCCATATCGAACAGCGATCTATCCGGAAACGCCTGTACATCTGTATTCCCATTTTCTTAGTTACGATCGGCATCTTGATTTATAGCTTCAGTGATGCAGAAGAGTTCAAAATTATCTGGAGATACTTCGCATGGTGCAATCAGACTCTCGCAGTCTTTACTTTATGGGCAATTACGGTTTATTTGGTCAAGAGTAAAAAGAATTTCTGGATTACCTTACTACCCGCATTGTTTATGACCTGTGTCTGCTCCACTTATATTGTCATTGCTCCCGAAGGACTTTCACTTTCACCGGACATTGCCTATCCGGTAGGCGCCGTTTGTGTGATTATCGCTGTCATGTGGTTCGCCCTGTGGTTCCGGAAGCAACGCAATTTAGCCTGACCTACGCCAAAAGCTCTTTTCATAATCAAACCTTACACATAACACGCCTAAGCAGCCCTCAAGAAAAGCTTAAGCGTGTTATGGTTTATATTCCATATAGCTATCAAAAATCCCTAAGTTTTATCCTGAAACTTAAAAACAAATAAAATTATTGCTTAAAATTCTCTGTTTATTACTACCTTCGCCATGAAAACGAGAACAAAGGGGTGCCCACCACACAGTCGGGCTGAGATTATACCCTATGAACCTGATACGGATCATACCGGCGAAGGGATTGTTAACCAAGCACATCCTCTCTTATCTTACAGCTTACGCTAACGGAAGGCATCCACGCTTTGTTTTTCTTCATTGTTACATAAATTCTAATCAACAAGCGTATGAAAATATTCGTTAACAGCCAACCGCAAGAAATTCCAGACGGAAGCAACGTAAGCACACTCGCCTCAATCTTCCAACTCTCCGAACAGGGCGTGGCATTGGCCATCAACAACCAGATGATTCCACGCACTAAGTGGGGTGACACAAAACTCCAACCAGATGACAAAGTAATCATCATTAAAGCAGCCTGCGGAGGATAAGAAACATGTTACCACTGCAATTCATTACGCATCATACCACAAAACATTCATACATCGACAGTGCCCGAATCGCACTCGAAGGCGGTTGCCAATGGATACAACTGCGGATGAAAGACTCGCCAATAGAAGAGATTGAAGCAACAGCCATCCAAATACAGTCTCTTTGCAAACAACACGAAGCAGTCTTCATCATCAACGATCAGGTAGAGCTGGTCAAGAAACTGAAAGCAGACGGCGTACATTTAGGCAAAAACGACATGCCCATAGCCGAAGCACGCCACTTCCTAGGCGAAGCATATCTGATAGGAGGAACAGCCAACACGTTTGAACAAGCCATGGAGATTTGGCATCAGGGCGCAGACTACATCGGTTGCGGCCCTTTCCGTTTTACGACCACGAAGGAAAATCTAAGCCCGATACTCGGTCTCGAAGGTTATCGCAACCTGATTGCCCGTATGAACGAAGCCGGCAATCCTTTACCAGTCGTGGCCATTGGCGGCATTACTTACGAAGACATACCGGCAATCATGTCGACAGGCGTACATGGCATAGCCCTTTCCGGAGCGATACTCAATGCGGAAGATCCCATTAGCGAAACCAGACGAATTCTTGCACTGAGAGATTAAACAATAAAGAATAACACGATAGAAATCATAAATAATGGAAAAATTAGTCATTGCCGGACGAGAATTCAACTCGCGTCTGTTCTTAGGAACCGGTAAATTTAATTCAAACGAAAACATGGAGCAAGCCATTCTAGCCTCTGGTACAGAGATGGTCACCGTGGCCATGAAACGCATTGAGCTCAACGACAAAAACGACGATATGCTTCGTCATGTCAATCATCCTCATATACAACTCTTGCCCAACACCTCCGGTGTACGCGATGCCGAAGAAGCTGTTTTTGCGGCACAAATGGCACGCGAAGCTTTCGGGACAAACTGGCTCAAGCTGGAAATCCATCCCGATCCCCGCTACTTATTGCCGGACTCCGTTGAAACCCTTAAAGCAACCGAACGATTAGTCAAACTTGGATTCGTCGTTCTGCCATATTGTCAAGCCGACCCCGTACTCTGCCGACAATTAGAAGAAGCCGGTGCTGCTACCGTGATGCCATTGGCTGCCCCTATCGGAACCAATAAAGGCTTGCAAACAAAAGATTTCATACGCATCATCATCGAGCAGGCAGGAGTTCCCGTAGTCGTCGATGCCGGCATTGGCGCACCCAGTCATGCTGCCGAAGCCATGGAAATGGGTGCATCAGCCTGTCTGGTCAACACCGCCATTGCCGTAGCCGGAAACCCCATAGAAATGGCACAAGCCTTTAAAATGGCTGTTGAAGCCGGACGCATGGCCTATGAAGCCGGTCTCGGCTGTGTGGCAAACTCACTGGAAGCTTCTGCCAGTTCTCCGCTAACCGCTTTTCTCAACGAGTAAACCTCAACCACTTATGGAACACAACGAAGACAAAAAAGCATACGCCCGACGCGAAAAAGTGTATCTCAACGGCCAACTGTTCCCCTTCATCAAAGTGGGTATGCAAAAGGTCAACCTGACACCAACTGTCTCCATCGTCGACGGCAAAAAGGTCATCACACCCAACGCACCTGTATATATCTACGACACGAGTGGTCCCTTCAGCGATCCGTCTGTCCAGATTGATCTCAAAAAAGGACTCCCGCGAATGCGGGAATCGTGGATTTCCGGCCGAGGCGACGTGGAGCAACTGACTTCCATTTCGTCCGAGTACGGAAAGATGCGCCGCGACGACAAAAGTCTGGACTACCTGCGTTTCGAACACATCGCACTACCCTATCGGGCTAAAGCCGGACACTGCTGCACCCAGATGTATTATGCCAAACAAGGCATCATCACGCCCGAAATGGAATACGTGTCCATCAGAGAAAACATGAATTGCGCCGAACTGGGCATCAAGACACACATCACGCCCGAATTTGTCCGCGATGAAATCGCCGCCGGCCGTGCGGTTCTCCCCGCCAACATCAATCATCCTGAAAGCGAGCCCATGATTATCGGTCGGAACTTCCTAGTAAAAATCAACACCAACATAGGCAATTCGGCTACAACTTCAACCATCGAAGAAGAAGTAGACAAAGCTGTCTGGAGTTGCAAATGGGGCGGCGATACCCTCATGGATCTCTCCACCGGAGCCAACATACACGAAACACGGGAGTGGATTGTACGCAACTGTCCGGTTCCGGTAGGCACCGTGCCCATCTACCAGGCACTGGAGAAAGTCGGTGGCCACGTAGAAGACCTCACATGGGAACTCTATCGCGATACCCTGATCGAACAGTGTGAACAAGGCGTTGACTACTTCACCATCCACGCCGGAATCCGCCGTCACAACGTGCATCTAGCCGACAAACGTCTGTGCGGCATCGTAAGTCGTGGCGGCAGCATCATGAGCAAATGGTGTCTGATTCACAATCGCGAAAGTTTCCTTTACGAACATTTCGACGATATCTGCGACATCCTTGCGCAATACGACGTTGCCATATCGTTAGGCGACGGTCTCAGACCGGGATGTATTCAAGATGCTAACGACGAAGCACAGTTTGCCGAACTCGACACGATGGGCGAACTCGTCACACGGGCATGGGACAAAAACGTACAAGCTTTTATCGAAGGTCCGGGACACGTCCCCCTACACAAAATCAAAGAAAACATGGAACGGCAAATCAGTCACTGCCACAATGCGCCTTTCTATACGCTCGGACCGCTCGTGACAGACATCGCACCGGCCTACGATCACATCACGTCGGCCATCGGAGCGGCACAGATTGGTTGGCTGGGAACGGCCATGCTCTGCTATGTCACTCCGAAAGAACACTTGGGACTACCCAACCGAGAAGATGTACGCACTGGCGTAATCACATATAAAATAGCTGCCCACGCCGCCGATTTAGCCAAAGGTCACCCCGGAGCACAAGTAAGAGACAACGCACTCTCGAAGGCACGCTACGAATTTCGCTGGCGCGACCAGTTCCATTTGAGTCTCGATCCCGACCGCGCACTAGAGTTTTTCAACGAAGGACATCACACCGACGGTGAATATTGCACCATGTGCGGTCCCAACTTCTGCGCAATGAAACTCAGTCGTGAACTCAAAACAATTGAAAACAAATGACCCCTGATCCGTTTGGTAACGACCTGTCGGCAGCACGGTGACCGGCCTCTGTCAGCAGACTGACCATACCTCCCCGACAGGTCATACCGCGACAAAACAAATCAAGCAACTATTTAAACGACGAAATAAACATAAGAATCATGTTTAGTGACGAATTAGAACGAATATCATGGGACGAAACCACACGCAAAATCTATGCCAAGACTGAAGCAGACGTGCGGAGAGCCCTTACCAAAGAACATTGTGACGTGGACGATTTCATGGCACTCATCTCACCGGCTGCCACACCTTATTTGGAAACAATGGCGCAGCTGAGCCGCAAATACACCCAAGAGCGTTTCGGCAATACCATCTCCATGTTCGTACCCCTATATATCACCAACTCATGCACGAACTCATGCGTTTATTGCGGATTTCATGCCGGCAATCCCATGAAACGCACCATCCTGACGGAAGAAGAAATCGTCAACGAATATAAAGCCATCAAAAAACTGGCACCTTTTGAAAATCTGCTCATTGTCACCGGTGAGAATCCGGCTAAAGCAGGCGTTCCCTATATTGCACGGGCACTCGATTTGGCCAAGCCCTATTTCAGCAATCTCAAAATAGAAGTCATGCCGCTCAGTACCGAAGACTACAAGGAACTGACCTATCACGGCCTCAACGGAGTTATCTGCTTCCAAGAGACTTATAACAAAGCAAACTATAACATCTACCACCCGCGTGGCATGAAATCGAAATTCGAATGGCGAGTCAATGGTTTCGACCGCATGGGACAAGCCGGCGTACATTCCATCGGCATGGGCGTATTAATCGGACTGGAAGAATGGCATACCGACGTCACCATGATGGCTTACCATCTGCGCTATCTGCAAAAACACTATTGGCGGACGAAATACAGCGTGAATTTCCCCAGAATGCGCCCGTCGGAAAACGGCGGTTTCCAGCCCAATGTGGTAATGAGCGACCGCGAGCTGGCTCAGCTCACGTTTGCCATGCGCATTTTCGACCACGATGTGGATATTTCCTACTCAACTCGCGAGAGTGCAACCTTCCGCGACCACATGGCGACATTGGGCGTCACGACCATGAGCGCGGAAAGCAAAACCGAGCCGGG
The DNA here is from genome assembly GCA_964514145.1 of uncultured Bacteroides sp. GTDB lineage: Bacteria > Bacteroidota > Bacteroidia > Bacteroidales > Bacteroidaceae > Phocaeicola_A. The sequence goes on from CAZEPM010000031.1 coordinate 13,904, forward strand.
TGGCTATTACAGTTATCCACAGACTCTCGAGCAATTCCACGTCAGCGACGAACGCACGGCCAAAGAAATATGGAAAGCCTTGCGGACTCTCGGACGCGAACCGGTGTGGAAAGACTGGGATGCATCGTTCGATCACAAAGCCGGCTGAGCAATTCGTTTTTGCCGGTAATCTCTCAAACTGTTTAGTGTGCTCACGTCTTGCCCGGTGCACTAAACAGTGTAACCAAAATACTGTATTTCAATTCACCCTCAGATATGGAACGATATAACAGACAAATGTTATTGCCCGAAATCGGCACACAAGGGCAAGAGAAGCTCCAAGCGGCCAAGGTACTCATTGTGGGAGTGGGCGGACTGGGTTCTCCCATCGCACTCTATCTGGCCGGTGCCGGCGTGGGCACCATCGGATTGATAGACCATGATGTGGTAGACATCAGCAACTTGCAACGCCAAGTGCTCTACAACGAAACGGAAATCGGCTCTCCGAAAGCCCTCTCCGCCAAACGACATCTTGAGCAACTTAACAGCGACATTCGCATTCAGGCTCATCCATGCCGGCTGACTTCGGAAAATGCACTCGATCTTGTTTCGCAATACGACATCATTGCAGACGGCTGCGATAACTTTGCCACCCGATATGCCATCAATGATGCCTGTGTGGTAGCCGGAAAGATTTATGTCTATGGTGCCATACGCGCTTTCGAGGGGCAAGTATCGGTATTCAACCATCCGTCCGGACAAACGACCTATCGGACATTGTATCCAGACGAACAGGCACACACCCAACTACCTCCACCTCCCAAAGGCGTACTTGGCGTAACCCCTGGTGTGGTGGGCTGTCTGGAAGCGGCAGAGATCCTGAAACTCATCACAGGATTTGGTAAACCACTGATCGACAAGTTGTTGACAATCGATATCCGAACACTGCAATCACATATCATTTCGCTCTAAGACTAGGTCTGCATGCCTTTGTCGTTTACCTTTACATTACCACTTATCGACGTATGAAACTTATTTTAATCACACGCCCTACATTTTTTACCGAAGAAAGCTCTATCATCACCGCACTTTTTGAAGAAGGACTCGACTGTCTGCATCTGCGCAAACCGAACAGTGAAGCCATCTATGCCGAACGGTTACTTTCACTCATACCGGAAACTTATCATAAGCGTATCGTGACGCACGACCATTTCTATCTGAAAGAAAAATTCCATCTGATGGGCATACACCTGAACCATCGCAATCCCAGTCCGCCAGCCAACTACAAAGGACATATCAGCTGCTCGTGTCATTCCATAGAAGAAGTGAAACGTCGCAAAAGCGCTTGTAACTATGTTTTCCTAAGTCCGATATTCGACAGCATTTCTAAGGAACAGTATCCCTCACAGTTTACTTACGAAGAGCTATGGATGGCTTCTAAAAACAAGATAATAGACCACAAGGTCTTTGCTATGGGAGGTATTAACTTAGCTCATATCAAAGAGATAAAAGCTTTGGGGTTCGGCGGAGCGGTCATATTGGGTGATCTGTGGAACCGTTTCAACCCACTGATGCAAAAAGACTACAAAGAACTGGTACAGCATTTTCACAAACTGAAAGATCTGGCAGACTAAACGAATCTCCCTGTAAAAAAAAGAAACAGCATAGCAGTTTGTAACAAAGAATTCATACCTTTGCAAAAAATAGTATACTGACAGTATTATATAATCATGAGCGAAAAAACACCTTTTATGGTATTCTCAGGCACCCATTCGAGATACCTTGCAGAAAAGATTTGCACAAGTCTAAAGTGCAAACTGGGCAACATGAACATTATGCACTTTGCTGATGGTGAATTTGCCGTTTCTTATGAAGAATCCATTCGTGGCCGGCATGTGTTTTTAGTTCAATCCACTTTTCCCAATTCTGATAACCTAATGGAACTTTTGCTGATGATTGACGCAGCCAAAAGAGCTTCCGCCAAAAGGATCATTGCCGTAATTCCTTACTTCGGATGGGCACGTCAAGACAGAAAAGACAAGCCCAGAGTATCTATTGGTGCCAAACTCGTTGCTGATTTGCTGAGTGTGGCTGGCATCGACCGACTCATCACAATGGATCTGCATGCCGACCAAATTCAAGGTTTCTTTAACGTTCCGGTAGACCACCTTTATGCGTCTACCGTATTTGTTCCTTACATCGAGTCGCTAAATCTGGATAATCTTGTCATTGCGACACCTGACGTAGGTGGATCCAAACGCGCTAGCACCTACTCCAAATATTTAGGAGCCCCATTGGTTTTGTGTAATAAATCTCGTCTAAAAGCCAACGAAGTAGCCTCTATGCAAATCATTGGCGATGTGAAGGGGAAAAATGTCATCCTTGTAGACGATATGGTTGATACTGCCGGAACCATCACAAAAGCGGCCGATATGATGAAAGCCGAAGGCGCACTCTCCATACGCGCCATAGCATCCCACTGTGTGATGTCAGGACCGGCGTCCGAACGTATCCAGAACTCACAAATAGAAGAAATTATCTTTACGGATAGCATTCCATATTCTAACCGTTGCGCCAAGGTGAAACAACTGAGTATCGCAGATATGTTTGCAGAAACCATTCGCCGTGTGATGAATAACGAATCTATCAGTTCACAATATATAATGTAAGCGAAGCAACTCCCTATTTCGAGATTTCTCAGAAAAAGGAGTTGTTTAAACCTGAACCTCACGAATCATCCTTCTTATTTTCAGCCCAACATAAAAATAATTCTGATAGCATTTTTCAGAAAAAAATATATCTATCTTTAACCATTATTTATGTTAAAACATTTTATATTTATGAAGAAGTTTACCTATTTGCTGACAGGTGCTGCATTATTGTTTGCGGCTTGTCAATCTCAATCAAGTTACAACATTACAGGAACTTTCTCTGTTGACGATCCGGACGGTGTATTTACAGACAGCGTTAAAGTTGTTCTCCGCACAAACAACGGAGTAGAAGAAGGACAAGTATTGGACTCTACATACATCGTAGACAAAACTTTCACGTTCAAAGGTCAAGCTCCCGACTCTGTACAATCAGCTTACGCATTGTTATATAGAGAAGGAAGCAAACGCCCATTCCGTGCCATCTACTTCTACTTGGAAAGCGGAAATCTGAATATTCAGATCACTGAAAACGGAACCATATTAAGTGGAACTCCGACTAACGAATTATACAACTCTTATACCAGCAAAATAACGGAAATCCAACAACCGCTTACGGAAATTTTCCAAGCACTAGCAGACACGAGTCTAACAGAAGAAGCCAAAAACGCTAAAAGAGAGGAATTCAGAGAAGCCAGAGAGACAGTGAGCGAAGAAATGAATACAACAACCAGAACGTTTATCCGGAATAATATTAACAATATTGTAGGCTTCAGTCTCTTATGTAACAACTATTCTGTATTCTCCATTGAAGAACAGGATTCTTTGTTTGGTATACTGCCGGCAAACTTTGCCAATACGCAGATCGCACAAGATATTAAAACACGCATCGACATTACCAAGAAAACAGCTATCGGACAACAGTTCACAGACTTTACTTTGAAAACCCCGGAAGGCGATGACCTGAAACTTAGCGATATCGTAGCTAAAAACAAAGTAACGTTGGTTGACTTCTGGGCTAGCTGGTGTGGCCCCTGCCGTGCAGAAATGCCTAACGTAGTTAAAGCTTACAAGGACTTCAAGAAAAAAGGGTTTGAAATTGTCGGAGTATCTTTGGACAGCGATGCTGAAGCATGGAAAAAAGCGATCAAAGACCTGAATCTCACTTGGCCGCAAATGTCTGACCTGCAAGGATGGAAATGTGAAGGTGCTACACTTTACAACATACGTTCTATCCCTGCTACGGTTTTAATTTCACAAAATGGTGAGATTCTTGCTAAAGATCTTCGTGGTGAAGAACTTGGAAAGAAACTCAGCGAAGTATTGAAATAATCAGAGAACCTGTTCGAAACACAAACAGACGATATCCAAGTGAACGTCTAGGAAATTACCGATTGTAAGATAA
>CAZEPM010000032.1:0-2743 GCA_964514145.1 uncultured Bacteroides sp.
ACTACAATAAATTTTCCAAATCTATAAGCGGTATGTCCGGGAGTATGTCCTGGGGCATCAATTGAAATTACTCCACATGGCAGTGTATCTCCGGGAGTAAACAGATGCAACTTATCCTCGTATGCCGATGTGGTTAGTACAACTTGGGCTTTTTTCTCATCCGGCATTTCCATCCAAGCATCGTATTCCTTTTGAGAAGCATACACCTGTGCATTCGGGAATACGCATTCTCCGTCTTTAAGCATACCTCCAATATGGTCTCCGTGGAAATGTGTGATATACAGGTAGTCGATCTCCTCAGGCTTTATCCCGAGAGCTTCCAGTGAGGAAAGCATCTTACATTCAGGAGTCCCCATTCCCGTGTCGAAGAGAATATGCTTACCTTCGATTTCGGCAAGAAAAACACTTATAGATGAAGGTATCCCCTCTTGTAGATTCAAACTAGCAATCAAACTGTCAGAAGCTTCAGGAAAAAGACGCCGTTCCATGAGTCGATCCTGAGCATTGTCTTGAATCCATGTCAACGAAAGGTTGTTGTCGGTCAGTGTTTTCGTACCCTCTACCTCTGTCTGTTCGTTAGTGCCAGTGCACGCTACAGTTGTAGCCAGCGATACGGCAGTTGTGATGAATTTTAGTGTTTTGTTCATTTTAAATAAAGGTTTTTAATGGTGATTAAAATTCTAGTAATTCAACAGGATAATCTTTAGGAATAAGATTACTCCATCTAGGAATCATTACTTCCGCATATGCAGCCTGTTCCATATTATAACTTTGAGCATATTCAGCAGCATCATATTCATCATTCATCTTTTCCGAAATGCCTTTCCTCGACATCTCTTCCGTCAATATCATCTCCGAAAACTATGAATACAACTTCAGGATTACCATGATTCTTGGCAATATCATCATGGTCGTATTCCATAGTAAAAACAACCTTAGCACCTAAAGTCTTTTCATATATCGCACGAAGATTCTGTTTGTCACTGGCGTAAGCATCAAGGTGAGTAGCACACTCTTTGCGGATGGTATATTGAGTTCCGGCACGATGAAAAGCATCTAAGAGCAGCCGCCCGTCAGCATAGCCTGCACTGCTTCCTGCGGCGTCAAGTTGAGCTCGAAATACATCCGCCAATCGACCAACTGTTCCATTTTTAATTACTGCTTTAGCTCCTCTCCAATACTCGCCATTTCTATTTGCTTCATGACAGGTACGTGAGTAAAAACCGCTGAAATCAAGTGTTTGATTGTTCCCTTTTACTTATACTACCATTATTTATTAATCTTCCAACCCATGTTATTAGGTATATTATGTGAGCGATTAGTTATGTACGAGCGTACCAATCGCCTCTCCAGCCATCACTTTCTTCAGATTGCCCACCGTATCCATATCAAACACGATGACAGGCAAATGGTTTTCTTTACACATGCAGGTAGCCGTATGATCCATCACCCGAAGGTTACGACTGAGTATCTCGTCATACGTAATCTTATCAAACTTCGTAGCTGTAGGATTCTTTTCCGGATCGCTCGTATAGACGCCATCCACGCGAGTGCCTTTCAGCATGACGTCGGCTTCGATTTCGATACCACGTAAAGCAGATCCCGTGTCCGTCGTGAAAAACGGATTGCCCGTTCCGGCCGACATAATGACCACTTCACCCTTTTCCATACATGCAATCGCTTTCCATTTGTCGTAAAATTCCCCGATAGGTTCCATGCGGATAGCCGTCAGCACCCGTGCTTTAACCCCGACCGACCATAATGCCGAGCGGAGTCCGAGACTGTTCATCACGGTTGCCAGCATACCCATCTGGTCACCCGTCACGCGGTCGAAGCCTTTCGATGCACCACTCAATCCGCGAAAAATATTTCCTCCACCGATAACGATGCCGATTTCCACATCCATATCATGAATCTCTTTAATTTGTAAGGCATATTCATGCAAGCGTTTCTTGTCGATACCGTATTGTGTTTCTCCCATCAGACTCTCACCGCTCAGTTTGAGTAAGATTCGTTTATATTTTGCCATAGTCTTGTGTGTTTTGAATCATTCCGATTACAAAGATAACAAATAAAAAACAGGAAAGTCAGCAGATTGCAGATGTTTTTCCGTTTGTTTGAAGGAAGTTACTGACAGGTGATTACTTCCGTATCCGGCCGTGATTATTCCCGTATTTGGCCGTGGCTACTTCCGTATCCGGCCGTGATTATTCCCGTATTTGGCCGTGGCTACTTCCGTATCCGGCCGTTGGAACCTCAGCATCTGTCAGGTTGTTTGATACGGTGCTGATTGGCCTTTCCTTGACGGGAGATATAATTTTTACGGCAATCGGTTGTTTTTAGTATTACTCAAGGTGGTTTGAAGAGTATCTAACGACTAACTTTTTTTAAGTAAAAATCCTATGTAAGTAAGAAGAATGTCCCTAACATTGTATGTAAAATCAATTTATAGTTACAATGAAGCATTTTAATCTATCAATTTGTCTGTCTGTTCTGACAGGCTTATGTCTGTGTGCTTGCGGAAGCTCGAGAAGTGGAAGTGCAAGCAATTATGTAAAGGCGGAAACGGCTATGCAGACAAGGGATATGTCTCGCATGCCTGGCAGACCTGGTATGCCTCCGCAGGGTGGAATGCCGCAGCGCGGTGATATGGGTATGCCCCCACAGGGTGGAATGCCGCAGGGTGGCGATATGGGTATGCCCCCACAGGGTGGAATGCCGCAGGGTGGCGATATGGGTATGC
>CAZEPM010000032.1:2843-13392 GCA_964514145.1 uncultured Bacteroides sp.
GATATGGGTATGCCCCCACAGGGTGGAATGCCGCAGGGTGGCGATATGGGTATGCCTCCACAAGGTGGAATGCCGCCGGGTGGACCTGGCGGCGGACAGTTTGACGAGGGTTTGATTCAGGCAACTCTTATGGTCGCAGAAGGTGTACAAATCAAAGAGGGTGAGGAAATTCTGGCAACGGAAGAAAACCAGTCGGCTGTGGCCGTTCGCGGTAATGGCAAGGTGGAGTTGCGTAGAAATGTCATCACTACATCGGGAAATACTTCCTCGCAGGATTTCAGCAGTTTTCAGGGTTTGAACGCTGCTGTATTGGGACGGGATAACTCGGAGATACGTATGTCAGGCAACCGCATCACGACGACCGGTCTGGGTGCCAATGCGATTTTTGCTTATGGTGAGAGTGTGATTTACTCGGATGGCGACGTGATAAATTGTACGGGCAACGGTGGACATGGCATTATGTGTAGCGGTGGCGGTACGATACATGCCACCAATGTGGATATCACGACTAGCGGTAGGAATTCGGCTCCTGTGGCAACCGACCGGGGTAGTGGCATCATTACGGTAGACGGTGGACGAATTGTGAGCCACGGTCAGGACTCTCCGGGACTGTACTCTACGGGTGAACTTACGTTGGCAGGAGTAGACATCACTTCCGACGGCAGTGAAGTGGCCGTAATCGAAGGTTCGAATCTTATCCGTTTAGACAATTGTCGGATGACGTGCAGTTTCTCGCATAAATGGGGTATCATGATCTACCAGAGTTTTTCGGGTGATGCCGAGGGAGCAGACGGTCGGTTTGAGTCGAAGCATTCGGTTATCCATAACACGGGTGAAGGAAGTCCGTTATTTTTTGTGACAAATTCTACTGCCTATATCACGCTGGAAGATAATGAGGTGCTTTGCGCTTCGGGTATCTTGCTCAATGCGGCAGCCTCACGTTGGGGACATGCGGGCGAGAATGGCGGTACGGCTGTCATCACAACCCGTCGGCAGTTGTTGGAAGGAGATTTGCAAGCTGATACCGATAGTAGCATCCGATTGCATCTGGCTGACGGTTCCGTACTGAAGGGTACGATCAATTCGGCAGCATCGGCTAAATTGGTGGAGGTGCGTATCGATAAGAATAGTCGTTGGGAGTTGTCGCAAGACGCTTATGTGTCGGTGATCGATGCAGACATCGAAGGTGACCGTGTGATGAATATTACAGGCAACGGACACAACGTCTACTATGATGCTGCAAATAATCCGTCACTGGCCGGCAAGACGTATGCTTTGCAAGGTGGTGGCGAACTGAAAGCCAAATAATGAACGCTAGAATCATGGGATGGTATCTTTTAACTAAGAAGGCAAAGTTCTATATGCTTTCAGGTGGTATATCGCTACTGTTTGTCCTAACGGCCTGTTCGGACGATGATCATGACTTTATCATGCAACAGGAGGGACCGGTGAATACGACTCCGGCTTCTTTGCCGGAATCGGCCGGCGATTTGCTGAACTTCACCATAGCTTTTGATGAAACAGACGAGGATACTTATGGATATATGGAGGAGACGATTGTCACCGATGTTTTTGCCGAAGGCTATCTGGATTTTGTGGAAAACTATTCTTTTGATACCCAAGTGATCGTTTCCTATCATGGGACGACGGCTACCGTTGAGGGCGAACAGGATGGTATCACACTCACACAGGACGGAGCACACATTGTGATTAATTCCACACTGTCGGGCGTTGAGTACGTGCTTAGTGGAACAACCGACGACGGTTCGTTTAAGATATACAGTGACGAACCTTTCCTCCTTTCTCTGAATGGAGTGTCGATTAACAATTCAGCTGGGGCTGCTATCAACATCCAATCGTCCGTACGCGCTTTTGTCATGTCTGAAACGGGCACGACAAACTACCTGACCGATGGTGAGGAGTATAATAAAGTGTCTGACGAGGATATGAAGGCGTGTCTGTTTAGCGAGGGAGATTTGATATTCGGTGGTACAGGTCTGCTGAGCGTAACTGGTAACTATAACCATGCCATCACGAGTGATGACGGCATCCGCTTTCGTGCAGGCTGTCGGATTACGGTGGAATCGGCTGCAAATGATGGTATTCATACGAACGACCAGATAACCATTGGCGGTGGTATTATCCGCGTTACGGCTGTGGGTGACGGCATACAGTGTGGTGACGAAGGAATCTCGATGACTGGCGGATTTGTGTGGCTTGCTCCTTCAGGCGACGGCTCGGACGGATTGAAAGCTGACCAAAGTGTAGACATATCCGACGGCTCCGTACAGATACAGATTGTCGGCCGGAAAGGAAAAGGTGTCAATTGCGGTGCCTTTACACAGTCCGGAGGCAAGCTTACAGTCATTAATTCAGGACAGGCATTGTATGATGAAGACGATAACGACATCAGTTCGGCTGCGGGCATTAAGTGCGACGGTGACATGGTAATTACGGGCGGACTCGTAGCCCTGCAAAGTTCCGGTGCAGCTGGCAAGGGAATCAACTGTGACGGCACACTCTCCATCACCGGAGGTACGGTACAGGTGGAAACAACCGGCATGCAATACGTTGTCGGACAAGTTGACTCCTCAGCCAAAGCCATCAAGGCGGACGGCGACCTGACGATTGGCGGCGATGCCATTGTGCAGGTAAGAGCCACCGGCGGCGAGGGTAGTGAGGGCATCGAGAGCAAATCTGTCTTGCAGATAGATGGTGGGCTGGTAGCTTCGTATTGTTACGATGATGCCATGAATGCATCTGATGCCATCATCATCAACGATGGTACCATCTACTGTTACAGCACCGGCAACGATGCCATCGACTCGAACGGAACGTTGACAGTTACCGGTGGGCTAACCATTGCCGTTGGTACTAGCTCGCCGGAGGGCGGTATTGATTGCGACGAAAATACGTTCGCTATTACCGGAGGCATCTTGCTGGGAATCGGCGGTGAGTCCAGTACACCGACATCCGGTGCTTGCAGTCAGCCGTCGTTCATCTACAGCGGTACGGTTTCGAGTAACTCGTTTATCAACCTCGCATCTTCAGATGGAACGGACATTTTCACCTATGCAATACCAGTCAACTATTCGCGCATGACGCTCCTTTACAGCAGTCCGTCATTGCAACAGGGCTCTACCTATGTTCTTTCGACCGGTGGTGGTGTCTCCGGTGGTACGGAGACTTTCGGTTATTATTCAGGTAGTACCTATACGGGCGGTACCGTGCTGTCTACGTTTACCCTCAGTTCAATGGTGACAACTGTGGGAAACAGCGGCAACATGGGCGGATTTGGTTCAGGTAGAAGATAAATCTATTTTAAATAACTTACCCATAATGATCATCATCATTTGATATCATTATGGGTAAGTCTCTTTTATGCGAAAGTAGTCTTATAATTTGGAGACGTTAGCGTTCGCGATAGGTTACGTCGACAATCTTGGCAAAGCCATCATAGCGGGCTACTTCTTCGAAACTGTTAGTCGTACGGTTGTAGTTATACATACGTAAAATACCACCGTTATCGTCTGTCGCATCATTCAGATAAGAACCTACCAGCAAATAGTTCTCCCATTCTTCTCTGATATCGCCGTCGCTAGGTATATATTCGGTAAATGGACTGATTTTAACCATCGTAATCTCTTCGCCGGGCAATTGGAGTGAGGTATTTGTGTTACCTTCCAGATTATATGCATAGACATGGGTTCCTTCCGAATAGAATATATAAGGATAAGTTGGATCGACAGTAAAGTACTTGGCCTCTGTGAATCCTTCTGCGGTGATATTGTTCCAACACCCTTGTTGAGCAATATTGGTTGCATTCCATCCGTTTATGTTTATTGCATAGACTGAGCGTTGGCCGTCTGCTGCTTGCATAACTGCATAGGCTATCGTTCCGTTTCCGGCTATGCTCATATAAATGAGATCCATACCCGTATACCAAGAGAAGAGCGGACTTTCCAGCTCATTGATACTGCCAAATGTTCCGGAACTAGTATACATGTATTTAGACACAAAACGTTGGTTGTCGATATCGTAAGCCAGTACCAGATAACTTGCATAGTTGTATGGCGCTGTTGCCATGTATGGGGAAACTCTGTAGGTGGGCGAGTTTCCATAGACGTCAGTGTTGCAAGGGAATCCGTATATGGCTCCCGCGCTACTGGCTGTCTTTTCATAGATATTTCCTTTGTTTGTTGTCAAATAATGATATGCCTTGCTGATAGCTATGCGTTCAGGTAGTTCGTCACCCATGTCGGTAGCAAATTCGCTCATCACCAAATCTCCTGTTTCTGAGGCGGTCAGTTCCGTAGCATCCAGCGAATAGGTTCCCGTACCTGTGATCATATAAATAAAATCACTGATATAAGTGGCAAAGACTAGTTGTTTGGCGTTATATTGATCCGGAAGCTCGTTACCCAAGAGGTCGTGTACGGCAACAATGTTGTCTTCGCTTATTACGGAGACCATGTCGAGACGTACTTTATTGTCGTCTCCTTCGTTGCAAAGCACCATCCATCCTTCATAAGTACTGGTTACCACGGTAATGTTGAACGAATAGTTGGTAGCAACTCCTGTACGTAAGTCGGTTACGGTGTATAGTCCGATATAGTTGCCAATACTTTCATTCAGGGTTGTTGAAAATGAGAGTGTCTTGTCCGGATTGAGGTCGTGCCATTGTTCGTCGTCGGAGAAGGTTCCGCTACTGGGAGCAATGCGGCATCCGAACTCATAGTTGGGATTGTCTTCCGATATTTCTCCTTCAATCGTAGAAGTAATGATGGGATTGATTCTCAGTGTATCTATTCCACGAAGAACAGAGTTGTTCTCCGGGATATTTGAGATGATGATTTCCCCAAGGTCTGTATAGGAATAATTGCCTTTATCATCATAGCAAGAACCTAGAACAACAACAAGCAGCAGCAGATAATATTTTATGCAGTTATATATTATATGTCTCATGATGAATTAATATTTTAGGATTGCATTACTTAAATTATTCATAGTCTGAATAGTCTACCACATAACTACCAGCCAGTTGCATGTATTGGCCATCTTCGTCAAGAATTGGATTGCCACTGTCAGCAGCTGCCTGCAAATAGTTTTTGGTTAACGTAGCTGCATAGCCGAGAACACCCAATAATACAGTTCCGTCGTCCCAATTGGTGTGAGTCCATCCCATGAGGGAGTTGATCAGCTGTTCTTTTTTCATAGACCATGTTCCGAAATAGTCACCTCCGAACAAACTGTAATACCATGGCTCGGTATATAGTTCGCTAAAGATGATTTTGTAGCGTGTGCCACAAAGTGTATCTCCGGTAGCAGTCCACGATGTGGTGTTTTTATACCGTTCGAGTTCTACTGTGAAATATTCATTAGGCTCCAGATAAAACTCAACACGGTATTCCTTTTCTTCTTCTGCCAAATCCGATGTGCGATATAGCGTAATGGGTACTCTGGTCTGTGCGGAACCTGCACTGATAACGCAATCATCTTCATTATAATCAAAATTAGTACCTCGTACGGCTGTGCTGGTCTGCTCGTCAACTTTGAGAATGAACGGACGGTCATAATCGGTAACATATCCCATGACATTTGCCGTAATGTAAGTCCTGATTTGCATGACATCAGTTGTACTATCGGCAAACGAAAGACTCGTAGAATCAGAGTAATATCGCGTCGTGATGTTTCCGTAACCGTCCATGTTGTATGAGCTGGTTCGTTGTAGATAAATACCGGCAACGATTCCGTTAAAAGTTTCGATGTCGTCTCTATCGCATGCGGTAAACAACAAAGGCATGAGTATGATGACAGTAACTATAAAATAGAATAAATGTTTCATAACGAATTGATAATTAACGGTTGATTAATTCACTTTCAGGTAATGGAATGACAAACCTGCTATCAGACGCTGTTATGGATGAAGACGAGTTTCCATTGAAATCTCTCGTGATACTCATGTAACAGCGTTTGAATAAAAAGAAAGCCTGTCCCTCTCCCCACGTCTCACGCATATATTCTTGCTTGATTTCCGTGAGTATATCGCTACTTGTCGTAAGTTGTTGATAACCACGTGTGTCCAAAATGGTGTTCATGTATGAGATGGCAGCTTCAGGGTCGGTGTCAATCAAGCATTCAGCTGCAATGTAGTAAGCTTCACTAAGATGCATGAGTGGCATGAAATAGGTCCAAAACGGATAAGTACCTTCTGTTTCTTGGGTACTTGTCAGTTCTATTGCACTGTATTTGATAAAGTAACTCATGTCTCCGTTGGAGCTCCATTGGGAACGCATGCGATAGTCGTACAAATTAGCACTGCCAAATAAATATTGTTGAACAAACGTTGTACGGGGAGCCAAAAGGCTAGACGATGACAAAGTTGATTCGAAGAAAGATGTGTAGATATTGTCTCGATTGCTGTTGTAAAAACCAAAAAGTATTTCTGTAGAGAAAGTCCGATCGGGAGTTGTGTTATTTCCACTCAGCAACTCGTCGGGGTCTATTGCTGGGAAATAAGTTCTTACTTGCGGATCGTCGGTCAGTTTACGAGCTTCAGTCAGCGCATTTTCGGTATCACCTGCCCACAAATAGACTCTCGCTTTGAGCAGGATGGTGGCATAATAATTCAGCCGTAACTGACGATAGCGCGTATAGTTGTCTTCATCTTCTAAGGTACTGGCCAAAGGACCTTCGGTAATGACCGGATCATATTCTAGCAGACTTTCTTCTGCAGCTTCAAGGTCTGGTAATAGATAGTCGTAGATAACGCTCCGTGCCGAAAGTTGTGAATACACTTGGGCAGTGCTGCTGTTCGCATAAGGAATGCAAATCTGGTCTGGGTAGCGGCTATATACGGGACCAAACATGCGCAGAAGGTCGAAATGCAGGAATGCACGGAGTGCCAGCATGTCGCCTCGGATGATGTGATAATCTTGTTCCGATAAGACGGATCCTCGTTGGATATCGGCATTATTCAGAATCACGTTAATGTTCAGGATAGTGGAATAAGCTTCATCCCAAATCTCTCCAATGAGGCTGGCTACATCTTCGTCGTCATAGTTGTAGCTGGTCAGGTTCGATGCGGAAAATCCTTCGTATACAAGTGAATTGCTGACTTGATAGTGCTGGGCAAGGATGTCGAGCATGCCCCATGTCAGGTTTTTACCATACATCTCATCGCTGATCAGACGATTGTAAACTCCGTTGACAGCTGTATAAAATCCTTGTCGAGTACTGAAAATCTGTTCTTCTGTCTGCTTGTCTTTCGGAGTGTAGTCAAGCCAGTCAGAGCAACTGCTGAAGACGGCTATCATGCACAAAAGTATAGGTATATAGATAGTATGTTTCAGTTTCATAGTCATGATTATTATAAAGTGAATGATAAAGCAAAAGACACGCTACGTGCAAACGGATAGCTGGTTCCTCGTTCTTCCTTGATGTTACTGAGACGGAAGATATCGTTCATATAAGCGTTTAGACGCAGACCACTGATTCCAAGACTACGAGCAAAACTCGGGTCGAATTCGTAACCAATTTGGAGCGACTCCAGTTTCAGTACATTTTCTTCTTGTACGAAACGCGATGACATAGGGGTATAGGTGGCATCGGCTATGTTTTTAAACTGCGCCACATCGCCTGTTTGTTGCCAACGGTTGTAGAGGGCACGCCGGTCTTGGTTGTATATCAGGTCACTGGAAGAGATATTTTCCACTTTGTTAAATAAGGCAGAATTAAATGAGTCAGCACCTAAACTATAGCGGAAAGTGAGACCGATCGTAAAGCCTTTGTAGCCGAAGTTCGAACCGATTGTTCCTTCTGCATCCGGACGTGTGTTACCCACTACAACTTCGTCGTCGTACGTAAAGTCATAAGTGTACGTGCCGTCTTTCTTGATAAAGATTTCCTTTCCGGTAGCAGGGTCGATACCGGCAGAACGCACAGCCCAAATATCGTCGGGATCGGCACCATCATAGTAACGCTCCGTTGACCGGCTTTGGTTGTATTCGTTCAGGCTCTCGAGAGAATTTCCGATGCCGCCTAATTTGCTTGATTCCATGCGGATGGTACCTCTTATCGACCAAGTGAGCCGTTTGCTGAAATCCCGGAAAATGTAGTATTGAACTGTTCCGGTAAATCCTTTCGAGATTTGTTTGCCGAGGTTGGTGTTAAAGCTGGTTATACCCGAAGAACTCGGCAGACCAATGGCAATAAGCAATGGATCGGTTGTTTTGTAGTAATAGTCCAATGTCATGTTGAATCGCTCGTTAAACAACGTCACGTCCAGACCAATGTTCCGGTCGAGTGTTGTTTGCCATTTCAAATCCTGGTTTCCTAGTGATAACAGGACGGCACTCATGCCAAAATAATTGTACGATGTAAACAGATAACGGAAAGTTGTCAGTGAGAGTGACGAATCGAAGTTCTGATTACCGGGATTACCAATGGAACCACGTATCTTCAGATAATTAATCCAAGAGACATTGTCTTTGATGAAATTCTCATAGTGGATGTTCCATCCCAAACCAAGTGACCACGTATTAATGAATTTTTTCGTAGAACCGAATACCGACGAACCATTGAGACGATAGCTCACATCCATCAGGTATTTGTCGGCAAAGGCATAACCACCGGTGAAGTAACCGCTGACTGACCGGCTGACCGATTCGGTATAAGTTGGGCTTCCTCCTTCGGTATATCCGTTGGAAAACGAAGGATAGGTAAAGTCGCCCGATGGGAAACCTTGTGCCGAATATCCTTGTGCCGTAGATTTTTGTTCCGAAATGTTTCCACCGATGGCCACATTGATGCGATGTTTCTCTTGGATGAGCTTGGCATAAGTAGCAGTCAGCTCTCCTTCGTATGTGGTTGTTTTTGTATTCGTATAAGTATATGAACCTTTTTGCAGAATGTCGTAACTGTCGAAACGCGTATCGTCAGGCGAATAAAACAGTTCGTTTTCTGCTGTGAGTTGAGTCAGACCGAAACGTGCACGCAGTTTAAAATCGCTATTTGGGTTGTATTCTGCCGTAAAATAGTTTGAAAACTGAAGCTGTTTGGTCTCGTCGCGGCTGTTGAGCGATGCATTATAGAGCGGATTGGATACGTAGGATTCGTAGTCGTTGTTAGCTAACCAGCGTTCTACTTCACCATTTTCGTTGTATTTTTTATAATACGGGTTGGCTTCTGCATACTCGCTGAAGTCTACTATCGGATTGCTCGATATGGTTTGTTGAGCTGTAAACTTATTGGTAAACTGCAATTTGTCCACACGGTAGGTTAGATCTAAGTTCGCACCTATTGCGTCGCGGTCGGAATTTTTCATTACGCCGGTCACCCCATTGTAGTTGAGGCCGATACCAAACAAGAAACCACCCGCACCTCCGTCGGCATAGACTTGATGACGGTGGCTGATGCCTGTGCGCAGAGGCTCTGAGAGCCAATAAGTATCTACACCGCTGGCAATATCGGCCAAGTGTTGGTTATAGAGGTTCTCCTTTTCGATTTGTTCTGTTACGGTGGTGCCATTATATTTTCCGGCCAGCCGTTCGAATTCGAGCTTTTCGCGCGCGTTCATCAGGTTGTAGCTGGTCAGATCAGGCCATGATATGTCCATCGAACCATTGTAACTCAGACGAAGCTGGCCGGGTTGCGGCTTGATGGTTTCAACGACTACCACACCGTTGGCTGCTTTCGAACCGTAGATGGCGGTTGAGGCAGCATCTTTCAGGATGGTCATTGAGGCGATGCGGTTGATGTCTAGGTTGTAGATTGTTTCGAGTGTGCTTTCAAAACCGTCGAGAATGAAGAGTGGCTGGTTCGGGTCTTCAGACACCTCATCGCGCAGACCCATGATGCTCGATTTTCCGCGAATTTCGATATTGGGCATACGGTTCGGGTCAGAGCCGTATATTTCGCTTTCCATCAGGTTAAACGAAGGATCGAGGCTTCGTAGGCTGAGCAATGGGTTTTGTACACCGATTGCTTTCAATTCTTCTCCGGAATAGCTGGCTGAAGAACCGGTAAAGGTTTCTTTCCGCTTGGTGACGATACCGGTGACTACCACTTCATCGATGGTGGTAGTGTTCTCAAGATAGATGGTGTAGTCGTCGGTATTTTCAAGTATGACAACTTCTTGTTGTTGCATACCGACAAATGATACAATGAACGCTTTGGCTCCTTCCGGAATCATGAGTGTAAATCGGCCGTTGGCGTCGGCCATTACTCCGTTCTTGCTGTCTCCCTTGATATAAATACTCGCTCCGGGCAGGGATTCACCCATTGCGTCTAAGACAAGACCGGTAATGGTTCGTTTGCTTGGTTGGGGTTGTTGGCTGGTTGTCAGAATACTAGAATTTTTGCCCCCCCCCTCTCCATGCATTGGCGGAGCTGCAACAATGCATTGTGTGGCAAATAGATAACAGGCAAATAATAGAGGCCGTTTAAATGTCCTCCTGCTAATTTTGTCCTCTCTCATAGGCATAATTTTAAGATGTTAGTAACTATAATATTTTATCTCTTTACTCAACAAAGATAAAATATAAACGTA
>CAZEPM010000032.1:13492-17935 GCA_964514145.1 uncultured Bacteroides sp.
ACATTTCCGAAGCAGGCTTTCTCTGAATGGTGTGCAGCCTTGCTTACGTCCGTAAACAAGGCTGTTTTGTGTGGTGACTAAGGCTGGTTGTGATTCGATGCGGGCAAGGTCTGTTAATCGTGTGGCAATGCTTCGCCTAGAATAGTGCGCTCAATGACGATCGGATAATATTGGTATTCCAGTGCGTGTACCTTGTGGGCTACGTCGTCGGGCGTGTCATCAGGCATTACGGGACAGGTGGCCTGAAAGAGAGTGGTGCCTCGGTCGTAGTGTTCATCTATATAATGTATGGTGATGCCGCTTTCTTGTTCGCCCGCGGCAACGACAGCTTTGTGTACGTGTTCGCCATACATGCCTTTTCCGCCGTACTTAGGCAATAATGCGGGATGGATGTTGAGGATGTGTTGCGGGTATTGTTTTAGCAGGTATGCGGGGATGAGTAGGAGGAAGCCGGCTAAGATGATGTAGTTAATATGGTATTCGTTCATCAGACGGATCACTTTTTCTTCGTTGAGAAAGTCAGTTCGTGTGACAACTGTTGAGGGAACGTCGAATTGTTTGGCACGAGTGAGTACGTAGGCGTCAGTCCGGTTGCTGACAACCAATGCTACGCGAATGGAATCGTGATGTTGAAAGTAGCGGATAATATTTTCGGCGTTTGTCCCGTTCCCGGAAGCAAAAATAGCAAGATTTGTCTTCATAAAAACCTAGTTTTCTGCACAGTCTGGATTAAAATGTGCAAAGCTGATGCAATTTATCAGTTAATTATTTGCGTGTAACAATAAATATTTCTTTCTTTGCACGCAAAAATAAGGAAATTAATAATTTTACTAATTAAAAAACTTAAGAATTATGTCAGAAATTGCAGAAAGAGTAAAAGCTATTATTGTTGATAAACTAGGTGTAGAAGAATCTGAAGTAACAAACGAAGCAAGCTTCACTAACGATTTGGGAGCAGACTCTTTGGATACAGTGGAACTGATTATGGAATTTGAAAAAGAGTTTTCTATCTCCATCCCTGACGATCAAGCAGAGAAAATCACTACTGTAGGTGACGCTGTTTCTTATATCGAAGCTAACGTTAAATAATAAGTTGGTGTAAAGCATTACATTAACCTATGGAATTAAAAAGAGTTGTAGTAACAGGTCTTGGTGCGCTGACCCCCGTAGGCAACACGGCTCCCGAAACATGGAGCAACTTGGTGAAAGGAGTAAGCGGAGCAGGACCTATTACTCATTTCGATGCGTCGTTGTTTAAAACCCGTTTTGCTTGCGAGGTGAAGAATTTCAATGTGAATGAACATCTCGACCGAAAAGAAGCTCGCAAAATGGACCTCTACACCCAATATGCATTGGTAGTAGCTAAAGAAGCTGTGACCGACTCGGGTTTGGATGTAGAGAAGGAAGATTTGGAACGCATCGGTGTCATCTTCGGTGTCGGTATTGGCGGCATGCATACATTTGAAGAAGAGACAGGTAATTATGCGCTTCATAAAGACCAAGGTCCGAAATACAACCCGTTCTTTATTCCGAAGATGATTGCCGATATCTGTGCCGGCCAAATATCTATCATGTATGGCTTTCATGGGCCCAACTATGTAACCTCGTCAGCGTGTGCTTCTTCGACCAATGCGCTTGCCGATGCTTTCAATCTGATTCGTCTGGGCAAGGCCAATGTCATTGTGTCGGGTGGAGCCGAAGCCGCCATCTTTCCCTGTGGCGTAGGTGGTTTCAATGCCTTGCATGCCTTGTCAACCCGTAACGACGAGCCCGAAAAGGCAAGCCGTCCGTTTAGCGCTAGCCGCGATGGTTTTGTGATGGGTGAGGGTGCTGGCTGTCTGATTCTTGAGGAGTTGGAACATGCCAAAGCACGCGGTGCGAAAATCTATGCAGAAATTGTCGGTGCCGGCATGAGTGCGGATGCCTATCACCTCACCGCTTCACATCCGGAAGGATTAGGTGCCAAATTGGTTATGCGCAATGCGCTTGAAGATGCAGGTATGACTCCCGAAGATATAGACTACATCAATGTGCATGGAACTTCCACTCCGGTGGGAGACGTTTCCGAAGTAAAAGCCATCAAAGATCTGTTTGGAGAACATGCCTATAAGCTCAACATCAGCTCAACAAAGTCGATGACCGGACACCTGCTTGGCGCTGCAGGCGCTGTAGAAGCTATGGCCTGTGTGTTAGCAGTGAAGAACAATATTGTCCCGCCAACCATTAATTATGAAGAAGGTGACAACGATGAAAACATTGATTATAAGCTCAATTTCACGTTTAACAAGGCACAAGAGCGGACAATCAATACGGCACTCTCCAACACATTCGGTTTTGGCGGACACAACGCATGCATTATCGTTAAGAAATACACTGAATAAGTGGTGTTTCCGATAACCAATATATTACAAAGAATAAGACTCTTTTTCCACAAAGAACGGGAGTCTTATTTTGCTTTATACCCCATACTCGGCTTCTATCCCCGCAAAATCGCCTACTATAAAGAAGCCTTGTTGCATAAATCATCGGCCGTGAGGAGTGCCAAAGGTCGTGTGATGAATAACGAAAGACTGGAGTTTCTGGGCGATGCCATTCTCGACGCCATCGTAGCCGACATCGTATACCGGCACTTTGAAGGTAAGGCGGAAGGCTTCCTCACCAACACCCGTTCGAAAATCGTACAGCGGGAAAGCCTTAACCGACTAGCGGTGGAAATCGGACTTGATAAGCTAATCACATCCGCCACACAGCAACACACACACAACAACTATATGTGCGGAAACGCATTCGAAGCCCTAATCGGAGCCATCTATCTCGACAAAGGATACACCTGCAGCAAACGCTTTGTTGAAGAAAGAATCCTACACCGGCTCATCAACCTCGACAAACTGGCTTACAAAGAAGTCAACTTCAAGTCGAAACTCATCGAATGGACACAAAAAAACAAAGTAACCATTCAATTCCAAACCACCGAAGATGACCATTCCACCAACAGCCCCGAGTTCGAAACCGAAATACTCCTCGAAGGACTCAGCGCCGGAACCGGAACAGGATACTCCAAGAAAGAAAGCCAACAACTTGCGGCCAAACAAGCCCTCAACCGACTGAAAAAGGACACCGGATTTCTCGACAAAGTCTATGCACTCAAAAACGAACACAAACCGCAAGAAAACACAACCCAAGAACCGCGACAATCTACCGACTGTCTGCAAGAAGAACCTCTGGACGTCTACACCGACATGCCCGAAACCGACACCCGGCACATCCCACACACTGACGACGATGCCATACCTGTCGACCAGACAATCGAAGAAATCATAGCCGCTGCCGAAGAACAAGCCTTTCGAGAAGAAACCAATCAACCCAACACCAACCAGACAATACAGCCATGAAAATTACAGCCGTCGTAGTCACATACAACCGGTTCAACCTGCTTAAACAAACCATCCGACAACTACGCAACATCACACAACTCAACCAAATCATCGTCGTCAACAACGGAAGCACCGACGAAACCCCAATCTGGCTCGACCAACAAACCGACCTCACCGTCATCCATCAGGACAACCTCGGAGGTTCAGGCGGATTCTATACCGGCATGAAATATGCCTATGACACGGGAGCCGACTACCTTTGGTGTATGGACGACGACGTCTACCCCGAAGCCGATTGCCTCACACAACTCCTCGCAGCCAACCACACACACGTCGGCATCCTATGCCCACGACGCATCCAAGCCGGCAAAACCTTCGTCAACGAGTGCCGGAAAATCAATCTTTCCAATCCCTTCACCTCGCTACACCGGCAGAAACTCACGCCCGGCCTCCGGATTCCCACACCCATCGAAGCAATGGTCTTCGAAGGTCCCCTGATCAAACGTGAAGTCGTCACACGCATCGGATATCCCAACAAAGACCTCTTCATCTTCTACGACGACACCGATTATGCCTACCGAACCGTCCTCGCAGGATTCCAAATCCTCTACGTCCCCGACGCACACATGCAAAAAGCCCGCTTCTTCAGCCACGACACATGGAAAGAAAAGTCACGCAAGAAGAAATGGAAACGCATGTATCAGGTGCGCAACTCCGCCTACTTCAACCATCACTACGGTCGCAACCTCGGCGTGCGCTACGGACGGGCCTTTCTCGGCATGATCGGATACGTCCTTCTGGTCGCGCTTACCGCTCCTTTCGTCAAAGCCTATCACTGCAAGGACATCCGCCGGTTCTGGAACATGTATCGCGACGGCATCCGCGAACGTCTGGGCAAACTCTGACTCTTTCTGACTCTTGCGCCGCGCCGTCCGTTCCTCCGTGCCATCGCTGCGGATTCTCTGTCTGCACGCATCCCGTCTGAAGCCGCCGTACATTCGCTTCATCCCTGTTTCACCCTGTGTTTCCCGAAGTACTACTTCGAGGCGGTCAAAGTACTACTTCGAGG
>CAZEPM010000033.1:0-2039 GCA_964514145.1 uncultured Bacteroides sp.
ATCGATTGTAAAAACCGAAGTAGATAACTTATCACGTTTCTGCTTCGGTTTTTGCCTGTCTGAGGGAGTCCTGGAGGGGTTGCAGGGCAATGCAGTATAAAATTAAAATACATAAAATGCTTGTGTAAATCATAGAAAACAGAATGACAATACACTGCGGATTTTCACAAACCGATTTTGTTCTACAATAAATACCAATATCACCCGCCATAAGGCATATCAATTATTCGCAATAAACTTTCCGGGCGTCATACCGAACTGTTTCTGAAAACACTTGCTGAAGTAAGACGGGTTGTTGAAGCCGACCATGTAGCTCACCTCGCTGATGTGATACTTCTTCTCCTGCAAGAGCAAGGCAGCTTTCTTCAAGCGTACCAGCTGAATCATCTCGTTAGGCGTGACGTTTGCCAATGCCTTAATCTTGGCAAACAGCCCCGAACGGCTGATGTACAACCGCTCGGCAAGGAAATCGACCGACAACTCCGGATTGTCGAAGTTCTCTTCTACTAACCGGTTCAGCTTGTCGAGAAACTCTTCATCCGCCTTGTTACCAGCAATGGAACTGATGGGCACCACCGGCATCTTCGAAAACTTCTGCTGCAGCTGCTGGCGCAAATCCAACACATTCTTCACACAAGCCCTCAAGTATTGCAACGAGAAAGGCTTCTCGATGTAAGCATCCGCACCGCAGTTCATCCCCGCTATCTTCGAAGAGTTGTCGGTTTTAGCCGTAAGCAATATAAAGGGGATGTGGCTGGTCAGCTGTCCAGCCCGCACATTCCGACATAGCTCCACACCGTCCATATTGAGCATCATCCAGTCGCTGACAATGAGCGACACCTCCTGCTCCTTCAGTCGTTGCAATGCTTCTATCCCATCGCTAGCGGTTATCACCCGATACATGTCGCTGAAGTTGTCTGCAAGGAAGTGCATCATGTCTTTGTTGTCTTCCACAATCAAAATCACCGGCTGCTTCTTGTCTGCCGATGCCAGGGAGTGTTCCGTCAGGATGTCTTCGGGCATATGTGATACTGTATCGAACAATTCCGCTGCTTCCACTTTCTTCTGACGGATGGGGAGCACGACGCGGAAGGACGAGCCTTTGTCTTCTTTCGACTGCACTTCCACATGCCCGTGATGCGCTTCGACGATACCTTTCACGATGCTCAGCCCGATGCCTGTGCCCGGCTTGTTGTCGTGCACCTGATAAAAAGGTTTGAAGATGAATTGCAGTTCGCGGGAATTTATTCCTTTCCCATTGTCGGACACGGTGATGGAGAATGTCTGTTCCTGTGCGGCAAATTCCATCTTCACCCGGTTATGCGTATATTTGTTGGCGTTGGTCATCAGGTTGCTCAGCACTTTGGTCAACGCTTCACGATCTATATCGGCACGGAAATCCTCGGGAGGATACACTTCGGACAGCGTAATGCCACACTGCGCCAGCGTGGGCTGGAAGCGTTCGCACACCTCCAGCATCAGTTCGCGAATGTTTTGCGGGGCGAAGTGCATCTTCATCTCGTTCTGTTCCACCTTGCGGAAGTCCAGCAGCTGGTTGATCAGGAACAGGAGCCGCTGACTATTGCGGTCAATGATTTTCAAGTCGTTGCACACCGCCTCGGGTAGACTCAGCGTAGACTGCATCACCTTTTCCAGCGGACCGATAATGAGCGACACCGGTGTGCGTATCTCATGGGCTATCATCGTGAAGAACTTTATCTTCGCCTCGTGCATCTTTTTTTCCTGATGGCTGTTCAGTTCGTCTATCACCTTGGCATACTTCTTCTCGCTTCGGTGCACGACGTAACGTACCAGCACACCCAATGCAAAAACGAGCAGCAATACGTAGCCCACCTTGAAAGGTTTCGAAAGATAAAAAGGCGGATGGATGACGATGCGCAGCGAGGTGCCTTGTTCGTTCCACACATTGTCGTTGTTCGATGCCTTTACACAAAATACATAGGTACCTGCAGGCAGATTGGTATATGTAGCAGAGTATTGTGAACCCACGTAATTCCACTCCCTGTCGAAGCCTTTCA
>CAZEPM010000033.1:2139-17789 GCA_964514145.1 uncultured Bacteroides sp.
TATGTAGCAGAGTATTGTGAACCCACGTAATTCCACTCCCTGTCGAAGCCTTTCATTATATAGGCATACTGGTTCTTCTGCGGGGTGCAGTAGCTCAGCGCGGCAAAGTGCAAGGTGATGACATTGTCCTGGTGCGATAGGTGCAGCTCGTCCAAGTAATCGATGGACACGGGCAAAATGCCGTCCGCCTCGGGTTCTATGGGATGATTGAATATTTCCAGTCCGGTCACTACTACTGCAGGCATCTGTGCATTTGATTGCAGCCGGCTGGGATGAAAACGGTTGAATCCGTTGATGCTCCCGATATACATATAGCCGTCGGATGCCTTGAGTGCTGAAGCCGAGAGGAAAAATTCGCTCTGCAGTCCATCGCTCCGGGTGAAAAGTTGCGTCTTGCCATCGGAGGGCATATACTTCACCAAGCCTTTCCCTGTAGTGAGCCACAGGCAGTTGTCACCCTCCAATATGGCATTGATACTCTCATTGGGCACATTCAGCGGACAGTAGGCAAAGCGGTCTTTGTCTTCCTCATACCGGAAAAGCCCTTCACCCGTTGCCACCCAAAATACACCGTCACGGTTCAGATACAGGTAGTTTATCTGCGGGCTGGGAAGCCCGTCCGTTTCTCCATACAGCTTCCATGCGTCTTTTCCCGGCTGATAGCACAACAAGCCGTCGCTCAGGGTTGCTATCCATAGGTTGCCTTTCCGGTCTTCTTTCATGTCGATGACCAACGATTTCACTTCCCTGACTAGCAACAAACGGTCGGCAGTGCGGTCATACCGGCACACCGAGGTCATCGAACCGGTCCATATCTCCCCTTCCCGATCCTTGAATATCGTGTACACACTGATAGATTGAGGAGCTTCTCCCTCATAAGACTTTACCGCCCCGTTCTTCAGGTTCAGCCGCCGGATGGCTTTCCCGTAAGTGCCTATCCACAGGCAGTCTCCGTCTATGCACAAGGCATGGATGTTGTCGCCGGAAAACGCTTTCCGCTCAGGAAAATCCTCAAACTTCCGGTTCAAGGGGTCAAAACGGCTCAATCCGCCATCATCGGACGCAACCCATATCTTCCCCTCCTCGTCTTCACAAAAGCGGCTCACGATAGTTCCTTCGAACAACGAGTCGCCATCCGCAGGAGAATATCCTTCAAACTGACCGCTATACGGAGGCAGATAATTGATGCCGTTATAGAACGTGCCTATCCAGATGCCACCTTCGCGGTCTTTAAGGATGGGATATACGAACTTGTCGGAAAGTGCTTTCGTTTCTTCGCCGTAATAGGGATATATGCTGCTTCGCCCGGTGGTACGGTCAATCAGTGCCAGACCATTGTCCGACCCCACCAGCAAGATGTCTTCCGTATATTCGCCGATGGAATGGATGTGCGAAACGCCTCCGCCGCTCCGGGGAACCAGGTATTTCTCCGCCGCCCCGGTTTCGGGATTGATTTTCCATATGCCTTTCGTCCACGTGCCTGCCCAAATGAATCCGTCACGGTCTTCCCACAATGCCATTGCACGGTAAGAGTCGGGATCCTCGTGCAGTGGGAAGATCAGAAAGCGGTCGGCAGCCCGATACAGCCGGTACAGGAAATTTTCGCTCGAAGCCCACAAGTTACCTTCGCGGTCGTTCAGCAGGTAATGGATGACACCTCCGCTCTGCTCCATCGGGTAATGCTTCAACTGCTTCGTGGCAGGCATATAGCCGAAGATGCCCTGCCCGCGTGTGGCAATCCACACCCAGCCCTCCGTATCGCGTACGATTTTAGTGACCCGGGCGTGGATAGCAATCCCGTCGGAAGTCTTTGTCCGGAAAGCCGTTATCCGGTCTGTTTCCATATCATAGACGTACACCCCTTGGTCTGTTCCCAACCACAGGCGGTTGGGATCCACCTCGCACAATGCCGAAACGGTATTGGTTTGCAGCTCCGGGTTGCGTGGGTCTCCCTTCCGGTAATGGACGAAGTCGATGCCGTTGAAACCGTTCAGTCCGCCGTCCGTCCCTATCCAAATATATCCGCGATGGTCTTGCAGGATGTCGTTGATGTTGTTCGATGACATTCCGTTCTCTATACTGTAATGCCTAAACTGGAATTGGGTTTGAAAAACGCCTGCCGCTCCACGCAGCGTACAGAGGCAACATCCTATCAACAGGCAAATTATCATCCGTATATTCATAAGCAACTGCTCAGTTAATGTTTATATTCACCACAGAAGCACACAAGGATTTTATTTTAAATGGTATAATTTACAAAAAATCTTTGAACAAACTAAATACATTTCACAAAGGCACTTCCTCCAAACCATCTTGCGACTATTTTTCTATAAATATGGACTATCGTTTTATCCTCAAACAAGAAATCCGGCTATTTTGCGAAAAAATATTTATGAAAAATTATTTGCTAACTCTGATGAGCGGATTTGTGGTACTGGGAGCCGCATCGTGCAGTCGGCCTACCTATATCCAGCCGGATGCTCCCATCCAAGAAGTGTCGTTCACTCAGGTGCACCTGAGCGATAGCTTTTGGTTGCCGCGCATAGAGATCAACCGCACAGTCTCTATCCCCTCCGCTTTTAAAGAATGTGAGAAAAACGGGCGTTTCGACAACTTCGCCATTGCCGGCGGACTGAAAAAAGGCGAACACCGGGGCAATTTCTCTTTCGATGATACCGACCCTTATAAGGTAATTGAAGGGGCATCCTACTCGCTTGCCGCCAAGTATGACTCCAAGCTGGACCACTATCTGGACAGCGTGATTACGATTATCGCTGCCGCCCAGGAGCCAGACGGATACCTGACTACCTGCGTCACCAACAAGTGCTACCGCCTGTCGGGCTGGTGGGGACGCTCGAAATGGGAGAAAATCAACAGCCACGAACTATATAACAGCGGACACCTTTACGAGGCGGCCGTAGCACACTACCGTGCCACAGGCAAGCGCACCCTGCTGGACGTTGCTATCAGGAATGCCGACCTCGTCTGCAAGACATTCGGTCCAAGCGAAGGACAGATACACCGTCCCAGCGGACACCCTATCGTAGAGATGGCGCTCTGTAAATTATATAAGGTGACGGGCGACCAAAAATACCTTGACATGGCGAAATACTTCGTTGAAGAAACCGGACGCGGCACCGACGGCCACAAGCTGAGCGAATACAGTCAGGACCATAAGCCCATCCTGCAACAAGATGAGATGGTGGGTCATGCCGTACGTGCCGGATACCTTTATTCGGGTGTAGCCGACGTGGCTGCCCTGACGGGCGACACGGCATATTTCCACGCCCTGACCCGCCTATGGGACAACCTCGTGAGCAAGAAGCTCTACATCACCGGTGGCATGGGCTCACGTGCGCAGGGCGAAGGCTTCGGCCCAAACTACGAACTGCAGAACCACACTGCCTATAGCGAGACATGCGCTTCCATCGCCAACGTGTACTGGAACTACCGCATGTTCCTCGCTACAGGCGAATCGAAATACATTGACGTACTGGAGCGTGTACTCTACAACGGCGTCATCAGCGGCGTGTCGCTTAGCGGTGACAAGTTCTTTTACGACAATCCGCTGGAGTCGATGGGGCAGCACGAACGCCAGCACTGGTTCGGTTGCGCTTGTTGCCCGGGCAACGTGACCCGCTTTATCGCTTCGGTGCCCAACTATATCTATGCCATCCAGCAGAACGATATCTATGTCAACCTCTACGTACAAGGCAAAGCTGACATACAGCTTGCCGACAGTACCCACGTCATGCTGGAGCAGGTCACCGACTATCCGTGGAACGGCAAGGTGGCAATCACCATCACTCCCGAAGCCGAGAAAGAATTTGCCATCCGCCTGCGCATTCCAAGTTGGCTGAAAAGCGCGCCCGTAGCATCCGACCTCTATGCCTACACCGACGCGCCGAAGAAATATACGCTGAAGGTGAACGGCTCGTCGGTACGTGCTGCCCAAGGTGACGGCTACGAAACCATCGTCCGCACATGGAAAGCAGGCGATGTCGTTGAACTGGACATGCCGATGGACGTACGCCGCATCCGCGCAAACGACTCGGTAGAAATAGACCGAGGTATGCTTGCCATTGAGCGCGGGCCGATAGTGTTCTGTCTCGAAGGCAAAGACCAACTCGACAGCACAGTGTTCAACAAGTTTATCGCTCCCGACACAAAGATAGAAGCTGTTTACGAAGCCAACCTGCTGAACGGCGTAATGGTGCTGAGCGGAGCAGCCGGAAAAGTGGAACGCGACGGTACGGTGAAAGACCTGACCTTCCGCGCCATCCCTTATGCCACGTGGAACAACCGTGGCGCAGACCAGATGGTAGTATGGGTGCCCAAAACCAAGGAATACGCTACGCCTGCACCCGAACCTACCATCGCCAGCAAGGCACAGACGTTTACCATTCAGACTCCTATTCAGAAAGATGCTCCCGAGTCGGCTTCCATCAGCTCGTATGCCTGGGGCGTGAACGACCAATGGGAACCGCGCCGCTCATCGGACACTTCGAAACCTTATCATTACTGGTGGCTGAAGCAAGGCACCGAAGAAACGCTTGCCTACGAGTTCGACCAAGCCTACACCGTATCGAACGTGCAGGTGTACTGGCTTGACTTCGACCACTACGACGGCAATTTCCGCGTGCCACAAAGCTGGAAACTCTACTACAAGACAGGCAACACATGGAAGGAAGTGGAAGCCCTCGGCGAATACGGTGTGGAGAAAGACTGCTACAACAGCCTCGACTTCAAACCCGTAAAGACCACCGGATTGAAGATAGCCGCACAGCTCCAGCCAGGCGAATCGGGAGGTATCATCGAGTGGAAAGTAAATTGAGAATTAATAAAATTAACAATTAATGTAAATCAAAAATTAACAGGTAGTTATGTTTTTCATTTGTTTCTAATTCCCAGCCCGCTATAGGGCGAGTGATACTCCTTCTAACATCCTTTTAACTTCATAAATGGCATTAATACTTTAACCTTTAAATACAATTAAGATGGGTACACATTTACACCGCGTGTTATTTAGTCGCGCAATGATGAAAATGACTGCATGCGCGATGCTTTCTGCCGGCTTGCCGATGGCAATTTATGCAACACCGGGCAACGCAGAAGCCACAATGCTGGCTGTCCAGCAGCAGACTCATACTGTGATCGGACAGATAGTAGACTCGAAAGGCGAGACCATTATCGGTGCCTATGTCGTCGAGAAAGGTGTCGCCAGCAACGGTACAATCACCGATATGGATGGAAACTTCACCCTGGAAGTGTCACCGGATGCCACCCTGGTCATCAGCTACATCGGCTTCAGAACCTTAGAGATTAAGGCGAGCGACATCGAAGCAGACCAGAGAATTACACTACACGAAAGCTCTGAGATAATGGACGAAGTGGTGGTTATCGGTTACGGTACGCAGCGCAAGGGCGATGTCACCAGTGCCGTGGTTTCGGTAAAGTCAGAAGACTTCACTGTAGGCAAGGTGGGCGATGCTGCCGATTTGATTAAAGGTAAGGTAGCCGGTTTGTCTATCGCCAAAGGCACCGGCGACCCGAACTCTACTTCTACCATCCGATTACGTGGTGTCATCTCGGTAAATGGCAGCACCACTCCGTTGGTTTTGATTGACGGTGTGGAAGGCGACCTCACCACTGTGGCTCCCGAAAACATTGCCTCTATTGATGTGCTGAAAGATGCCTCGGCTGCCGCCATCTACGGAACCCGTGGAGCAAACGGCGTTATCATCATTACCACAAAGACCGGACAACGGGGCGAACATGCCACGGTCAACTATTCGGGCTACGTTGCCGCTTCGCAATTCGGCAAAAAACTTGAATTTATGGATGCAGCCGATGTTCGGGCTGGAAAGACCAGTTTCACAGACCAAGGTTATGATACCGACTGGCTGGATGCCATCAGCCGTACGGGCTTTACGCACAACCATAACATCAGCATCACGGGTGGTACGGAAAAGACCACTTACTCTGCCGACTTCACCTACCGCAATGAAGACGGTGTGATTATGAATACGTTTGCCGAGGATATGCGTATGCGTTTCGATGTATCGCATTGGTTCCTGAACGACATGTTACGCATCAATCTGAACATGGTGCAGAAATGGCACAAGAACAGTGCGACTAATGCCACCGCAACTGACCAATCGAATATCTACCGCCAAGCGATTATCCGTAACCCGACCGCCCCTATCTACAACGAGGACGGTACATACAACGAAAATTTCAGCATAAATTACTACTATAACCCGGTATCTATGCTGGAAGAACGTTTGGGCGACTATACTTATTCGGAAACTCGCGCCACGGGTAACGTCACTTTCGAACCCATCAAGGGTTGGCAAACAAACTTGATGCTGGCTACCAGCCGCTTCCATGCGCATGACCAAGGGTATAACACGGCTACCTATTATAGCAACCAACTGAATGAAAGGAACGGTTATGCCTACCATACCAACGCCGAGACCCGTACCGATAACTTGGAAATCACGTCGAAGTATGACTTGAATGTCAACAAGCACCGCATGAACGCCTTGATAGGTTACAGCTACCAGTATTATACCTATAATCAAAATTACGCCAACAACTATGACTTCCCGACCGAATTTTTCACTTACAACAATTTGGGAGTCGGACAAGCATTATTAAATGGTAATGCCGGAATGGGAAGCGTGAAAACCGAAAATACCTTGATTGGTTTCTTTGCTCGTGTCAGCTATGCCTACGACAACCGCTACAACCTCTTGGTCAGCATACGCCGTGAAGGCTCTTCCAAGTTCGGGGAAAACAACAAGTGGGGTACTTTTCCCTCCGCTTCTTTAGGATGGACCATTACCAATGAAAAATTTATGACAGGTGTAAACTGGTTGAATTTTTTAAAGTTACGTGCTGGTTTTGGTATTACGGGCATAATTCCTAACGACCCATATATGTCACTGACACGATACGATTATGGAAGCTCATATTATTACGACAATGCCACTGGCTCATGGTTACCGGGTCTTGAAATCGCTTCAAACCCGAACCCTGATTTAAGATGGGAAAAATCAACTGAATTTAACGTAGGTTTGGACTGGAGTGTGCTTAACGACCGCTTGGGAGGTTCTATTGATGTGTATAACAAGAAAACTACCGACTTGCTATTTTACTACACTGTCCCTACCCCACCGAATTTGTATAATACAACATATGCGAATGGAGGTTCTGTACGTAACCGGGGTATTGAAGTAACCATCAATGCCACACCTGTCCGTACGAAAGATTTTCAATGGAATACAGTTGTTACCGCTTCCAGTAATTCAAACATATTGTTGAAACTTTCAAGTAATTTGTATGAATCCAATTCGTATGAAAATGTAAACTATTTGGGTGAACCTATTAGTGTAACCACACACCGTATGGAAGAAGGTCACCGTTTGGGAGACTTTTGGGGATTAAAATCAGTAGGTGTATCCGAAAACGGTTTGTTCCTAATTGAAACGCCAGAAGGCGAAATAGTAGAAATGACCACGGCAATGGCACAAGATGATACATACAAACAATGGCTTGGCAACGGCCTTCCGAAAGTTTATTTAGGATGGAACAACAACTTCACTTACAAAAGATGGGATCTGAGCATGCAATTCACCAGTCAGCTGGGATTTAAGATTCTGAACGAACCACGTGCTTATTATGAAAACAACTCAATTGCCTACAACCGGTTGAAATCAGTAGAAATAGCTCCTTACGGAGGTCAATACACCCTATCTTCTACACAAGCGCAAACTTTTGTAAGCTACTATTTGGAAAACGGCGATTTTTTGAAGCTGACCAACCTGACCATCGGTTATACTTTCCCGATTAAGTCTACCAACAAATGGATAAAAGGAGCACGCGCTTATTTGTCGGGAGACAACCTGTTCTGTATTACCGCTTACTCCGGTCTGGATCCGGAATTGTCTAACTCATATCCTACTTATGCCGGTATCGATTACCGTGACAAATATCCTTCTATCCGCTCGGTTACTTTTGGCGTTAACTTAACATTTTAAATTCAGGTAATTATGAAATCGAAACTTTATAAATCGCTACTGGCTTCTCTAATGAGTGTAGGTATGTTCTCGATGAACAGCTGCACCGATTTGAGCGAAACAATCTATAGTCAGATAGCTTCCGAACAATACGAATTCACAGACGATGACGCAAAAAGTATGTTCTCGCCTGTCTACACATCATTAAGAGATTTTTATTGGGCATGGTACGGTTATGCCGATTTAGATATCTGTACTGATCTGTGGTGCATACCCTTGCGCATTGGCGTAGGTTGGGGCGACTTGTACATCAGTTTCCACAAACACGAATTCAACCCAAGCTTAGGACATTTATTAGGCGCATGGAACAATGCATATGCTGGTATCAATGCTTGCAACCGTTTATTGGCAGACGAGGCTGTGCAAAATTCAGAATCTTCTGTAGCCCAACTACGGGCATACCGCGCTTTATATTATTACCTGTTGTTCGATATGTTCCGCAACATTCCGCTGGATACCTCGTTCGAACATCCGGATGGCTGGCAACCCGAACAAGCTACCCCACAAGAAATGTGGGATTTCATCATGGCCGAACTGGAAGAAGTGCAAGATTTATTAGAACCGGATGTCTCAATGAACTTGCTCAGTTCGTATGCAGTTCACATGCTGAAAGCCAAAATGTACCTGAATCATAATGCGTGGTTTGACGACCACTCGGACAATTCGTATTACCAACGGTGCATAGACGAGCTGAACATTATCATCAATTCGGGCCAATTCCAATTGGCACCCTCTTATTCAGATAACTTCATGGAAGACATTTCATCTTCTCCGGAAATCATTTTCGGTATCCCGTTCGAATACCTATATGCATCCGGTAACTATTTTGCTAACCTATGGATGAATGAAGCCGGACGTGCCACATTCGGCTTTACCGGATGGGCGACTGGCGGTGGAGGTGTCTTACATCAATTCTTGGACACATACGATGAAGATGATACCCGTTTTGATGCCACATGGATTGGCGGTCCGCAATCTGACCGGTATGGAGAAGCCATTTACGTAGACGGCAATAGATTGGACTATACATATAACTTACGAAGCATTGACAACCCAGGCTGTTACCCAATGGAAGGATACCGTTTGGTGAAATACGAAATCGTGGAAGGAGATCGAGGAACGTATTACGATGACGTGCCTTTCTTCCGTTATGCAGATGTATTGATGATGAAAGCCGAATGTCTGTTACGCTTGGGTGGCTATAACGGCGAAACCGAACAAGATGCAGCTGATTTGGTAACGCAAGTTCGCCAACGTAACTTCAATGCTACCGACCCGTCAAAAGCTGTCCGTACGGTAGCTGAACTGAAGGGTCCCAGCGTGTATGCGTATGGACATAGTGAAAATACTGCACAACAAGATCAAGCTGACAACTGGGTTACCACGACCGAAGGAGGCGACGACATCGAATTGGGAGGATTGCTGGATGATTTAGCTTGGGAATTTGTAGCGGAACACCACCGCCGTCAAGACTTGATCCGTTTCCGTATGACTAACGGTCAAAATGTTTACAACGGAAAATCCTGGTTCTGCAAAGATGCTGTTGCCGACCCAACCGACAAACATAATGACATCTTTCCCATACCGCAAACTGCATTGGATGGGAACCCCAACCTCGTACAAAATCCGGGATTCTAATTCATTTATAAACTAAAAGATTATGAAACGAAATATATTCTTTACGCTTTGTTGCTTCGCCTGCTTGGGCTTTACTGCCTGCAGTGATGACTATGCTGATGCATCGTCGAAACACGTATATGGAGAAGACGAAAATCCCTATTTGCGGACAGACATGGATGCACAAATATCTGTGACCGTTCCGCTGGAGGTAAACGGCGAACATGCATACACCGTCAACCTAACAGACTATACTGATAATTTTGAAGAAAAAATGGGAATGAGTCTTGATGCGGTGATGTCGGGACTGGACAATGGGATAACTGTCTTCTACCCCATCAACACTACACGTAGTCAATGGCTGAAAACCGCTTACAATGCAGGAACAGGCTGGTATTTCGACTCTGCCAACCAGCCTTGTGAAGCCAACGATGAAAACTGCCGTGCCATGGTCACGCTGAATCAATCAGCACGTACCTTGACCGTAGAACTGACCGAGGGAGGCATCGTAGCCGGAACGGTATTGTCGCTCAACGTAGGTTTTGCCGTAAACGGTCCGGATTATGACAACTACTTGCGCTTTACTTTCGAAGTGTCTGTTACCGACCCGACGGTTGCTGTTCTTTCTGTAACTTTCTCAGAAGACACACCGACAACGACTATCAGCCTTGCAGATTATCAGGAGAACATAGAAGCTGTTTTTGATATATCATACGAAGACTTTTTAACTGAAATTGCGAACAATGAAAATATTAAATTCAGCTTAGCTGATCCGTCTACAAATGAATGGATTGACATGGGAGAAAATTATACGGCAAATGCACCGGGTTATTGGATGGATAGCACGGGGAATTATATTTCCTGGGGTGTGGATGGATTTGCTGCTTATATTGAATATTACAGTAACGATGCAGCCTGTGGAATTGGATATAATGCAGACCTTGCTTCAGGAACAACTGGAATTTTCAATGCCGGCTGGGTAGATATGAATGATTCCTCAAAAGCATTCCATATCATTGTTAGTTGGACTATTCAATAACAACCGTTCACCAATTATTGAAATAATGCAAATTTGAATACTCTCTTTTCATTATTGTCTGACCATTCAAAAAATTAGTAGCATGAGAGAACAAATGATTTTGGCGATGCTCTTCGCGATGATAACCGGAGGCGCATACGCACAACAGAAAACAGCGGCACACGGTTATCCGATTGAGCCTGTACCTTTTACTTCGGTGAAGATAACCGATTCGTTCTGGGGACAACGCCTGAAAGCGAGTCGTGAAGTAACAATCCCGCTTGCATTCAGCAAATGTGAAGAGACCGGACGATACAGGAATTTCGAAATGGCTGCCCATCCCAGCGATTCGAACAAAGTAACGGGATATTCGTTCGACGATACAGATGTTTACAAAACCATCGAAGGTGCCAGCTACCTGCTGCAGACTTATCCCGACAAGAAACTGGAACACTACATCGACAGCGTACTTGCCATCGTGGCTGCGGCACAGGAACCCGACGGATATCTGTACACCTCACGCACCATGAACCCCAAGCACCCGCACGAATGGGCAGGCAGCAAACGCTGGGAGAAGGTAGAAGATCTGAGTCACGAGTTCTACAACTTGGGTCACATGATAGAAGGTGCTATCGCATACTATCAGGCTACCGGCAAACGTAACTTCCTCGACATTGCTATCCGCTATGCCGACTGTGTATGCCGCGAAATCGGTGACGGTCCGGACCAAGTGGTACGCGTACCGGGACATCAGATTGCCGAAATGGCACTTGCCAAGCTGTATCTGGTAACCGGTGATGAGAAATACCTGAAACAAGCCAAGTTCTTCCTCGACAAGCGTGGCTACACTTCACGTCGTGGCGAATACAGCCAGGCACACAAACCAGTTGTCCGGCAAGATGAAGCCGTAGGTCACGCCGTACGTGCCACTTATATGTACTCAGGTATGGCAGACGTTGCGGCCCTGACGGGTGATACGACGTATGTACATGCCATCGACCGCATTTGGGACAACATCGTAGGCAAGAAACTATACATCACCGGCGGTATCGGCGCAACCAACAACGGTGAAGCCTTCGGTGCCAACTATGAACTGCCGAATATGTCGGCTTACTGCGAAACCTGTGCAGCTATCGGCAATGTATATGTCAATTACCGCCTTTTCTTGTTGCACGGTGATGCAAAATATTACGATGTACTGGAACGTACGCTCTATAACGGCTTGATTTCGGGCGTATCGCTCGATGGCGGAAGTTTCTTCTATCCCAATCCGCTGGAATCAATGGGACAACACCAACGTCAGCCGTGGTTCGGTTGCGCTTGTTGCCCGTCGAACATCTGCCGTTTCATCCCTTCACTGCCAGGTTATGTATATGCCGTGAAAGACCGAAACATATACGTCAACCTTTTCATGTCGAACCATGCAGAACTAAAAGTCGGTGGCAAAAAAGTGGAATTGTCACAAACCACTTCATATCCATGGAATGGTGATATTGCAATTACCGTAGACAGTAACAGTGCCGGACAATTTACCATGAAAGTACGTATTCCAGGATGGGTACAAAACCAAGTAGTCCCGAGTGACCTGTATACATACAACGACGGATTGCGTCCCAAATACAGCATCAAGGTAAACGGTGAAGAAGTGAAAGCCGACCTGCAACAAGGTTATTTCACCATCGACCGTAAATGGAAGAAAGGCGATCAGATAGAAGTGCACTTCGACATGGAACCGCGTACGGTAAAAGCCAACAATAAGGTAGAAGCCGACCGCGGACGTGTAGCCGTAGAAAGAGGTCCGATTGTCTATTGCGCCGAATGGCCCGACAACGATTTCGATGTATTGAGTATACTGATGAACCACAACCCGAAATTTGAAGTAGTAAAGAAACCTGACGTGCTATACGGCATCGATGAAATCAAGACCCAGGTGCAAACCTTGGAGTACGATAATGAAGGACGTCTCGTGGCAAAAGATCACACACTGACCATGATCCCCTACTATGCGTGGGCACACCGCGGTTCGGGCAACATGGCAGTATGGCTGCCAAACGAAGTGAGCGCGACCCGCCCGGTAGCTATCCCGACGTTGGCTTCGAAGAGCAAAGTAGAAGCATCGCACGACATTTCATCCCTGTCTGCAATCACCGACGGACTGGTGCCAAAAGACGAAAACGACCGTACCATCCCCTACTACCACTGGTGGCCGAAAGAAGGGGAAACCGAATGGATATCCTACACGTTCCCGGAAGAGATGACCGTTTCTACCTCTACTGTCTACTGGTACGATGACAGTCCGTGGGGAGGATGCCGTGTCCCGAAGGAATGGAAAATCTACTACAAAGATGCAGCTGGCAAGTGGATTCCGGTACAAAACCTGAATGCCTACGGCACGCAGAAAGGAAATCCCAATACGGTAGATTTCGAACCGGTCAAGACCCTAGCGGTCAAACTGGAAGTCGTACTGCCAGAAAAGAATGCTTCCGGCATTTATGAGTGGGAAGTGAAATAAGATGATACTCTTGAAGTATTGAATAACTTTGTACACATACTTAAATGAAACATTCTATTTTAGCAAGTGCCGCATTATTGATAAGCTGTTCGGCTTGGGCACAAGGCACAGTGGAAGATTACAACCGCGCCTACGGATTGCGCGAGAAATTCAGTTCGAAACAAATTTACTACAGCAATGTAGTACCGCAATGGATAAACGGTACGGATAACTTCTGGTACGTGCGCCATACGCCCGAAGGCACCGAATATGTAAAAGTGGATGCAGGCAACAAGACACGTACGCCACTATTCGACCAGAGCCAACTCTCGGCTTCGCTTGCAACAAGCACAGGTAAAGTTATCAATCCGAAAGAATTACCCATCCGCAATTGCCGGGTATCGCAGGGAATGGACACCCTGCGTTTTGAGTATGAAGACAAAAAGTGGTGTTTTGACATCATCCGTAACCGGCTGACAGATGAAGGTGCGGTATCTGCTCCGGGACCGCAACGCCACTGGATGGAACGGGATGACGGAAAGGAAGGGGCTCCGGTGCCTTCGCCCGACGGTAAGTATGTGGCTTTCATTAAAAACGACAATATATGTGTACGCAATGTCGCTACCAGCGAAGAAAAGCAACTGAGCCAGGATGGCACCATGGCAAACTATTATTCATCGTATATCTACTGGTCGCCCGATTCGAAATATGTGGCAGCATGCCGCATCCGCCCGACGGAAAAGCGTTATGTATATTATGTAGAATCGTCCCCCGTCGATCAATTGCAACCCAGACTGCACAAGCAGGAATACGCTAAACCGGGCGATGAACTGCCTTTCAAAGTCCCGTGTATCTTCGGGGTGGAAGACGGCAAACGCCTGATTCCTTCTACCGAACTATTCAGACACCAATACGAACTGTATGGCCCGATGTGGAACAAAGACAGCAAGGGCATTACCTTCGAATACAACGAACGCGGGCATAAAGTCTACCGCGTACTCGAAATGTCGGTAGCCGATGGCAGTGTACGTACGCTCATCGAAGAGAAAGAGGAAAAATATGTCAACTATCCGCGCATCTATCGTTACTACTTGGAAGACGGCAAACGCATCATCTGGTCGAGTGAACGGGACAACTATAACCACCTGTATATGTACGACCGTGCTACCGCCAGCCCCATCAACCAAATCACACAAGGCGAATGGTACGTGCGCGAAGTGCAATACGTAGACGAAGCCAACCAGCAAATCTATTTTTCCGCCAACGGTGTAAACAAAGACGAAGACCCTTACCTGATTCATTATTACCGCATCGGTTTCGACGGTAAAGGCATGAAAGAGCTGACACCCGAAGAGGGCATGCACAAGGCTTGGTATTCGTTCGACTACAAGTATCTGGTAGATGTTTACTCGAAAGTCGATGAAGCTCCGGTCGCCGTGCTCCGCAATACTTCGAACGGTAAAGTGGTGATGGAACTGGAAAAAGCAGACATTTCGAAACTCCTGGAAAAAGGATGGAAAGCTCCTGAAGTATTCGCAGCCAAAGGGCGTGACAGTAAAACCGATATGTGGGGCATCATTTACCGTCCGACCAACTTCGACCCGTCAAAGAAATATCCGGTCATTGAATACATCTATTCCGGTCCGGGCGACCAATACGTGCCGAAAACCTTTTCGCCATACAACAGCTATATGTCAGCCATTGCTGAACTGGGCTTCATCGTCATTCAGGTAGACGGTATGACTACTTCGTTCCGGTCGAAAGAATTTGAAGAAGTATGCTACAAGAATCTGAAGGATTCCGGGCTTGCCGACCATATTGCCTGGCTGAAAGCTGCTGCACAGCAATACCCATACATGGACCTCGACCGCGTAGGCATCTTCGGCTGTTCGGCAGGCGGACAAGAAGCCATGAATGCCGTACTGATGCATCCCGAATTTTACAAAGCTGCCTATTCGGCTTGCGGATGCCATGACAACCGCATGGATAAAATCTGGTGGAACGAATTGTGGATGGGCTACCCCATAGATGATTCGTACAAGGCTTGCTCGAACGTAGAAAACGCTCACCTGCTGAGCCGTCCGCTGATGCTGGTAGTAGGTGAATTGGATGACAACGTAGATCCTGCATCGACCATGCAGGTAGTGAACGCCCTCATCAAGGCAAACAAAGATTTCGAGCTGGTTGTTGTACCGGGTGCACACCACACCATGGGGGAAGCCTTCGGCGAGCACAAGCGTTACGATTTCTTTGTCCGTCACCTGATGGGCATTAATCCTCCGGCTTGGAGCGATGTAAAAACCGGCGAATAAATCGATTTTTCCGATTTTTAATTTTCCTTACGACAGGTGAGACCTTCGGGATTACTTCATTTCGAAGGTATTCATACTATGTGCGGCCAATGTTACATTCATGTAGCGTTTCCCTATTTTCAGAGTAAAAG
>CAZEPM010000034.1:0-17596 GCA_964514145.1 uncultured Bacteroides sp.
CGTTTCCAGCGATTGTGTGTCCACAACCAGTATTGCGGTGCTCGACAGATCATTTGTTCCAGTTGTTGCATGTACAGGTCTGTTGTCTGGTATTCAGGTAACTCGTCAATCTTGTCGGTCAGCCGATAAAAGTGGCAGTGGTAGTATCCTCGTTTGGGGCGGGTTACGTCTGCAAAGAAGATGGCGGCGTTGACTTGTCGACCGATTTTTTCCGTTCCGGTAAACACGGGTGTATCTTGGTGGAGGAATGGCGTGAAATGATGTATGCTGCTCCATTTGGGCGATTGGTCGGAGATGAATCCAATGATGGCCTTTTGTTGGTTACGTTTCAGCTCAATGATGTGACGCAGTGTCTCTTTCATGGGGATGCAGATGCCACCGTATTGTGAGCGGACGCGCAGAAAAAGTTTGTCGAAGGCTTTGTTGTAAAGCGGATGATAGATTTGTCCGCATTGGATGTCGGACGATACCCAGAGTTTCAACGAAGCAATCCATTCCCAGTTGCAATAGTGCCCCAGATAGATGAATACGAAGTTACGTTTTTCTTCGTTAAGGACGTGAATCATCTCATCGAGTCCGCTGAACGTCATGCGTCGTTTCATCCCTTTTTCCGACAGAGTAAACTGCTTGATGGTTTCTACGATGCAGTCGCAAAAAAATGCGTAGAACTGTTTCTCTATCTGGATAAGTTCGCTCAGTGGCTTATCGGGAAAGGAATGGATGAGATTCTTGCGCACAATTTTCCGCCGGTAGCGGACAACGTAAAAGAGCGGATAATAGAGCAGATCAGACAACAAATAGAGTATGCGCAAAGGAAGTAGCGACATCAGGAACCAAATGGCATAGACTGGATAATAAACCACTTTCATATCGATTCTGTGTTTAAGGCTCCTATTCTGCGTGACGAATGCCGATAAGATCTTGGAACTTGCGTTTGACGCGTCTTCGGTTTTCGAACTTATCGAGCAGACGGATTACACGCACAACGCTGGAATCGTTGTCCCAATGGCGTTTCTCGGCATAGAGCGAAATCAGATGCCTGAGTACGTCGCGTTCGTGGGTCAGTCGTTTCAGGTCGTTCAGGCATTCTGCAGTGGTAGGCTTCTTAAATGTTGCGCGGTTGATGTCGATGAGTGTGAAATGAAACTGCCCGTTGTCTTCACGCCGATATAAGATGTTGTTCAGATTGAGATCGCCGTGTAGGAAGCCTTTTTCATGCATGTTGGCCAAAAAGGTAGCCAATGCTTCTATGAGAGGCGTGTTGTCGCTGTTGCTTTTCATCAGCGAGCCGGACGTCGGGTCGTCGCAGTAGATCGACACGAAATAGCCTCTGGCAAACAAATGATGACTTTTGGTCTCGATGTAAGCCACTTCGTGCGGGGAATCAATCTGCAGGCTTCGAAGTTGGGCCGTAAAGCGGTAAGCACGTTCCGCTTTCGACCTTTTGAAGAAAGTGTAGATGATTCGTTGTATGATGTTGGGATGTTTGAATTTCTTTACAACCAGAGACAAACCGTTGACATTGTATCGTTTTACGATATTCCGCTTTTTATAGAGTAGCTGACCTTCTTCCTCGAAGACGGACGGAAGTCTCTGTATAAAGTCTTTCAGATTTATGTATGCCGGATGTATAACGACTTTCATAGGCAATAAGTTTCTTCGATAAGTAAGTTAATACGTTCTACAATGGTTGTAGGGTTAATTGTTGTCAGGCACAAGTAGTCTTTGTGTCGACAAGGTTTGTTGCCATAAATAGAGCAGGGACGGCACGACAGTCCATTTATCTGTATGACGTTTTCCATGGGTTGTCCCCATCCCATGAATCCGGCGTAGGGGTGTGTGGCTCCCCAGACAGAAATAACGGGTGTATGTACCAGTGAGGCCAGATGCATGTTGGCGGAGTCCATAGAAAGCATAACGTCCAGATGGCTCATCACGATAAGCTCTTTGTCCATCGGTAACTTGCCGGCTAGCGAGCAAGTCGAGGGGTATTGTTTTGCCCATTGTTCCAAGATTTCGCGTTCGGCAGTGCCTGCGCCAAACAGAAACAGTTTGTAGTCTGACCGGTGAGAAAGCGTTTTTATCACCTGCTCCATCAGCGAAAGAGGATAGACTTTGCCCTTGTGGGCAGCAAAAGGAGCAATGCCAATCCATTTGTCCGTACCTTTTTCACCGGTGAGGTTGACAGGCTGATTCACAAGGCGGAGGTCGCCACCCTTGCTGTCGAACAGCGATTGGAAAGTGAGGTTGACCGGGAGGTCGAGTTGGCGCAACACGTCTGCATAGCGTTCGAATGACGTTTTCAGTGGAACGAAACGCTTTCGGAAGGAGGTTGTCAGCCGTTTTTTCTCACGGCGACCTTTGTTGATGGAAACTGTCCGGACGCCCGACAAAGAAAAATAAAAGCGTAGGATGATAGTACGCAATACGTTGTGAAAGTCAGCCACAGCATCGAAATCCATACCCTGCAGTTCTCGATAGAGACGGCTGATGCCCCGCAGACCGCGATGAACTCCTTTCAGATCCGCACCAATAAACACGACATTGGACGGCATACGACTGAAGAGCGGACGCAGCGACACATTACTCAAGACCGAAATCCGGAGTTGTGGGTATGTGTAGGCGCAAGCATAGATAACCGGTATGGTCATTGCTACATCGCCAATCGCTGATAGTCGTATGATTAATAAGCGTTTCACTTCACTCTCATTATCTGTCTATTTCTTTCCGTATAACACCGGATTCAGTTCAGGATCATTATACATTTTCATTTGTTTGTAGACCTTCATGTACTTTCGTCCGCTTTCAATGTCGGCCAGCAGTTGGTCGATGGCGGCCGACAGGTCTTTCTGCTGTTCTTGCAGGATATGTAGTTTGGTTTCACACTGTGCGCGGTGTTGTTCGCTCGTATCCGTTCGTTCTGTCTCTTGTCGCATGTGATAAATTTTTAGTGCGAGGATTGACAAACGGTCGACAGCCCATGCCGGACTTTCGGTGTTGATAGTTGCGTCGGGCTGCACGCTGACTGCTTTGTATCGGTCGAGGAAGTAGCTGTCAATCAGTTCCACCAGATCGGTGCGGTCTTGGTTGCTTTTGTCAATACGGCGTTTGAGTTGCAAAGCATCCGACGGATCAATTTGCGGATCGCGGATGATATCTTCCAAATGCCATTGTACGGCGTCAATCCAGTTTTTAAGGTAAAGATAATAGTCGATGCTTTTTAGTTCGTATGGGTTTTGGATCGGTGCATCTACGTGGTCAATTTTGTGATAGTCATCAATAGATTGAATAAAAATCCGGTTACATCGTTCGGTAAACGTCATGGTCTCTGCAAACTGTTTTTTTAATTAGGACTTACAAAGATAGATATTTTATTGGACTTGCAATGCAACATTGAACAAAAGTGAATAATTTTGTGTTTGCAAAATGCTTCTTTCTCCATGAAAGTTCTTATAGATGTCAAAATTCCCTATCTGAAAGGAGTTATAGAGACACTTGCTGACGAGGTGGTCTATACAGAGAGTGCGGACTTTACGCCGGCCTTGGTGCGCGAAGCCGATGCGCTGTTTGTCCGCACACGCACACTGTGTGACCGTGCGTTACTTTCCGGAAGCTCCGTGCAGTTTATCGCTACAGCCACCATCGGTTTCGACCATATCGATACGACTTATTGCGAGATTGCCGGTATCGCATGGGCTAATGCGCCGGGATGTAATGCGGGCGGGGTGGAACAATATGTCCATTCGGCTTTGTTGTTGTTGGAGCGGGAACGCGGACTGACGTTGGCCGGAGCCACACTGGGTGTGGTTGGGGTCGGTCATGTTGGCACACGGGTAGCCGCTGTCGGTTGCAAACTGGGCATGCATGTCATGCTCTGCGACCCCCCGAGGGCAGACCGCGAGGGTTCCGACGGTTTCTTCGGCCTCGATGAGCTGGCTGCGGCATGCGACATCATTAGTTTTCACACGCCCCTGACGACCAATGG
The DNA here is from genome assembly GCA_964514145.1 of uncultured Bacteroides sp. GTDB lineage: Bacteria > Bacteroidota > Bacteroidia > Bacteroidales > Bacteroidaceae > Phocaeicola_A. Next base: position 3,986 of record CAZEPM010000034.1, read on the forward strand.
CCGTTATCCTACGTATCATCTGGCCAATGACTCCTTTTTCCATTCCTTGCAGAAACGTCCTTTCATCATCAATACGTCGCGTGGTGAGGTAGTCGACACGGCCGCTTTGCGTTGTGCGCTGACTGACGGGCGTGTGGCCGATGCCGTAATCGATGTGTGGGAATACGAACCGACCATTGACCGCGAACTACTGCGTAGGGTCTACTTGGGAACGCCCCATATAGCCGGTTATTCAGCCGAAGGCAAGGCCAATGCCACGCGGATGGCACTGCAGGCGTTTTGCCGTCACTTCGCTCTTCCCCAACATTTCGAAATTGTTCTTCCACCGCCGGAGATACCTGTCATCGAAGCCCGTTCAGAGACCGACGCTCAACTGGCCACCTACGATCCGCGCCGCGACAGTCGGATGCTGAAACAGTCGCCCGAACTGTTCGAACAACTACGAGGTACATACAACTATCGCCGCGAAGCCGGAGCATACACTTTTTGCATTCAATCCTAACCAACTGATTTCCAAACAAGAAGCAAGCACGTCCGGATATAACGCCGACCAAGGCTGGATAGCGCCGTTTCGGTGCCGTTTTTTTGCTGGCAATACCCGCGAAGCCTGTCGGTTAATAAATTTTTTTTCAGAAAATATTTGTAGTTTTTCAAAAAGTTTGCAACTTTGCAGCCTCTCCGATATATATAGGGGGGGGGTAAATTGGAGGCTCATCTTCAGTTAGTTCCTACCTCTTGAATGTATAACAAGTGGCCTATTGGGACTGTAGGTTTAATAAAAATAAATAATAAAATGAAAAGATTGAAAATGTTTTCCGTGTTGCTGGTAATGATGATCAGCGCAGGATTGATGTCGTGTAGTGACGATGACGGTTTGGATGTAAACCTCATTTACGGAACATGGCAGTTAGTGAACGAGAGCGGTTACTATTATGAAGATGGCGAACGCTATGACTTCAATGACGACGTTAGTGGTGGTCCAATCTTTGTGTTTAACGAAGATGGTACGGCTACGATAGGAGGCGAGGCAGTTAATTGGAGTTTGTCTGGCAAAAGATTAACTATCAGCTACACTGACGAAACTATAGAAGCCAGGGTTGTGACATTGAACGAATCAACGATGGTATTTGAATACTCCGATTCCGATGAAGATGGTGAATACTTCGAAAAACTTACGTTTACCAAAGTAAGCTAAGGTGTATTTTTTCCACAAAGGAAGATACTAAAGAGAGAAAAGTAGACGGATTTCGCATAACTCTTGCCAGAGTTTGCGAAATCCGCTTATTTTGTACCGGCTACTCTGCCAACCGAACTACATTATGAAATCTCGAACCATGCTATTGCCTTATTTACATCCAGACCTGACAGAAGCCGGTTGCGACGAGGCCGGACGTGGCTGCCTAGCCGGTCCCGTGTATGCCGCCGCAGTGATTTTGCCACATGATTTTACGAACGAAGAGCTGAACGATTCGAAAAAACTGACGGAACGACAACGTTATGCCCTGCGCGAACTGATAGAACGCGAGGCCGTCGCATGGGCGGTGGGCGTGACCTCGGTGCAAGAGATTGACCGCATCAACATTCTCAATGCCTCTTTTCTGGCCATGCATCGCGCCATCGACGGGCTGAGCGTTCGTCCCCAACATTTGCTGATAGATGGTAACCGTTTTCATCCTTATGCCAACATTCCCCACACAACGGTAGTCAAAGGCGACGGGAAATACCTGTCGATAGCGGCAGCATCCATATTAGCCAAGACTTACCGCGATGATGAAATGAAGCGGCTGCACGCAGCGTTCCCGCAATATGGCTGGGCAAGCAACAAGGGCTACCCCACGAAGAAACATCGCGAAGCCATTTGCTGCCACGGACTGTCGTTCCATCACCGAATTTCGTTCAATCAGTTTGGAGACACACAGCTTCCACTTCATTTTCAGCCATAACCTGTTCTAAGCATCGTTGAGCCGCATAACCGGCCTAAGGTTGTTTGGTTTGGTGACCGCCTTAGGTCAGTTTCGTGACCATGCGTCATTTGTCCGGTGACCACCCTTCAATCAGAAAGCATCGGAGGCGAGGACTTGTCGTATCGATATGCTTCCGAAGAAAAATGCCCACGGTTTGAGAAAGTTCGGCGTAAGTCTCCGCAGAACCGTCGCGATTTACTATCTTTGCACCACGTCAGCCTCAGGCCGACAAATCGTTAGACAGAAAAAACACAAGTATGGAAAAAAAATTCAAACGTACAACCGTTACTTCGGCTTTGCCTTATGCCAATGGGCCGGTACACATTGGTCATTTGGCCGGCGTGTATGTTCCGGCTGATATTTATGTGCGTTATTTGCGGTTGAAAAAAGAAGATGTCTTGTTTATTGGTGGTTCCGACGAACATGGAGTGCCCATCACGATTCTTGCCCGCAAAGAGGGTGTCACGCCTCAAGATATCGTAGACCGCTATCATACCTTGATAAAAGAATCGTTCAAGAAGTTTGGCATTTCGTTCGATGTGTATTCGCGGACAACTTCGAAGACGCACCACGAGCTGGCTTCTAATTTCTTCCGCACGCTTTACGACAAGGGCGAGTTCATCGAAAAAACGTCGCGACAGTATTACGACGAGGAAGCCCAGACGTTTCTGGCAGACCGTTACATCACGGGCGAATGCCCTCACTGCCATGCGCAAGGAGCTTATGGAGATCAGTGTGAGAAGTGCGGCACTTCGCTCTCGCCGACGGAACTGATTAATCCCAAGAGCGCCATCAGTGGCGGCAAGCTGGTGATGAAGGAAACGAAGCATTGGTATCTTCCGCTCGACAAACACGAGGCTTGGTTGCGGGAGTGGATTCTGAACGAACACAAGGAGTGGCGTCCCAATGTTTACGGACAGTGCAAGAGCTGGCTCGACATGGGGTTGCAGCCGCGTGCCGTGAGTCGCGACCTCGATTGGGGCATCCCGGTGCCGGTGGAAGGTGCTGAAGGAAAGGTGCTCTACGTGTGGTTCGATGCCCCGATAGGCTACATCAGCAATACGAAAGAGCTGCTGCCCGATTCGTGGGAGAAATGGTGGAAAGATCCGGAAACCCGTCTCGTACACTTCATCGGCAAGGACAACATCGTGTTCCATTGCATTGTTTTTCCGGCTATGCTCAAGGCTGAAGGCAGCTACATCTTGCCCGACAATGTGCCGGCAAACGAGTTTCTTAATCTGGAAGGTGAGAAGATTTCGACGTCGCACAATTGGGCTGTCTGGTTGCATGAATATTTGCAGGATTTTCCGGGCAAGCAAGACGTGTTGCGCTATGTGCTTACCGCCAATGCTCCGGAAACGAAGGACAACGATTTTACATGGAAAGATTTTCAGGCACGCAACAACAATGAATTGGTGGCCGTGTATGGCAACTTCGTCAACCGTGCCTTGGTGCTGACGCAGAAGTATTTCGACGGATGTGTACCTGCGTGTGGCGAACTGACCGACTACGACCGCGAAACGCTACACGAGTTTGCCAACGTGAAAGAACAGGTAGAGAAACTGCTGGATGTATTTAAATTCCGTGACGCCCAAAAGGAAGCCATGAATCTGGCACGCATCGGCAACAAATATTTGGCCGACACCGAGCCGTGGAAAGTGGCTAAGACCGATATGCCTCGCGTGGCTACGGTGTTGCATATCGCCCTTCAGTTGGTAGCCAATCTGTCGATTGCTTTTGAACCGTTTTTACCTTTCAGCTCAGAAAAACTTCGCCACATGCTGAATATGGAGAACTTCGATTGGAATCAGCTGGGACATACCGACCTATTGGCTGCTGGCCATCAGTTGAATTCTGCCGAACTGCTTTTTGAGAAGATCGAAGACAGTGTTATCGAGGCACAGATGAAAAAGCTGGATAACATCAAGAAGGCTAATGAGGCAGCCAACTATAAGGCCAAACCGATTCGGGACGAGATAGCTTTCGACGATTTCCTGAAGCTGGATATCCGCGTAGGCACGGTGCTGGAATGCCGGAAGGTGCCAAAAGCCGACAAACTGTTGCAGTTTACGATTGCTGACGGACTGAAAAACCGGACGATTGTTTCCGGCATCGCACACTATTATCAACCCGAAGAACTGGTCGGCAAGCAAGTTTGTTTCATTGCCAATCTGCCGCCTCGCAAACTGAAGGGAATTGTGTCTGAGGGCATGATTCTTTCTGCGGAAAATTACGACGGCAGTCTGTCTGTGGTAACTACGATGCGCGAAGTGAAAGCGGGTAGCGAAGTGAAGTGAAATGAGAACAAGAACAATCTTACTTTATAATCTCGTGAATGCGAAAGGGATGCAGATACGTCAGTTGGCGGCTTCCCAACAAATTGTCTGTCGCGATGTGACGACTGACGAGTATGGCGAGACGCTTGGTGCACTATGCGGATTTCCGGACTACCCCAAACGTTACATCGCTCCTTCGGCGGTGACCTTTAGCGAGGAAATGATGGTATTTGGCGGATTCGAACAGGTGGAAATCTATCAGTTTCTGAGTGCATACAAGGCTGCGAAGATTGATCCGGTCTGGCTTAAGGCATCGCTGACAAAACACAATGTGCAATGGAACTCGTTGCAGTTGTATGACGAGCTTAGCAAGGAACATCGCCAGATAAATTCAACCTCGTAACACGCGGTAACCAAAAACAGGCTGATGGTAGAACAGACATTGAAAGAAAAAACGGCTAAAGGATTGTTCTGGGGAGGATTGGGTAGCGGCATGCAACAGTTGCTCAATCTTTTCTTTGGTATCTTCTTGGCACGCATTCTTTCACCGACCGATTACGGTCTGGTCGGCATGTTGGGTATCTTTTTTGCCATAGCCAGCACCATACAGGAAAGCGGATTCAGCGCCGCACTGACCAACAAGCACGATGCCATGCACAAGGATTACAATGCCGTGTTTTGGTTTAGCACACTGACCGGCATCGGGATGTATCTGATTCTGTTTTTTTGTGCGCCGCTCATCGCTGCGTACTTCAATGAGCCTCGACTGACGTCGCTGGCTCGTTTCTTGTTCTTGGGATTTCTGATAGCAAGTTCCGGCATTGCCCATAATGCTATCTTATTTAAACATTTGCGTGTAAAGGAAAAGGCAAAGATGGAGATTACGGCGGTTATCCTTTCGGGCACGTGCGGACTGATTATGGCGTTTCATGGCATGGGATATTGGGGCATCGCCACGCAGAGTATTGTCTACATTGCGTCGGTGACCTCTTTGCGGTGGTATTATTCCCCGTGGCGTCCCAGCCTGCCAATTGACTTCCGTCCGCTAGCAACGATGTTACCCTTTAGCTTCAAGTTGTTTCTGACCAATATTGTCAATCAGATAAACAGTAACATCTATTCAGCTATACTCGGAAAATATTATACGCCTGCAGCCGTTGGCTTCTATACGCAAGGTTACAAGTGGACAATGATGGGGCAACAGACCATCAGCGGCATGATTAATAGCATTGCCCAGCCAGTTTTTGCCCAGATTGGGTTGGAGCGCGAACGGCAGATACGTGTGTTTCGGAAACTGCTCCGTTTCACGAGCTTTATTTCCTTTCCCGCATTGTTCGGGTTGGCATTGGTAGGCAAGGAGTTCATTTACGTCACCATTGGAGAAAAGTGGTTGCCGGCAGTGCCGATTATGCAACTGCTGTGCGTCTTCGGAGCAATATGGCCGATTCTGAATCTCTATTTCCAATTGGCTATCAGTTTAGGGCGTTCAGGTATCTATTTCTGGAGCAATCTGTGCTTCGGATTGTTTCAAATAGGCGTAGCTTTCTACATGTATCGCTTCGGCATTTTGTGGATGGTTGCGGCATACGTGGGTGGCTACGTGCTGTTACTGATTGTCTGGCAGCTGATTATAAAGAAGTTGATAGGCTTGCGCAACCGGGATGTGCTGAAAGACATGCTGCCCTATCTGGCTTGTACGGCATTTGTGTTAGGAGTAACCTACCTGTTGACTCTTCCTGTTCAGTCGGTCTATTTGCTTCTTCCGGCAAAGATTTTTTCGGCTGTGATTCTCTACGCGGTGGTGATGAAATTGGGTAAATCCGTTATTTTTGCCGAATGTTTGTCGTTCTTCCTACGTAAGATAAAAAAATAATCCGAAGATGAAAACTCCTGCAATATCTGTGGTGATCTGTACGCGAAATGGCAGTAAATACCTCCGTGAACAACTGGATTCCATTGTGAAACAAAGCCTCCCACCGGACGAAATTATTGTGCAGGACGATGCTTCTACTGACGATACGCTGCAGATACTGGCTGCCTACAAGGAAACGCTTCCGCTTGTGGTCTATCAGAACCCCACGTGTCTGGGCTATAATCGGAACTTCATGTCGGCACTGTTGAAAGCGAACGGTGAATACATCCTGATTTCCGACCAAGACGATATTTGGGCAGAAAACAAAATAGAGAAACTGGTTAAGAACATTGGCAACCATTCACTGATTTTCCACAATTCCGTGTTGTTTCGGGATTCCGACACGATCTTGGGATTGCGCTATGCCGTACCACCCGTCACACATCCCGCTTACATCACGATAAAACCCTATATACCGGGGCATCAGATACTGTTTAAACGAGAAGCATTGCCCTATCTGAAAAAAATGTCGGTTTACGAATGCCCTTACGACTATGTGCTGAGTACGATTTGTGCGAACCTGAACGGCGTGGCCTATCTTCACGAAAATCTAGTGTATTGGCGTCGGCATTCGCAGGCCGTAACACTGGTTCCGGTAATCCATCCCAACAGATTGCTCGGTTATCTCAGATCGTTGGCCGCTTTAGCGTATACCTCCAAGCGGCGAATCACCCGACGCTATTTCCGGTTGCTGACCCAATTCCCATTACACGATCCTGTCGCCCGACGTCTGGTCAAGCTGATGGGGCATCGTCACTGGCTGCTGACTGTATGGCAGGCCTGTTTCCTTTGTTTGTGCCAACATAGGGCTTTCTATGCAGATAGCTCATCTGCTCCCATGCGTTTGCGCAGTTTTTTCCTGCCTTTGGTGTTTGTGCGCGATTATGCTAACTTTATCCTCCGAACCCCTTAGTCGAAAAGAAAGAATGTTTATGAGAACAGAAGTATTTATCTTTAAGGGCATGAATCCCCTACGAATTTTGAACTAAAATTATTTAACCGGATTGTCATGGAACAGAAATCACCATCACCGATAACGAAAAGTTTGGCTTTTGTAGGAGATATCTTCATTCCTGAAAAAGTAAAATCAGTAGTCCTGTCGGCCGAACTGACCGAACTGCTGTCATCGTGCGAGGTGCGGTCGTGCAATCTGGAGGCTCCGTTGCAAGGCTATGGCTCGCAACAACCGAAAGTCGGCCCTCACCTGTGCCAGTCTGTTGAAGCTCCGGCCATGATAGAGCGTATGGGATTCAATCTGATAAATACGGCAAACAATCATATTTTCGACTATGGCGATCAGGCGCTGAAGCAGACACTGAACGCCTTCCACTGCCCCACGGTGGGAGCGGGTATGGCTTTCAATGAAATCTATCGACCATACATCGACACCGAGTCGTCGCCCAGAATCGCTTACCTTTCGTTTGGTGAAGCTGAGTTCGGCGCCTGCGTGGGAAACGAAAACGGCTTTGCATGGGTGAATCATCCGTATGTCAATCACCTGATTCAACAGACAAAAACACAGTGCGACGTCCTGATTGTGCAGGTGCATGCCGGCGTCGAACGCATCGAGTTGCCCTTACCTGAATGGCGTGTGCGCTATCGAGAGCTGATAGACTGGGGAGCCGATGCGGTAATTGCCAGCCATCCGCACGTTCCGCAGGGGTGGGAGGTTTATAAGGACAAACCGATTTGTTACAGCTTAGGCGACTTCTTCTTTGTCTATCCCGATGCGCATCTGCCTGTCCGCAATAGAGGATTGGTAGTGAAACTAAATATCCACAGCGATTTATCCTTGAGTTTCCAATGTTTTCTTACCGAGCAACGGGACTACACGGTGGGCCTTGCCGACTCTCAGGAGGGAACCGACTGTCTGATGCATTTGTGCGACATCCTGCGTGAACCCACATACACACGCAGCATCAACCGGATTGCCCTGACGTTGTGGGATCAGTATTACCGAAGTTACTACGAGAAGGCCGTCAACGGTGTACCCCGTTTTCGCATTGTCGCCCTGCTGAAGTTTTTCAAACGCCTGCTCTGTGGGCAAGGACTGAATCTGCTCCTGCTGATCCACAACAATCGAATCGAGAGCCATCTGTGGATTGTCCGGAGGGCATTGAGCCAGCTTTACCCAAAAGAACGACACAGTGACGACAACCGTTTATAAAACCGATTGGTTGGCCTCGCGTCCGGTGTTCTACAACGAACAGACTTTGCAGGTGAGTCATTGCATCAACGATGTGATAGACTGGGCGCATCTGACTTTTCATCCGGAAGGTCTGTATCATTATCTTCGCTTTGGCTATTCGGTGTTTGGGCAGACGCCCCTCATGCATGTCAAGTTTCTTCCACCCTGTACCGAACTGGCCGTGGTCAACGGCCGGATCAGCCTTGTTCAGCATCCTGACGAGGCCTTGTCAGCGCTCAGTCAGTGCGTCTATACGGAGCAGACACTCATCGAGTTGCTTCGGAACGAGATTGACCGTTGGGAACGGACAGCCGACACCATTGTCATACCGACCAGTGGCGGCTACGATTCGCGTCTGCTCAATGCGCTGGTGAACGATAAGTCCAAGATTCACGCCTTCAGCTATGGAGCGTCGGTCAACCATCCGGAAGCACAGAAAGCGCGCTTGCTTTGCGAAAAGCTGCATATCGACTGGCAATATGTCGGCTTGGGACAGTTTCACCGCTATCTCGACGATTGGGATGCCCTGTTCGGGATCTCTACCCACGCGCACGGCATGTATCAAATGGAGTTTTACCATCAGATTGCGCAGTTGGGACTGGAAGGTTCGACGGTTTTGTCCGGCATTGTCGGCGACTTGTGGGCGGGGAGTATCGAAGTGCCTCCGATTCGTTCGGCCGCTGATTTGGATTTGCTCGGATACACCCACAACCTGACGGCCGATTGCAGCCAGCTTTTGTTGAAACACGACAATGAGCTAGCCGAGACCTACTATGCCACACATCGGGATTTGCTTGAAGATCCTCGTGGACGAATCTTGCAAACCATTCGGATGAAGATGATGCTGTTGCGTTATCTGATGGAGGTTCCGCGTGCGTTGGGCTTCCGTCCGTGCTCGCCTTTCCTTCATCTGGAGCCTGCATTGGGCATGCTCAATTTGCCGCCCGAGCGCCGGAAGCATCGACGTTGGCAGCAAGAACTTTTTGCATGGATGGGACTCGATCTGGAGCGTATGCCTGTGCACGGCTCGCGCAAGGGACACATCGTGTTGAACGGAATGCGTCAAATGCCATTGAAGCCGTTGCGCACCGATTTGTTTCGGGAACTGATTCGTCCGGCATACATCGACTGGATTAATCAGACATTGGCCAATTCGAGCCGCATCAGTTATTGGTACGACGACTGGATGTTTACGCCCTATCTGAAAGAAATCTTGCGGAAGCTGGGTTGCCGGCACCGGCGAATCGAAGCCTACTTTGCTTATCTGACGTTGAAACCCATTGAGAATCTGTTAATCAAACGCGAAACCTTATCAAGAAACCCATAGAATCCTATGTGTATGAATCCTCTTAGAATAGCGCTTGTCAAGCAAGAAGTCTACCAAGACTTGTATGTCTGTCCGCCGACCGAGAAAGATGCCGGAGCGATTTTGTTTTCGTCGCAAGGACGGGTAGGCCCTATCGGATTGATGGCCGAACTGGGTGCGGACTTCTACATTGTGAAAGAAGAGCCACAAAGCGAAACACAAATCTATCGGAAAGTGGTGCCCCATCTTGGCAAATACCTTTATCTGCTCAAAACCAAAACGCTCGACCAGATTCCCGGGCAGGAATTCAAGCAGCCGGGCAGCCCGCATGCCAACGGAGAGTTTGCCGTAGATTGCCACACGGTAGACTGGGGAGCATACGACGTGGTAATCTCCATCAACATCAGTCTGCCCACGCAGTTGGTGCGGAAATATCCCGGAACCCTTTTTGCCTATATGATTGGCGAAGCCAACATGGCTACCCGCCGCGCACATTTCGGCTACGATGTTACACTCAATCAGATGGCACGTGGCTACGTGGCTGACCGCTGCGGAGAGGTGGATTTCCCCTACACGTTTCTCAAAGGTGACACGCTGGAGCGCATCATGCGGCAGGCGCTGAAACGTCCGTCGCATGAGCGGGGTGTGTTTATGGAGATAAACAGCACGACCGAGAGGCCGGTCACCAAGGTTCCTGCCCATTTTCTGCCGTTACAGGAAGCCGGCCAGCCGGTGTTTTTGCATCGTCAGCGCATTTCCGAAAATCTGCAAACCATTTACGATGCCAAATATTTTGTAAAGATGGGTGGGCGGAAAATTCGCGGCAATTCGGTGGCTGAGGCTATCTCTCTGGGTACATTGGCCATCATGGACAGGCGCGAAATAATTCACAAGGAGCTGATTAATCCGGAGTGTGATGTCCGTAGCATGGATGAAGCGATTGCTCTGATCAACCGTCTGGAAGCATATCCCGACGAATATCAACGTTTGCTCACTGTGCAACGGCAGACGCTGACACGCCTGTTTTTCGACTTACCACTGCAATCGCTGACAGCTTGTCTGCACGACAAACGGCGCCGTGGCGTTCCGGCTCCTTATAATTTCCTTACCCGATGGCTCGATCGGCTGATTTTTGTGTTTCCCTGAAGGTCTTTCGGACAGGACAGCAGTGATGCATCCGGTAGCTGCTTGCTATTTAATCCAGTTCTCTCGGTCGAGATTCCGGTAACTGATGGCTTCGGCAATGTGAGCGCTTTCGATGGTTTCGCTGCCGCTCAGGTCGGCAATGGTGCGTGACACTTTCAGGATGCGGTCATAAGCTCTGGCAGAGAGATTCAGGCGGGTCATGGCGGTTTTGAGCAAGGCGATACCCCGACTGTCGGGTTGTGCGTAGCGACTCAGCAGGGCGGGTGTCATCTGTGCATTGCTGTGGATGTGCGGGAACTCGACATAGCGCGCTTCTTGTATCCGGCGTGCCTCGATGACGCGTTTGCGTATTTCGCTGCTCGGTTCGCCGGGATGGTTGTTGGCCATGTCCTCGAAAGCTACCGGCACAATCTCTACTTGGATATCGATACGATCCATCAGCGGTCCCGAAATGCGGTTCAGATAGCGGATGACTTGGCTTGGACTGCACACGCACGGACGGGTGGGATGGTTGTAGTATCCGCACGGACAGGGGTTCATCGAGGCTACAAACATGAAGTTGCACGGAAACTCTACGCTGTATTTGGCACGTGCAACGGTGATTTTCCTATCTTCCAAGGGTTGTCGGAGCACTTCGAGCACATTGCGGTTAAACTCCGGCAACTCGTCGGCAAAGAGCACTCCGTTGTGTGACAGACTGATTTCGCCGGGCTGAGGATTCGTGCCGCCGCCTATCAGGGCAACCGACGAGATGGAGTGGTGAGGAGCGCGGAAAGGGCGTTGGGCAATGAGTGAGGTCTGGTTGCCCAGTTTGCCTGCAACGGAATGTATCTTGGTGGTTTCCAGACTCTCGGCCAATGTCAGCGGAGGCAGGATTGAAGGCAGGCGTTTGGCCATCATTGACTTGCCGCTTCCCGGCGGCCCGATAAGGATGACGTTGTGTCCGCCGGCGGCTGCGACCTCGAGTGCGCGTTTCACGTTTTCCTGTCCTTTTACATCGGCATAGTCGAACTCGAAACGGTTCTGCTGCCGGTAGAACTCCTCACGAGTGTGGACGATGGTCGGAGTCAGGGGTGCTTCGTGATTGAAAAAGCGAATCACCTCGCAGATGTTCTCCACACCGTAAACGTCCAGCCGGTTGACTACGGCAGCCTCGCGGGCGTTTTGCTTGGGCAGGATGATGCCTTTGAATCCGTCTTCGCGTGCCTTAATAGCAATGGGCAGGGCGCCTTTGATGGGTTGCAGGCTTCCGTCCAGACTGAGTTCGCCCATCAGCAGGTAGTCGCCCAGCATGTCTTTAGCCACAAGCTCGCCGGCGGCCAGGATGCCGATGGCCAGCGGCAGGTCGTATGACGAGCCTTCCTTGCGGATATCGGCCGGCGCCATGTTGATGACGATTTGCCGGCTCGGAAACTTGTATCCGTTGACCTGCAATGCGGAGATGATGCGTTCGTGGCTCTCTTTGACGGCCGAATCCGGCAGACCGACAAGGAAAAACTTGATGCCGCGTGAGCTGTTGACTTCAATGGTGATGATGGTTGCGTCGATGCCCTGAATGGCTGCGCCGAATAGTTTGACAAGCATGTGTAGTTCAGATATCTGTTTGGTGAAAACGAAACAAGGAGTGAAACAATCAGTTTTTCTTTTCTTTCTTTTTGTCAGCTTGCAGATATTCGTCGAGCTTGTTCAGCAGGGAGTCCAGGCTTTGGCTCTGCATGATGAGGCGTCGTTGCTTGCCGAGCAAAACGTGCAGGGGTATCCGGCTGACGGCAAACTGTTTGGCCGCCCGTCCGTCCCAACCCTCCAAGTCGCTGCAATGGTCGCCTTCGCTGAGCGTGTCTTGTTCGATGGCGTCTTTCCAGCATTGTCTGTCTGTATCAATCGAAACGTTGATGAAGGCCACCTTCTCTTTCTCGTAATCTTTCGCCGCACGAGTCACCGCTTTCATGCGTTGCCGGCTGGCCGGATGCCAGCTGGCCCAGAAAGTGAGAATCTGATACCGATTGTTGTATTTCGTAAAGTTGAGGTAATCGCCTTTGGTGTCTCTGATGCGGAGTGGAGAGATGTATTGTCCGCTGTCCAGCTTCTGTTTGTCGTCCAGATATTGTTGCATGTCTTTCACCAGACGGTAGTCATGCAGCGTTCCGGCCATCTGTTTGATGAACGCCTGCACCGCCTTGGCATCCGGGTCGGGTTGTTGCACGAAGTATTTGTCTACCAGATAGGCACCGGCTGGAGAAAACGGATGGCGGCTGATGAAACTTCTCAGGGAGTCGCCCAAGTCGTCGGCATGGGTGTGCAGGTTGGTCTGCCGAAACTCTCTGAGCTCGTTGTTGGCCGTTCCGCCTCTGATGTCCAACTCATCCCATGCTTCCGCGCTCCCGCTGAGCCGGCTTTCAATTCCCTGTTCGGCGAACAGCGTGAACTGTCTGCCCGTCGGGAAGAAAAGCGTTACCTGCGTGACGGTGTCCGTGGTCAGGGTGTAGACAAACGAGCCGTCCGTGATGCGGATGGTGTCGATGCGTGCGTAGGCCGTGTCGGGCAAGATGGCCAGTGCCAGAGAGTCTTCGAGCCCTTCGATGTGAGCCGTCAGCGTAAACAGGTTCTTGGTTTTGTTGCACGACGCCAGGCACAGAAGCGTCAGGCAGATACAGAGCATTCTTTTCATCGTGTCGGTTTTGGTGCAAAGTTAACGCTTTTGTTCCTGACACGTGAGTCCTGCCGGCTGTTTTTTCGCGGAATCTGCCCCACCGCTGCCGGCTATGCCTACCCATACCGGACGGACGAGGAAACCCAAGAGACCTTCCCTCCCCTCGTGC